>CALWJA010000029.1 GCA_944380875.1 uncultured Clostridia bacterium
AGGGGCCTCATAGGAAAGTTGTTGGAGCGGCGGTTGTGGATGGCGAGCTGCTTTGCAAAGTCATCGAGGGAATAAAAGCTGTGGCAGGAATAAAACCGTTTCTGGTCCTCCCGGTGGCTGCGCTCCACTTTGCCGTTGTGACGCGGCGTATAGGGACGGATGAGCTTGTGGAGGATGCCGAGCTGGGCGGCGGCAGCCTCAAACAAGGTGGGCAGATCCCGCTTACTGTTGGAGAAGCGGTTGGTGAATTCAAAACCGTTGTCCGTCTGGACGCACTCCACCCGTATGCCGCGGCGGGCATACCACTCTTGCAGCTTTTTCAGGAAGTTGGCGGAGGAGTAGGTACTCTGTTCCGGGTAGGCGGCCAGGAAGCGAAGGCGGGAGAACTCGTCGATGGCGGTATACTGGAACAGGCGAAGTCCGGGGTTTGCGATACACCTGCGGGGCACTACCTTCACATCCACCTGGACCCGTTGGCCGGGATAAGTCATCTGCTCATAAGGCTTGGGACTGTAGGCTTTTTTCTTCTCTGCTGTGGGGAACAGGCCCAGTTTTCTCAGAAGGCGGAACAGGCTCTCCGGGCGGCGGGTATAGCCCCGCTTGCGCAACCGGTGCCACAGTTCCACCATACCCAGGTCAGGATTACGGCGGCGCATATCCCGGATCAGCTTCAGCTCTGCCTCTGTGTGCTGGTTGGGATGACTGTGTGGGCGTCTGGACTGGCAGCTCAGGGACTGCACTGTTCCGTTCCAACGGGCCTTCCAGAAGTAGATATACGACCGGCTCTTGTTGTACTTCCGGCTGGCCCGGCTGACGCCGTATTTCTCTGCGTATTTCATCAGGGATTGCCGATACGCCATGTCCTGTGTTATACTCTTATTCATGAAGGATATGGCCTCCTCTCGTTACATTGTTGTCTGCAACTTCAACTATAACCGATGAGGCTTTATCCTTCATCCTTTTTTATTCATCTGTCCAAAATGTATTGTACTCCTACAATAACAGAATTTTTTCCGGTATGCAGTTGGATCAGAAATACAAATAAAGCAGCAGGAGAAAGATTGATGGTTGCAATGAAATTTTTAGTCTACAAAGTTTTCCCTATAAGATGCAGATGGGATGCAGAAAAAGCCAAAAAAGTTTCAGAAAATAGCACGATTTGCAATTACAGTTTCTTAACTGCCTGTTACAGAAAAGTAACTGTACTTTCCCAGCGGGACGGCGTATACTCAAGATGTCGAAAGATGTCGGATTTAATAAGACATATTATAGATATTCAATGTGAGTTTAACAAAACCAAACCAAAAGATTTATTGGAAATAGGCGGATAAAATAGAGGAAACGGGAGGGCTGAAAAATGGCAGCAAAAAGAACGCAAAACGATGAGAGATATTCAAAATCTACATATATACCAAATCATAATGGGCAGGGAACAAGAAGGAAAAGTGTGTCGGGAACAACGGGACATAACCCTAAAAGGCGGGGGCCCAATCCTATTTTGTTCCGCACATTTTCCGTTTTGCTTTCTGCAGCCGCAGTCCTTTTGGCGTTTGGACTGGTGTTGAGAGGAAGTTTTTCAGAAAGTGTACCTACAAAATCCTCAGGCAGTAATGACGTATCCCTTTCTATTTCTTCTGATGTAAGCAGTTTTGAATCTTCCAAAACGTCCAGCAGTACGTCCGATAAGGGCGCAGGAGAAGATACTTCTTCAGAAACAACCGGTAAAGATGTGTCCTCTGCAAAAGAAGCTGATGAAAGCAAAGGGGAGGTTTCAAAACCTACAGAGGAATCGAAGAATAGTTCCAAACCTTCCTCCGAAGAAACCCATCCTGCGGTTTCCTCAGAGGCTTCTGGAACTTCTTCCAGTTCAAAACACGAAGAAAGTTCTGCCCCCCCTGTTTCCGAGAACAGCAAGAATCCAGGGGATCCGTATCCCGATCTGTATGTAGAAAAGCCGGAATACACCCCGCACAAGCCAGGGGATAAGGTGGTTTATCTTACATTTGACGACGGCCCCTCTGATTATACCTTGCCTCTTTTGGATGTGTTGGATCAATATGGAGTAAAGGCGACCTTCTTTGATGTGGGAATTCGAACGGATGTAGCTGAAAAAGCCATGAAGGAAACGGTTAAAAGAGGACATGTATTGGCTGTTCATTCTTATACCCATGATTTCCGCTCCATTTATCAATCTCCAAATGCGTTTTTAGAGGATTTTAAAAAGGAACGGGATTATATCCGGTCTGTGACGGGAGTAGAACCTACCATTTTCCGCTTTGCAGGCGGCAGTATCAATGGCTTCAATAAAGGGACAGCTAAAAGCATTATCAAAGAAATGGAACGAAGAGGGTATACATATTACGACTGGAATGTGGATTCTCAGGATGCCACTGGCAATAATATTCCCACTCAGCGGATTTACAACAATGTGATTCAGGGGGTTAAGGGAAAAGATAAAGCAATCGTGCTCATGCATAATACAAATTTGAAGAGGACAACCTTAGAGATCCTTCCCTCCATTATTGAGGAACTGCAAAGAATGGGATATCGCTTTGATGTACTGGATAATACGGTGGAACCTGTTCAATTCCGGGTTCCGGGCTGATGGAAAGCCCAGGACATTTTTAAGGATACCGCTTTTTGATAGACTCCAAATTTTGTGTTTAGACGCTCTAAAATATTCCTCCATAAAAGGCCCCGGCATTCTCATCGGGAGAAATGCCGGGGCCTTTAAATTTTGTAGTTTTTCTATACATCTTTTCAAAAGGGTAATACGTAAAGGAGTAGGTGGTTTTTTATTTTTTGGAACCACGAGTGGGATGCATTAGCTATCGTTTTTCTGCTGGCTGCGGTATTCTGCCAGAAGGAGGTCTACCATGCGGCCGTAGCTTTTAACACCATCTTCCTGACCGTTAGCCTTCAAGTAGGAATTATTTACGGAATTGGCGATTTCTTTCATAGGACTTTCAAATTGGCTCCAGTAGTCTGAATTGGCAGCATAGTCCCGCTGCACACCTTCGCAAAGTTCTCCATATATGGCGGAAGCGGTTTCTGCATCTGCGGAATAGAGAGCGTTATTTACATACACAAAAGCAAGCATATAGCCTGAATACTGGAAATCCCAGCTTTCACTGCGGCAGCAGGCTAAATACCCGATAAAATTTGCTTCATCTTCCCGCATAAACCCACGCAGATGAGATAACTCGTGGCACATGGTAGCCGGAATGGAATAATCGGGGACATCCACGTTTACATTAGCTTCAAAGGTAAAAGGTAAATATACCCCTGTTATATGAAACCAAGACATGACCCTGGAATTCATTACAGCTTTAGGATTGCTGTATCCGGGAGAGAGAAGGGGATATTCTTCATGCAGAGAGTTGAAAGCATCCCTGGCAGCATCGCCCTGTTCCCCAGCGGAAAGAAAAGAAGAAATCATAACACCATTTTCATCTTCTTTAACTAGGGGACGAAGTTCATTGAGTTTTTGAGCAAGATGCCTGCACAAAGAGGAGAGCTCTTCTTTGGAAGAAGGGCGGATTTCCAAACCGCATGTTTCGGCAAAGGTGTATCGGTTATAATTGATACCGCAGTTTAAGGTAAAGAGGAGAAGCAGCACACTGGTCACACAGAGTATATTTAAAATCGCTTTTGCAAAAACAGTTTTACGCTTTCCTTTGGAACGGAAAAAATGAATTAAAAACCAAATTAAGGCTGCAGGTGTTCCGATTATGAAGATAATAAGGAGTATTTCTCCAATAGAAAAGGGAAAAATACCTGTAATGGCATTTCCTGTCTTGGAAAGAAGAGCGTAAGGATACAGGGCGTACCACTCAGCAAAATCGGCATTTTTGGCGGCCAGAAGAAGTATGATCGCCGCGGGGAAACATAAAAGAATCCATAAACGCTTTAGGGGCAATAGAGAACGCATAAACGAACGCATATATTTCCTCCTTCTCATAAAATGGGGAAATTCGAAATTGAACTGTTTTATTATAGCATGATTTATAGAAAAAGACATGCAGTTGTTTTCAGATATTGCCTTGTGAATACGTAATCCAACGGATAAAAAGCGGCATTAATAAGAATTTCTGAGTAACTTCTATCGGAGAAAATATTTAAAGATTTAGAGTTATTTTGTCATAATAGAATACAAAAGTTGTATAAATAGAATATTATGGAGGTAATCTTTCAGAGCGATTCTGGTTAGGAACAATTTGAATTAAGATTAGAATTTAATATTTACTAACAAAAGCTGATTAATGGAGGGTTCATATGACACTGGAAAATGGGATGATGCTTCTGTGCGGTTTGGGGCTATTCCTTTTTGGTATGAAGCTGATGGGGGACGGTCTTGAATTGACGGCAGGCTCCAGATTAAAAAGCCTTGTAGAACGATTGACCACCAATAAATATATGGGTGCGCTGATTGGTCTTCTTGTTACGGCTGTAATCCAGAGTTCCTCAGCTACTACGGTAATGGTCGTAGGATTTGTAAATGCTGGCATTATGAATCTGGCGCAGGCTGTAGGTGTAATTATGGGTGCCAATATAGGCACAACAGTAACCAGTTTTCTCATTGCCATAAAGCTGAATGCGTTGGCGCCGCTGGCTATTTTTATCGGTGTTATTTTAATGCAGTTCAGCCAGAAAGTGAACCGGCGTCATGTGGGTCAGATTATCACCGGGTTTGGTGTGCTGTTTTACGGAATGTCCGTTATGAGTTCCTCCATGGAGCCGTTAAGCGAATCCGAATTTTTCCGCAACGCAATTGTTCAATTGAAGAATCCCATTTTAGGCCTTTTGGTTGGGCTTGTTTTCACAGCCATTATTCAGAGTTCTTCTGCTTCTGTCGGTGTTTTGCAGGCTTTGGCGCTTAGTGGTTCCATTGGATTGGATTCTGCTATTTTTGTCATTTACGGTCAGAATATCGGAACGTGTGTCACAGCCCTTCTTTCCTGTATCGGCACATCAAAAACGGCTAAAAGAACAGCCATGGTGCATCTGCTTTTCAATATTATCGGAGCGGTTCTTTTCACCGTGCTGACTCTTTGCCTGCCTGTTGTCAGCTGGATCCAGGCTTTGGCTCCCAATAACGTGGTTATGCAGATTTCTCTTATCCACATCATCTTTAATGTGGTGATGACATCTATTCTGCTGCCCATGAGCAATGTGCTTGTAAATCTGGCCTGCCGTATGGTGCCTGGTGAAGATAAAAAGCGTGAAGCTATGAGCCTTTCTTTTCTGGACCCCCGTATTCTGAATACACCGCCCATTGCTGTTACGCAAGTTATCAAAGAAGTAGAGCGGATGGCTCATTTAGCGGAAACGAATTTTCAGAATGCAATGGATGCATTATTCACAAAAGATGAATCAAAAATTGAAGAGCTGAAAGAAAATGAAGGTATTATAAATTACCTGAATCAGAATATCACAGAGTATCTTGTTAAGATTAACGCGTTGGAACTGGAAGAAAACGATCGTAAAGTCATTAACGCTCTGTTCCATGTGGTATCCGATTATGAAAGAATCGGCGATCACAGCGAGAATATAGGCGAAGAGGCAGAGATTGTTATCAGTGGGAAAGCTTCTCTCAGCGAGGCCGCTATGGAGGAGTTAGACCGGATGAAGGAATTGGTTCTGCAAATTCTGGCGGATTCTATGCAGCTTTTCCTCAAGGGAAGCGGCGATTCCCAGTTGGCATTTAATGTCAATGCTACAGAAGAGGTAATTGATAACGAAACGGATCGCTTGAAAAACAAGCATATTGAACGGTTGAATCAAGGGCTATGTACAGCATTGGCAGGATCTGTTTATACGGATGCCCTTACAAATTTGGAGCGGATTGCAGACCACGCTACTAATATTGCTTTTTCTATGCAGAATACAAAACATAAACCCGTTCTTTCCCGTTCGGCTTTTGTTGAGGAAGCAGAAGCCTGATAAGAGTAAGTTTGGTTTTAAAGAAGGCTTTTCCTTAGCAGGGAGAGCCTTCTGTTTTTTGTTTTATGATGAAAGCATATTTATGAGCAATGAGAGGGTATTGTTCTGCTCCATGGAAAATTTACAGATAGTTTCTTGTCATAATTCATATACAATGATAAAATAATATTTCAAAGGCAGTAGAAAGGAGGCGTTCCGGTGCGTTTTTACTTAAAACGGTTTTTGCAAAGCGGAGGGGCGCTTTTTACTGTTTATAATGAATTAGGGGATATCGCTTTTTTGGTGGCAGGGGTAAGGAGTTTGCTTTCGGCCAAAATGTCACTTCGTTCAGCCGATGGAGTAGAACTGGCTCGGATTACGGGTATGGGGACTTCCTCCTTATGTAAATTCTCTATAGAAATCCCTGGCGAAAAGCGGATGACGCTTATACAGAGTATTACGCCGGGTGGAATAAGCGTTTCTGCACGCAATCCCAATTGGAGTTTTCGGGGAGATCCTGCATTGGGTAATTTTGATGTGATTGATGTGGATAGAACTCTCGTTATGACCCATGGGACCCAGTGGAAGGCAAATGGATCCCGTTGGTATGTGCAGATTGAAAATGACAGAGATATTGTTAGGTGTCTCTGCATCTGTGCAGTGGTGGACGGCCTTTTGTCGGAGGGAGAGGTAAGTTTTCTTCCTGCAAAAGGAAGCTGAACCTGAGAACTTGACAAAGCTTTTAATGCCGCTTATAATGAATTTACGTATCCATATAGAAAAGACAGTGAAGGGGTAAAGGCAAAGGATGAATCTTTGCAGAGAGCCGGCGGTGGGTGTGAGCCGGTAGGTTTCCCGTTGCGTATACGTCGCCCTGGAGTCTCCGTTCTGAACCTTTTAAGGATAAGAGCGGGCGTGTGAGCCGCGTTAAGGCGTCCGTTAAAAACGGAATGAGGGCCGACAGGGATGATGCTCTGTTTGGCTGAATACGGGTGGTACCGCGGATCGTTTTCGCCCCGGATATGTGCTGCATATGCAGTGCATATCCGGGGCTTTTGTTTTTCCAAAGAAGAATTTCCGGATATTGTTGCCGGAGTAGGAAAGAAAGAGAGGAATCAATATGAGCAGGGAGCTTGCGAAGACATATGAGCCCCAGGAAGTGGAGGATCGGATTTACAAATTCTGGACGGATGGAGGATATTTCCACGCAAAGGTAGATCCAGAGAAAAAACCGTATACGATTGTGATTCCCCCGCCGAATATTACGGGGCAGCTGCATATGGGCCACGCCTTGGATGAGACCTTGCAGGACATCCTGATCCGTTGGAAACGGATGCAGGGATATAGTGCCCTTTGGCTTCCCGGGACAGATCACGCTTCTATCGCTACAGAGGCTAAAATTGTGGAAGCCATGCGGGAAGAGGGCGTTACAAAAGACGATCTCGGCAGAGAGGCTTTCTTGGAGAGAGCCTGGGCCTGGAAAGAAAAATATGGCGGCCGTATTATTGAACAGCTGAAAAAGCTTGGTTCCTCCTGCGACTGGGAGCGGGAACGTTTCACTTTGGATGAAGGCTGCTCAAAAGCGGTCCGGGAAGTGTTCGTCAACCTCTATGAAAAAGGATTGATCTACAGGGGCAACCGGATGGTAAACTGGTGCCCTCACTGCAACACGTCCATTTCAGACGCTGAGGTGGAATATAAGCCGCAGAACGGCCATTTCTGGCATCTTTTGTATCCCGTAAAAGAGACGGGAGAAACTTTGGAACTGGCCACTACCCGGCCTGAGACTATGCTGGGAGATACGGCTGTGGCCATTAACGGGGAAGATCCCCGTTACGCCCATCTGCATGGGTGCCATGTAATTCTGCCGCTTCTGAATAAGGAAATCCCCATTGTGTGTGACGAACATGCGGATATGGAAAAAGGGACCGGTGTGGTAAAGATTACTCCGGCCCATGACCCCAACGACTATGAAGTGGGTAAGCGCCATAACCTGCCTATTGTCCGGGTGTTTACCTATGACGGGCATATGACCGGTGCTGCCGATAAAGCGGCCGCAGACGAACTTTTCCAAAGCGGAAAGGCGGCTGTGGATGAACCTGAGGTGCTGGATTGCGGCAAATATGCAGGTATGACCACCATGGAGGCCAGAAAGGCTATTTTGGCCGATTTGGAAGCAGGGGGATACCTGAAAGAGACGGAGCCTCTGCAGCATGAAGTGGGCACCTGCTATCGTTGCCATACCACCGTTGAGCCTATGGTGTCGAAACAGTGGTTTGTTAAGATGGAACCGCTGGCAAAACCGGCAATCGATGTGGTGAAAGACGGAAGCATCCGCCTGATCCCTGATCGAATGAACAAGATTTATTATAACTGGATGGAAAATATCAAGGATTGGTGTATTTCCCGTCAGCTTTGGTGGGGGCATCGTATTCCGGCGTGGTATTGCCCTGTTTGCGGAGAAACCATTGTTTCCAAAGAAGATCCGACGAAGTGCCCTAAATGCGGCTGCGACCATCTTACGCAGGATGAGGATACGCTGGATACCTGGTTCAGTTCGGCTCTGTGGCCTTTCTCCACGTTGGGATGGCCTGAAAAAACCAAAGAGCTGGAATATTTTTATCCCACTGATACACTGGTGACCGGCTATGATATCATTTTCTTCTGGGTTGCCAGAATGATTTTCTCCGGTATGGAGCATATGAAGGAAATTCCTTTCAAAACAGTATTTTTCCATGGCCTTGTAAGGGACGCGGAAGGCCGCAAGATGAGCAAATCCCTTGGAAACGGTATAGATCCTCTGGAGATTATCAGCCAATATGGAGCGGATGCTCTCCGCTTTACTCTGGTAACAGGCATTACGCCCGGAAATGATACGCGTTTTTCCACAGAACGAGTGGAGGCCAGCCGGAATTTTGCCAATAAAATCTGGAACGCTTCCCGGTTTATCCTGATGAACATTGATGGCCATCAGGTGAAAAACGCCATTCCTGAAACACTGGCTACGGAAGATAAGTGGATCCTGAGCGAGTTTAACCGTGTGGCCGGAGAGGTAAATGAAAACCTGGAAAAATTTGAGCTGGGTATTGCCGTTCAGAAGCTTTATGATTTTATTTGGGATGAATTCTGCGACTGGTATATCGAGATCGCGAAAATCCGTTTGACTGGGGACGATGAGGAAGCCGCTCAGTGCGCCCGCCAGGTTCTTGTATGGGTGATGAGCCGGACTTTGGCGCTCCTGCATCCCTTTATGCCGTATATTACGGAAGAGATTTGGCAGAGCCTGCCCCATCAGGGGGACGCTTTGGTGGTAAATTTCTATCCTTCCTATGATGCATCCCTTTCTTTCCCCGCAGAAACCGGAAAGATGGAAAGCGTTATGGCCGTGGTTCGCGCTGTAAGAAACAGAAGAAGCGAAATGAACGTAGCGCCTGGCAGAAAAGCCATGCTGTATATCGCGGCCGCCCGAAAGGAAGCGTTTGAAGAGGGCAGGGAAATATTCCTGCGTATGGCGTATGCTTCCGGCGTAGAGGTGGGGGATAGCTTTGATATTCCCGGCGCTGTGACCATCGTAACCCCCGATGCCAAAATATATATTCCCATGGAAGAACTGGTGGATAAGGAAGCGGAGCTGAAGAGGCTTACAAAGGAACTGGAAAGCGCGCAGAAGCAGCTGAATACTGCTAACGCTAAGCTGAACAACGAAAAATTTATGAGCAAGGCTCCGGCAAATGTAGTGGAAGGCGTGCGGCAGAACGCCCAGAAGCTGGAGGAGCATATCGCTCTTATCCGCTCCAGTATGGAGGCATTACAGTAAAAAGCAGGGAAACCTTCCGCCTTGAGCTTTAAGCCTTAAGGCGGGGGATTTCCCTTTTTGTCTTTATCGGAAGCAAGTTCAGTTGTTGTGAGAAGCAAGGAAAATGAACAGGAGGGTGGAAAATATGGCGGATACTACTTTTTATGTAAATATCACTCCCCATCAGGCGGCGCAGGCCATTGAGGCTTTTATTGTAAACGGCAGTGTAACAGGGGAGGTTATTGACCGGTATGTTTTGACCGCTCCGGGGGGATATAGCTGCATCACGGCAGTTTTTGAAAAGCATTTTATGCGCGCCGGGAACCGGCTTACACTTACAGTGGTGCTGGATGATTTTTCAGGATATACCCGTGTCCATACCGTTGGAGGCGGAGGAGGGGAAGGGCTTTTCCGTTTTGACTGGGGAGCTTCCCGTAGTTTTGCCGATGCGCCGCAGCAAGCGTTGGCGCCTTACATTGTGCGGTAATTATATATTTGTAAAGGATATCTCAAAAAGATAAGGGCGGAGAGAGCAAAGCGGGCAATAGTACCGCGGTGATCCGCAGAAGAGGAGAAGAAAAATGACCTATGATGAAGCTGTCCGGGCGATTGACAGTCTGGAGACCTTTCGGGCGGCAGGCCCGGGACTGGAACGAATGCAGATCCTGTTGGAAAAAATGGGGAATCCGGAAAAGAAGCTGCGGTATATCCATGTGGCGGGAACAAACGGAAAGGGTTCCACCTGCACCATGCTTGCAGAAATCCTGCGGGCAGCCGGTTATAAAACAGGGTTGTATATGTCGCCTCACGTGGTGGAGTTTACGGAACGTATGCAGATAAATGGGCAGGAGATTCCCCAAGATGAGCTGATTTCCTTAGTAGAAGAATATCTTCCTCTTGTACTTTCTCTTCGGGAAGAAGGCTGTATGCTCACGGAGTTTGAATGTATTACGGCTATGGCTTTTGCGTGGTTTGCCCGAAAATCCTGCGATATAGTGGTCCTGGAGGTAGGAATGGGAGGACGTTTTGACGCCACCAATTGTATACCTTCAGCCCTCGTATCGGTGATCTGCTCTATTTCCCTTGACCATACGGCTGTTTTGGGAGACACAGTGGAAAAAATAGCCTTTGAAAAGGCAGGAATTTTGAAAGAAAACGGCGTGTGTGTCTGCTATGGCGATTTGCCCAGGGGCGTTGTGGAGATCATAAAAATAACGGCAGAGCTTCAGCATAACCGTTTTGTGCAGGCCCGGCCGGGAGACCTGGCGTTCATTGACGCCAGCTTTTCGGGCCTCCTGCTTCAGTGGAAAAACGGACTTCCCCTGAAGCTGCGGCTTTTAGGGGACCATCAGATTCAGAACGCAGCTGTAGTTCTGACGGTGGTGGAAGAATTGCGCCGCCAAGGATGGAATATTCCCGATTCCGCCCTGCAGGAGGGAATGGAAAAAGCCGTTGTGCCTGCAAGAATGGAAGTTCTTTCCCTGGAGCCGCTGGTAATCTTGGATGGCGCCCATAATCCTGGCGGTACAAAAGCCTTGGCTCAGACCATGAAGAGATATAACCGGCGTAAAAGGGTTGTAGGACTTATGGGTATGATGAGAGATAAAGATGCTGTTGGAGCTCTTCGTTCCCTGGAACCGGTATTTTCCAAGGTCTATACTTTGACACCGGAAAGTCATCGGGCCCTCCCTGCAGCAGAATTGGCCCAGGTGTGGGAAAAATGTAGAATTCCGGCAGAAGCTGTGTCTTCTCCGGAAGAGGGTGTAAAGCTGGCCTTACAGGAAGCTTTGAAAACAAAAACAGGGCTTCTTTGCTGCGGTTCTTTGTATCTTGCGGGGGAATTGCGTCCGCTACTTCAGAAAGAACTTGAAGAAATGAAATAAAGAGGTCCGCGGTGGGTGTTTAGAAAATTCCAAATCAGAGGTGAAAATTAGTATGTTGGGAAAACTGCTGGATTTTGAACAGAAAGGAAACCAAATCTGTTTTCGTTTTGAAAATGGAAAGGCAAAAATTACAGCGTTGACGGATTCCGTATTTCGGATCTTTTCGGGAAATTCCACCATTCGCTCTAAGGCTGTGGAAAAATCGACGGATAGGAAACCTGTTGAACTGAAAGTTTACCGGGAAAAGGATGGTGTCCGCATTTCTTCCAGGCGTTTGTCTCTGCTGGTAGGCGACGAGTTTGCAGTGGATTTCTATTGGGCGGATGGACGTCCTCTCTGCCGGGAATATCGGGGAAAGCGCACCTATCTTCAGGAAATGGAGAAAGAAGAGCGGGAACTGATGGCAGGCGAGGGTCACTTTTTGGCGGAAGAAAAACGAACCCATCGTATCGAAGTGTTGAAAGCCATAGAAGGAGACGAGTGCTTTTACGGGCTGGGAGATAAGACCGGATTTCTCAACAAAAGGTTTTATGCCTATGATATGTGGAATACCGATAACCCGGATCCCCATGTGGATTCCTTCCGGGCTCTTTATAAATCCATTCCCTTTTTTATGGCCCGAACAGATCGTGGGGATTATGGTATCTTTTTTGATACTACCTATAAAAGCGTATTTGATATGGGAAAAGAAAGCCCGGACTATTATTATTTTGCGGCTGATGCAGGCAATTTGGATTATTACTTTTTCGCAGGCAATTCCCTTCCGGAGATCCTGACAGCCTATACGGATCTCACCGGCAGAGCGCCTCTTCCACAGATCTGGAGCCTGGGATATCACCAATCCCGCTGGAGTTATAAAACGGAAGAAGAGGTGCGTTTCATAGGAGACACACTTCGTAAACTGCGCATCCCCTGCGACTCCATCCATTTGGATATTGATTATATGGAGCGGTATAAGGTTTTTACCTGGAATAGAGAACGGTTTCCCGATCCGAAAAAAATGCTTTCGGATTTAAAGAATGAGGGATTTAAGATTGTTACGATCATAGATCCCGGTGTAAAGGTGGAAAAAGGATATCCCTTATATGAAGAAGGCATGGAAAAGGGCTATTTCGTTGTTTCTCCCTCCGGAGAAACCTATGTAAACGCCGTATGGCCCGGGGACGCTGTTTTTCCCGACTTTGGAAATCCCGCCGTTCGGAATTGGTGGGCCCGGCAGCAGAAAACCTTGACGGATATGGGTGTCCGGGGCGTATGGAATGATATGAATGAGCCCGCAACTTTCCGGGGAGAAATCCCGGAAGATGTGGTCTTTTCCGATGAAGAACAGAAGACCGATCATGCCCGCATGCATAATGTGTATGGGCATCTTATGGCAAAAGCTACGTATGAAGGCCTGAAAGAGGCGGACGGCCGCAGACCGTTTGTCATTACCCGGGCCTGCTATGCCGGGACACAGAAATATTCTACCGCTTGGACAGGTGACAACCACAGTATTTGGGCCCATTTGCAGATGGCGGTTCCCCAGCTGTGCAACCTTTCCCTTTCGGGGATGCCTTTCGTGGGAACGGATATCGCCGGTTTTGGTTCCGATGCTACACCGGAGCTGCTTGTCCGCTGGGTGGAAACGGGATGCTTTTCACCTTTGTTCCGGAATCATTGCTGCCTGTCTGCCGTCCGGCAGGAGCCCTGGGTTTTCGGGAAAGAAGTGCTGGATATATACCGTTCCTTTGTAGAGCTACGGTATACATTGATTCCATATTATTATGATTTGTTCTGGGAAGAAGAACATACCGGTTGGCCCATATTGCGCCCATTGGTGTTTCAGTATGAGGACGATCCGGAAACATGGGAGATGAACGACCAATTCCTGATTGGCGACAGAATCCTGGCGGCGCCCGTGCTGCAGCAGGGGGTTCGGCGCAGAATGGTGTATTTGCCGGAAGGCGTGTGGTATGATTTTTGGACGGGCGAGGCTGTAAGCGGCAAAAAAGCATTCCTTCGGGATGCGCCTTTAGATACATGCCCCCTGTATGTGAAAGCGGGAAGCATTTTGCCTCGCTGGCCTGTGCAGCAGTATGTGGGAGAAAAGGAAATACGGGAACTGATTCTGGATGTATATCCGGGAGAGGGCGAATGCTTCCATTATCAGGATGACGGAGAAACTTTCGCTTATCGGGAAGGCGGATATAACCAGTATCGGTTCCGCATACATCCTGACGGAGAGTTTGAGGCAGAACTTCTTCATAGGGGATATGCGGCTCCGTATGAAACGCTGCTTATTCGCTGCAGAGGAGAAGAGACTAGAATGTCTTTCAAAGACTGCCAAAAAATAAATCGGAAACTCTGGTAATCCTATATCAAACAAAGAATGGGATTCAACAGGCTTACAGCACATAGTATATAGATATATAGAAAAAGCAGCGGATTCCGTATAACCGGAACCCGCTGCTTTTTATACTAGGATTCGTGCTCTTAAAAACAGAAAATTGAAAAGATTTTTTCTGTTGAGGGAAATCAGAAAAAGGTCTTTTTTTCTGCGGAAAGGCTATTTACAAGCGCTTTCATTTCTGCTTTTGAATGGACAGATTGGGTTTTTGCCACGATTTTCTGTTGCTTTTCTGGAGACATATGGCAAAAAGCCCGCATGGCTTCTGTGTTTTGCGCCAAAGCCATACCGAATCCCATAGGAAGATCTTTCATTGGATCCATACTTCTTCACCTCAAGGCTAGTATGCCCGGGAAAACGGAAAAATCCGTCCATAAAAGGAAAGAATATAAAAGTTGAGTATATAGGCAAAAGAAATAACAGAAAGTTTCTATATGAAATATAAAATCAGGGGCACCAGGAAAGTTTTCCTGTTTTCACCGCATCCTCATAGCGGGAAATTTTATAGTTCAAACGCTCTAAAGTTTCGTCTATTTTTTTTCGCTGTTCCAAAAGGTTTTCTTTTTGCTTTACTAAAAGTTCAAGCCGGTCTCCTATAGTAGTATCCCCTTCCCTGCATAACCGGACATATTCGATCATAGCTTCCACGGGAAGACCGGCGCTGCGCATGCAGATAGCCAATTCCACCCACTGCAGATCCTCCGGCTGATAATCCCGTATACCGCCGGAAGTTCTGGTAACGGGGGGAATCATACCTACCCGCTCATAATATCGAAGTGTATCTTGTGTGATCCCGTATTTTTTACTGACGTCTTTTATAGTCACAGCTTTTTCCCGTTTCCGTTCACATTCAAAATAAAGTTTACGGCTATTTGGGAAATTCCCTCCCATTCTATTCATGTATTGAAAAAGAATATATATCTTCTCTGCATACAGTATAGGAGATTTTCATTTGAATTTCAATGGCGGCTCCTAAAGAAAGTGGACGATACGAAAACAGAAGGAATCTTTTTGACCTATAGTATTCTAACTGCATACTATGTATAGAGGGCGTTCTATATTAATAAATGCAGGAGGAAACACAATGGGTGTTACAAGTTCAAATAAAAAGATCAGTGTAGATCGTATTGAATGCGATGGGTCACTGAAAGTTACGCTTGCGCTATCGGCTTCGCCGGATATTTTGACCAATCCTACAGATATTGTTTTGGTTTTGGATCGTTCCGGCAGCATGGCAGGTAGTCCGCTTGTCAATATGAAAGCAGGAGCGAAAACCTTTATTGATATTATTGATGAAGCTACCGACAGTTCTCAGGACGGAAATATCGGTTCCGGCAGCCGCATAGGAATTGTAAGTTTTGCTGATTCCGCTACGGCGGACACACAGCTGATTACTTCTGTGAACACATTGAAGAATGCTGTGGATGCCATTGCAGCAGCAGGATCCACGAACCATGCAGATGCTTTTGCAAAGGCTACACAGCTGTTTGATCCCCTTTCCACAAATGCAAAAGTTATCGTATTGTTTACAGACGGAAAAACTACAGCAGGTCCTCCGCCGGCTCCGGTTGCGGCAGCAGCGAGAGCATCGGGTATAATTATATATTGTATAGGTCTGATCGGATCAGATGGGATCGATGTAAATGTGCTCAACGATTGGGCTACCGACCCGGATGCTTCGCATGTAGCCGTCACACCGAACGATGGAGATTTAGAGGAGCTATTTAAAGATTTGGCCGCCAATATTTCGAAAACAGGCGCTACCAATATAGTTATCGATGAAGTGGTCAATCCAGATTTCAGCATCACAAGCGTTATTCCTCCCACAAAAGGAACCGTTATGATGGTGGATTCCAACACTCTTCAATGGAAGATAGATGAGCTGGGGGTATCCGCAAATGAGGGTGCTTCTCTAGAATTTTTTATCAGGCACAATTCACGGGATTCCGGTGATAAATTGGTAAACCAATCGATCACCTATTCAGATAATGAAGGGAATGTGGTTCTATTTCCCGATCCTTCCGTAAGGGTGGAATGCGGTATAGTGGTCAATCCTGAACCATGCCCCATTCCTATTGATTTAACGATTGAAGGATGCCGCGACTCTGTGGTTATCGATATGGGAGACACCTATCTGGAGTCTCTTGGACGAATTCTACAACTGGATGTGACAGTTAAGAATGTTTGCCCGGGCAAACGGGTGGCACTTGCCATCATTTTAACAGAAGAAGATTCCAACGGTATTGAGCACCAGAGGGGAATGAAAGCTATTACCATACCGGCGCATGATTTCCCGAATTGCAGAGATGTGTTGGTTAAGTGCATCAAATTTGTACTTCCTGAAGATTTGGATGTATCGGGAGGAACACCAGAGGCTATATGCAATGCGAGGAATTTTAAAGCCCGTGTTATTGCACACAATATTGATACGGATTACGAATGCTGTGATTCCGTAATTACGCTCCTTTATAAGATAACACCGACTGCAGTTTTGCTTTAAAAAAGCAGATTGCAGCCGGTGTTTTAATATCTTATAAAATCCCGTATCCGGAGGTTATTCCATCCTGAAATAAGGGTATATGAGGCGGGAAGAAAGTGAACAGTATGAAAATCAAAATCAACAGAACAAAAATAATACAGACAATAGCAGCTGGAATTCCTTTTCCATGCTGGTAAACATGCAAGCCCATAAGTTGGCCAAACGCAATAGTTAGAAGTAAAATTAGAATATCTACCCACAGGATTTCCACGCCAAAAGCTTCTGTATAAAAATAATAGAGCATAGGCATGGTGACCAGAGAGATGAATAAAGACGCTAAAGCACCTGTAAACCACCTGTTTTTATGGATTCCATACATTTTGCCTTTTAAGATATAATAGAGTGACCACCAAAGGATAACCGGCCAAACTACCATTTTTTCGTGTTCCCATATACTTTCATTGACTGGCGCAAATATTCCTGCTAATGGACTTTTCATAAGAAAGTCATACGCGAAATGCAGGATAGAGCCAATACTAAATAGCAGAGGTATTCCCAGAAGAATCCATTTTTCAGGTTTGGATACAGATTTGCAACTCATATTTTCCCTCCTGATAGATATTTCTATAACTATATGTTTTCCTATAAATACCTATACCTCACGGGGAGAAAAGTGTGGGCAGTGTCAGCGTATAAATTTGTTCTTTGTATGTTGAATAAAAAACCTCGAAAAAAGCTGTTATAACGGTTTGTACAGCATAGCCAAACATATAGATATAAGATGAAAAATTTGATAGAATATAGTTGCTTGGAATATAAAAATGGAGGAGTGTATGATGAAAAAACTTGTTTGTGTAATTATAGTTATTAGTGTGGCTCTGATTGCTGTGAGCGGTGTATTGGTAAAAACAAAATCAGATCAGGCGGCAATGCAGCAAGCTGTGGACGAAACGGTTAAAGAATGTTATATGCGTATATTGGACACAATGAAAAGTACAGCCAAGAATGGGCTTAGTGGGGAAGAAAAAGATCTGCTAACAGCAAGGGATATCGGCTATGGATATGTATTACGGACCATGCAGTTTTCTTCTTCCTTTAGCGGCAATCAGGATTTTCATGCCATCTGTATTTTGCTTGATGAGTCTACAGGAACAGATGCAATCTATACTCTGTCCTATTCTGATGCATTGTATGATTCTTTATTACAGCTGTATGAGGATAATTTCCAAAACGCAGAGGCGATGGAAAAAACCAGAACTCTGTTGGAAGAATCTGTTGTGAAATGAAAGAGCTAATGAAAAGGTCCCGGTTTTCCTCGTTTAAGGGAAACCGGGACCTTTTTAAAGATCTATGCAAGAAATATTGGTAAGAGTAACGAATTAATCCACACGGCCGCCGCAGCGGAAACAGAAATGGCTGCCTTTAGGAAGAAGAGCACCACAGGTAGGACACTTAACTTCCTCTTCGGCCGGAGCAGCTGCATCTGAAGAAGCATCCGCCGGTGCAGGAGAACTGCTGGCCTCGTTTACCGGTTCAGCAGAAGGAGCGGCATTTTGGGCAGGCACTTCAGGAGAATAGGAAGCCTGTGCCGGCGCAGGAGAAGGTTCCCAAATGTTCTTTGGTGTTTCCGGTTGAGAAGAAGAGCTTTCGGCAGAATGGAAGGCCGCTTGAGCAGAAGAATTGGAGAATAAATCCACAGTGCCATTTTCAGCCGTATCTTGTTCAGAAACCGGATTTACCGGAAGAGAATCGTTTATGGTTTGGGGAGCAGGAGCATTCTGATAGGGAGGTACATAAGGGGCCCCCTCCTGGAAAGAATCCGTTTTTTGAGAGGGAGCGGCATAGGGAGAAGGCGCCGTCGGAGGTGCGTAGGGGTTGGATTGACCGCCGTAGGGGTTCCCATAATAAGAAGCTCCCGCCTGATCGTTTTGCTTTTGCTGATTTTGAGGTTGGCCGTAGGGGGAATAAGCACTGCTATTGGGTGCATAACCGCCATAGGGATTCGGCTGAACAGGAGGATACCCGCCAGAGTAAACGTCAGGTCTGGGCGCAGAGGCCATAGCAGCGTAATTCACTTTGGAGCAATAGCCATAATATGCAAAGGAGACAACCGCCATCAGAACAAGAAAAGCAACAGAAAGGATTCCATTTACGATCAAAAGAATTTTGAAAAGAGGAGAGTAGCCATACAGCGTAAAATAGTTGATCAAATTAGAAATGGTTCCAAGGGCAGCTAGAGAAAAGAAAATGCCGCTGGCAATACTTCCGCCTTTATACATGGCGCTGCTCCGCAGACTGCGGCGGGCAGAACCCACAAATCGAAGCATAGAGACAACATACAGAATGAGTATCGCCATAACAATGCATACAATCAGAAGAAGAACCGGGACGCCCACGTAGTAAACATATTGGTAATATACCCCTGCTTCTCCCAGTACATCCCAAAGAAAAGAGGAATTGTTTCCTGCAGCCAGCAGACCAATTATGACAACCAGAAAAATAGCCGTAAGTAAACAAACCAGCACAAGAGCGATAATAGCGTATACATACAGAATCGTAAGGCCGGCAGAAGGGGAAGCCGTAGGCTTATTGCTTCTGGATTTCAAATAGATAAGCCAAACAGCAAGGCATAAGAGCCCCATTATTATGGCGGTAAACGCAATACTTATGTAACCACTCATAGGGTTATAAAGGGATCCGTAGTATGCGGAATACTCCATTACCTGCATCAGGGTTGTTGCGATTGTGGAAAGGAAAAATAAAGAATATACGATTGCTACAACCAGAATAAGAGGCTTCCGGAAAAAGCCTTTTACATTTTCCAACCCTATTTGATAAGGATTTCCCTGTGGGGTTGGTTGCGTATAATAGGGATACATAAAGTTCACTCCTCAATATAGAATTAATTGCATGAAGGAGCCTTCAGGCTTACCCTCTGTTTATAAGTTTAATCGAAAATAATAAAGAAAACAATAGGAAGCGGCAAAGAAAATAGAAATTTTAATTGAAGAAGAATGATAACAGAAAAAAAGCATATTTGCATTTTTTATAGATCCTCTTGGAACGAAACCAATTTTTAGGTATCGAATTAGTATTTAATATAAAAAAGTAGAAATGTTCATAAATGTGTGATACAATTTTCAATTGTTATATATTTTGTCATTTTATATAGATGGAGGAATTCATAATGAAAGCAAAATCCCTACATTTTTCCAAGAGCGGCTCTGCTCAGGTTATCGCTTCTGAGTTGGGGCGTGTGTATCAGTCCGTATGTGATCAAATTCCGCCTGCATATCCTTGCGAAGGCGAAAAGGTTGTATTTGTCGGTGTGGAAATGAACGGCAAGGTTCCGGGTCCTGTGGAGCGTTTTTGCCGGGATCTTACCCCCGCCCGCGCTCAGAACGTTGCTTTTTATGTGATTAATGGCAACGGTTCTACCGATGGAGTAAAGGCACTGTGTGAAACCATGGAAAAGAATGGTGTTCATGCGGTAACTCCTCTGGGAGTTGCTGTGAAAAGTTCTATTTTCAAAAAAGGTATGCCCACGGATGCCGATGTACAGAGTGCTCTTGATTGGGCTGAGAAGATCATTTCCAGCGAATTGAAATAAGATTTTATAAGTCTACCATCTGGATTTAACGTAGAAAAACAGCCGTAAGCGTTTTTTCGCTTATGGCTGTTTTTTTGTTTATTAAATGTTATGGCGTTGGTCTGATAATTTTAAAGATAAAGTGTTTTTTAAAATCTTTTGTTTTGTGACCGGATTGTGACCAGTGTTTTTTATAATTAAAATACCAAGGGAAACGTATGATGAATCTTTGTGAATCACTACTGCAGACAGAAATTGTGTTGTGTAGATAGGAGGTGATAAAACTTTTAAAACGTATGTTGGAATAAAGATTGAAGATAACGCCTTACTGTAATTAAGAAAGGAGAAAACATATGCTAAAAAAGATCGCTAGGAAAGCATTATCCTTGGTTTTAGCTGCTGGGGTAGTTCTTTCCGGAGGTATTTCTAATCTGTATGCTTCTGCTTATAACGAAAAAAGCAACAATAGTGTTCAGATTAGTAAACAGTATGCTCAGTTGAACCGGAATGGGGAAATTGAGGGCTGGTTTGATACTTCGGACGTTTCTGCAGCGAATAGAAAAGTGCAGGTGTCCAAAACGATTTCCTCCACAGAGACAGAGAATGTTTTTGATATCAATCTCAAAGTTGTCACCACGGAGGATATTCAACAGTTGGAGGTTTCTCCCGACGCAGCTGTTGTTTTGGTAATGGACGTATCCAACAGCATGAAGTATGACGTAGACGGTAATTCGTCTTGGGGTTGGCAGCCCATTCCCGTAAATCAGCGGCGTATAACATTGGCTAAAAACGCTGCGAAGAATTTTATCGATGATTATACTTCCAATGTGACAGACGGCGCTAAGCGTATGGTTTCCGTGGTGCAGTTTGGCAGCAATGCTGAAACTGTCATGGGTTGGACAGACGCAGCCAGCACTTCTGGGAAAAACACTGTAAAAAATACCATTGAAAATGATGTAGAAGTAAACTTTTCTCTTGGATGGCATGAAAGGGATGATGGCGGCACCAATATTGAAGGCGGCCTGATGCTGGCCAGAAACCTTCTGAATGATCCCAGCATCCGCAATGTGGAAAATGTATATGTGGTCATGCTTACAGATGGTGTTCCTACCTACCATGTGAATAAGGATTCTCCTTCAACCAGGTTTATTGCGGGAACTCGCGGCGGCGGAGATAAATCGGAACGGGAGGATTATAAGGACGTTCCCTCTATAGCGGCTACCATTAAAGATAAGGCGTCCGCTCTCTATACGATTTCTTTTGCTACCAATAAAACTCACGAAACTGTAGAAGGCCAGTCTATTACAAAATGGCTTAACAGTTTTGCAACACAGAATTTTGATGCTACAAATGGTGAAGAACTGGAACTCACATTTGAAGATATTTCTCAGATAATCCAGAATAGCGCGAAGGCTTGGATTGCAACCGATCCAATGGGCGACTATATTCTTTTCGATGAGGATTATAATGCGGCTAACAATGGTTTCAGTATAGATGGGTACCGCACTGTAGCAAATTATGATACCAAATTGCACGCAATCACTTGGAATGTAAAAAAGGCAGTTCTAAGCAAGGTAACGCAGGTACAAGATACCAAATACTATGAATATTCTCTCAATTACCGGATTGCTTTGGATACCACTGCAGAGGGTTTTGAAGAGGGAAAACGGTATTTGACAAACGGTGTTACGTCTTTGACCTATATGCTCACAAAGGATGGGAAGATCGATCCTACCCTCTATAGTGTAAATTTCAGAATTCCTGCTGTGTGCGGATTTTTGGGTGACTTCTCTTTTGTAAAGACCGATTTGGAGAATGTGGCCAACAAGCTTTCCGGAGCGGAGTTCGTGCTGGAAGGTACAGCTACCGGAAGCAATAAGTCTGTTTCTATGACAGCGGATTCCAAAACAGGCGGTTCCGTAAACTTTGCGGATATTCCTGCTGGCGTTTATACTTTGAGAGAGACAAAGGCTCCTGCCGGCTATGAAGTTTCTTCCAAGACGTACAAAGTAACAGTTTCGTATGGCGAAGTTACAGTAGAAGGCATGGAGAAAGATCCGTCTGATCAGGCATATATTGTTCCCAACGAATCTTCCAAGATGGATATCCATGTGGAAAAAGAGTGGGCAGGTGTGTCTGCAGGCGATCCGCTTCCTGCGTCTGTTACTGTAACGCTTACCAGGGATGGGGACGCTGCTTTCAAAAAGACAGCAATCCTCAACAGTGCGAATGACTGGCAGGCAGATTTTACAGATCTGCGCAAATATGATGATGCTGGAAATGCATACGTGTATCGTGTAAATGAAGATAAAGTAAATGGCTATACGGCGAAAGTGACAGGAAATGCTGCTGAAGGTTTTGTCGTAACCAACACCTATGATCCCGACGGCGACGGCAATTCTGTAAATGTCAGCGGTCAGAAAACATGGGTGGATGGAAATAACGGCGATAACACCCGTCCGGCTTCGATTACAGTTGAACTGTACGCTGATGGCGTAAAGAAAGCTGAGCAGAAGGTAACGGCAGAAAATGGCTGGAATTATTCGTTCTCTAATTTGCCCAAATATGGGACGGATAGCCATGAGATTCAGTATTCCGTCAAGGAAGTGGCGGTTGATGGGTATACCAGTGTTGTGAATGGTTATAACATTGAAAATACCCTGAATCAGAAAAAGATTTCCGTATCCGGCACGAAGACATGGATTGATCCCGAAGGCACCGTGCATCCGGAAATCACCATCGTTCTGAAGAGAAACGGTGTGGAAGCCGACCGGGTAACCCTCGGAAACGGTGAAACCACCTACAGCTTTAATAATCTGGATAAATATGATCTTGCTGACGGTCATGCATACGAGTATACCGTAGAAGAGCTGCCGGTAGAGGGATATACCTCCAGCCAGGATGGCTACAATTTCACTAATACAATCAACCAGGAGAAGACCTCCGTATCCGGCACGAAGACATGGATTGATCCCGAAGGCACTGTGCATCCTGAAATCACCATCGTTTTGAACAGAGACGGTGTGGAAGCCGACCGGGTAACCCTCGGAAACGGTGAAACCACTTACAGCTTTACGAACCTGGATGTATACGCGGCAGACGGTCATGTATATGAGTACACCGTAGAAGAGCTGCCGGTAGAGGGATATACCTCCAGCCAGGACGGCTACAACAATTTCACCAATACGATCAACCAGGAGAAGACCTCCGTATCCGGCACAAAGACATGGATTGATCCCGAAGGCAACGTGCATCCTGAAATCACCATCGTTCTGAAGAGAGACGGAGCAAAAGTAGATGAGGTAACTCTTGCAAACGGCGAAACCGCTTACAGCTTTACGAACTTGGATGTATACGCGGCAGACGGCCATGTATATGAGTATACCGTAGAAGAGCTCCCGGTAGAGGGATATACCTCCAGCCAGGACGGCTACAACTTCACCAATACGATTAACCAGGAGAAGACCTCCGTATCCGGCACAAAGACATGGATTGATCCCGAAGGCACCGTGCATCCGGAAATCACCATCGTTTTGAACAGAGACGGCGTTGCTTATGACAACGTAGTTCTTGCAAACGGCGAGACCGCTTACAGCTTCGACAACCTGGATGTATACGCGGCTGACGGCCATGTATACGAGTATACAGTGGAAGAGAATTCTGTAGAAGGGTATATCAGCCAGGTTAACGGCTACGATATTGTAAATACTGTAGAGCAGAAGTATTTCGATATCCGTGGTATGAAGATCTGGGAGAATGTGCCGGAAGGTGAAACTCTTCCCGAGATCACGGTGATTCTCTATAAGAATGGTATAGAAATAGACCGTGCGGTTGTGTCAGAAGCAACCTATTGGGAATATGCATTTGAAGGCATGGAACAGTATGATCTTACAACCGGGCAGGAAAATGTGTATACAGTGGATGAAGTACCTGTGGAAGGTTATGAAACTGAAATAAATGGGTATGATATAACAAACACGTATGCAACAGAGGAAATCCCGGACGAAAATACTCCTTTGGATCCTCCCGAAGAGAATATTCCGGATGAAGATACCCCGCTGAATCCTCCCGAGGAGAATATCCCCGACGAGGATACGCCTCTGGGACCTGCTACCGGTCAAGCAGAGAATCTTCTGCCTGTAGCTTTGGCGGCAGTTTCCGTAACAGGGCTCTTTGTATTGACAATTGCCCGTAAAAAAACGGTTAAGGAA
Source organism: uncultured Clostridia bacterium (assembly GCA_944380875.1). Taxonomy (GTDB): domain Bacteria; phylum Bacillota; class Clostridia; order Oscillospirales; family Acutalibacteraceae; genus UMGS1264. Next base: position 24,270 of record CALWJA010000029.1, read on the forward strand.
TAAAAACGAAACCGATAAACGGAGCATGAAAATGCAATAGTATCCATTTCTTCCCCTCCCTTTCTGTGTAGACAGAAGGGGAGGGGAATTTATATGTATTTATATTACTGAAAAATAAATTAAGTTTCTTTTTCATCAACATCTTGTTTTTTTAGTCAAAATATGCTATATATGTATGGGTTCATAAAACCTGTGGCAGTCGGCTGATATAGTAAGCTAGCTGCAACTCTGGAGAGTTCCCAATTTGGGACGCCGAAGGTGTAAGGTATGCGGCAAGAAAAGCATACCGATCTCTCAGGCAAAAGGACAGAGCGTAAATGCGAATGTTCTGCTCTTTGGAGGGGCTGACGGAAATACGTCAGCTCTTCCTTTTTTCTGTTTATGCACTTTTGCAGATTTGAGAGATTTGAACCAATATGGGTTAAGGAAAGGGAAGAACAATGGAGCAGGTAAACGCATTTTTAAAGCAGGTAAGCGATTTTGTATGGGGCATCCCTCTGATCGTTCTGATCCTGGCTACTGGAATCTATTTGACGATCCGCCTGAAGGGAGTGCAGTTCCGTCATTTGGGCAAAGCACTTCGCTATATGTTTCAGAATGAAGAGGGCGGCAGCGGAGAAGTTTCCAGTTTCGGCGCTTTATGTACAGCGCTTTCCGCAACAATAGGCACAGGTAACATCGTAGGTGTTGCAACAGCTTTGGTAGCAGGAGGACCAGGTGCTCTTTTCTGGATGTGGCTGGCCGCCTTTTTTGGAATGGCAACAAAGTATGCAGAGGGCGTTTTAGCTATACGTTACAGAACGATTGATGAGAAAGGCCACGTTTTGGGAGGTCCCTTTTATTATATTCAGAACGGAATGGGGCCAAAATGGAAATGGCTTGCAAAGCTGTTTGCCTTTTTTGGTATGTGCGTAGGTTTATTGGGAATCGGTACTATGACCCAGGTAAACGGGATTGCGTCTGCTGTTAACACTGCTTTTGATGCGGAAAACCAGTGGTGCGTAACCCTTTTTGGAAAGAGCTATTCTTGGACAGTGGTGATTGCGGCTGTATTGGTAACCGTCACGGTGGCATTCGTGGTAATCGGAGGATTAAAACGAATCGCCAAAGTTTCGGAAGTGATCGTACCTTTCATGGCTGTTTTATATATTCTGGTCTGCGGGGTAATCCTGATTTTGAATGCTTCTAAAATACCGGGGGCTTTGGGTGAAATATTTGCCGATGCTTTTGGATTGCGGGCGGCAGCAGGCGGCGCTTTGGGCGCAATGATGGTCGCCATGCAGATGGGTATTGCCCGAGGAATTTTTTCCAACGAAGCCGGTTTGGGAAGCGCTCCGATAGCTGCAGCCGCAGCTAAAACCCATCACGCGGCGCGGCAGGGATTGGTTTCCATGACGGGAACTTTCATTGATACCATTATTGTCTGCACGATGACAGGCATTACCATCGTATTGACAGGTGCCTGGGATAAAGGACTGGACGGCGCTGCTGTTACTACTTTAGCTTTCCAGCAGGGGCTTCCTATTCCGGGAGAGATCAGTTCTTTCCTTTTGATGGTTTGCTTGGTGTTCTTTGGGTTTACTACTATTTTGGGCTGGGATTATTACAGTGAACGGTGCCTGGAATATCTTTCCGGAGGAAAGAAAATAGCAATTACGATTTTCCGTTGGCTGTATATTCTGGCGGTCCTTTTGGGGCCGTTCCTCACTGTGCAGGCAGTGTGGACCATTGCAGATATTTTCAATGCGCTCATGGCTGTTCCCAACCTGATCGCGTTGGTAGCGCTGAGTGGAGTTGTAGCGAAAGAAACCCGGTCATATCTTCAAAGCCCGGAAAGAAAGCTGCACCGTTAATCACTTCCTAGGGCTTAATTTTCGTTTTTCGGTATGCGTTCAAAAATTCCTCCTTGTTTATGAAAAAACACCTGTGTATGATAAGGGTGTATAACAGCAATACGGAAAACAGTTTGGATGTTTTCCAAAAAAGGAGGAATTGTTTTGAAGCCATTGAAGGACTATAGTTTTGTCAGAGGATTTAATTACACCCAAAGCAATGTATGGACGGATACTAATTTCTGGGAAGAATACGACCATGATATTGTAGACCGGGATATGGGGTATGCGGAACGGTTGAAGCTTAACAGCGCCCGTATTTTTCTTACATACTCATCCTATAGAAAAAATAAGGAACAGTTTCTTGCCAATGTAAAAGATTTTGTTCAAACTGCGTGGGCCCATGGTATTACCACCAACCCTATTATTTATCATGGCTTGCGATTCCTTCCGGAAGATTTTGAACCGTCTGCATGGCGCAGTGGAAAGCCGCCCAAAACCCTGCTGGACAAAAGCTGTTGGGTATTGGGAGAACAGTATTTTGACGATCTATATGAAGCAATTGGTAAGGAGCCGGGGCTTTTGTTTTGGGATATATCCAATGAGCCTGGTTTCCGCAGAAGGCTGGATGACAGCTGTTGGTATCCGGAAGAGCCGGCGTACAGACGTGACCGGTATCCGGATTCCGTGCCGGATGAAGAGGAAATGCAGGACATTCGGTATCGGCAGGAGCTGGTGTGGGAATTTATCCGCCATTTTTGTAAATATGTCAAAAGCAAGGATTCGGAAAATGCTATCGGCGTAGGGAATACATTCATATATGAAACGGAAGCCAGCGGAACGGCCGAGCTTGTGGATATTATTGTATTCCATGACTATTTTGAAACCAGAAGCCGTGTCAGGGAGATTTATGAGCAGGCACTTGCATTGAGCAAAAAATATAATAAGCCTGTTATCAATAATGAAACCTGCTGCATCGGTCGGGCCAATAATTACGATATGGTTTTGGAACTGATTTCCGAATATCCTTTTGGCTGGTATGTGTTTGAACTGATGATCGGCGCAGATGTTTGGAATAGGGTTCACGGTATTGTATATCCGGACGGAAAGGTTCGCGATCCTTCCATTGTTGCGGCTTTATACGGGTTCTACCGGAAACGGGATGAAGGGATTATCCTGCCGGATGTGAATCAGGAAGGGCATGTAAACAGGGTTATGGAACTGGCCCGAAAAGTTCTTTCGAAGACAAAGAACGGTTTCGGAGGCGACCACAGCCGGGATACGGAAGAGCTTTTGGAAGTTTGTGAATATGCAGCCAATCTTCTGGAGGGAGGGGAACTGGTTCCCATGGCCTATCCTCCTACGGCCAAGGTGGAGGCATACCGTCGGCAGGAGCATCCAGACGCGGATGAAATTAAAGACTGGCTGATGGAACTGCTGGAAATTCTTCGCAAGAGCTGCCATATTGTATGAATCGGCTGAAAGATTAAAGCATATTAAGTGTGTGAGGAAGGGAAGCGCTTCGTAAGGAAGCGGCTTCCCTTCCGTTTTTTAGTAGGCAGAATGATGAAATTTCCTGTGACATTACTCTATGGTTTTAGGATGCTGAGGAGGATTAAAATAAGGCTGCTTTTCAAATACTTGCAATACCGTATCGAATTATGGAAAGGTATCCCGTTTACTGTGTATTTCATCGTGCGGCTCTTGACCAATGGCAGTTTATAGCCGAAGGCGGCGAAGATTCGGAAACGTCCTTTGCTGCCGCAAAAAGGGAAGCACTTGAAGAAAGCAGAGTACAACCCAAACGGATTAGACTTAAAAGCTTGTCTTATATGCCAGTTACGGTGATATCTCAAAACCGTAGTCAGCCTTGTTTGGTTACCGTATGATGAAACAGTAAAAAATGGAAATGGGATTCTCATACCTATCCGTTTATATAGAAATGTGAATTGCATAAAAGATTAGGGCATCTTCCTGGCGAAGGATGCCCTAAAGCATATTCTTTTTTCTTGACTTTCCCAATCAATTTTATTAGGATAGTAACGGCAATACAATATATGAAAGAGGCTTGGGGTTCGCATGAAGAAAAAGGAAATGGCAATGAAAAGGAAAGACGATTTGGGGAAAATCAATGGGATTACAGAAGGGGTTATTTGGAAGCAGCTTCTCTCCTTTTTCTTTCCTATTGTTTTGGGAACTTTTTTCCAGCAGCTATATAATACCACGGATGCGGTCATTGTAGGAAATTTTGTAGGGAAAGAAGCTCTTGCTGCGGTAGGAGGGTCAACAGGAACACTGATCAATTTACTGGTAGGTTTTTTTGTAGGGCTTTCTTCCGGAGCTACTGTGATCATATCTCAATATTTTGGTGGAAGAAATACGGAAGGCTTGGAAAAATCCGTTCATACTGCTTTTGCCCTTTCCATTGCCGGTGGCGCTGTAATCATGGTTCTGGGAATTGTGTTTTCCCGCTGGGCGCTGGGAGCTATGGGAACTCCGGAAGAGATTATGGGGCACTCCCTTACCTATATGCGAATCTATTTTTTGGGCATGATCCCTTCTCTTATATATAATATGGGTTCAGGTATCCTGCGGGCTGTAGGGGATTCCAAACGGCCGCTGTATTTTCTGATTATAAGCTGTGCGGCCAATATTGTTTTAGATCTGCTCTTTGTGGTGGTTTTTGGGCTTGGAACTGCAGGCGTTGGCATTGCTACCGTCCTTTCCCAGGTAATCAGTGCGGTGCTAGTAATCGTAGCCCTTCTTCGCGCAGAGGATGCCTACCGATTGCATATTCGGCAAATTCGTTTTACGAACAGTATATTGAGAAAAATTATAACTATTGGTATTCCTGCTGGACTCCAATCGGTAATGTATTCTGTTTCCAATATTATTATCCAGGCCAGTGTCAATACATTTGGGACGGATACTATAGCTGCCTGGACAGCCTATAGTAAAATAGACGGAATATTCTGGATGATTATGGGTGCTTTCGGCGTTTCGATTATGACTTTTGTAGGCCAAAATTTTGGTGCTCAGAAATATGATAGAATCCATAAAAGCGTCCGTGTATGCTTGGGTATGGCTTTTGGAGTCTCCATAGGAATGAGTGTATTGTTGCTGCTTACAGGCCAGTATATTTATTTGCTTTTTACAGGGGACGGGAAGGTAATAGAGTCCGGCGTAACAATCCTCCGGTGTATGGTACCCTATTATGCGACATATGTCTGTATTGAGATTCTTTCCGGCGCTGTCCGGGGAACCGGCGATGCAGTTGTTCCCATGCTTATGACCTGTATTGGTATTTGTGTCCTTCGAATAATATGGATTTTTACAGTAGTGCCTCAGTGGCATACAATTGAAATGGTTTCATACAGTTATCCCATTACCTGGGGTGTTACGTCGTTGCTGTTTATTTTGTATTATTGGAAAGGCGGTTGGCTTAAAAGACGGAGCCTTGCTATGGGATTCGGTTGGAAGGAAGACAAGTAGGCCGTTTGGATGAAGAGAAATAAATTCTATCTACATACAAAATATACATGGCAAAAATAGAAGAAAAAATAGGAAAACCGGCGTTGTCCTGTGAGATACAGGGCAACGCCGGTTTTTATATATCCTATAGACCGAGCAAATTATACCTTAAAGGAAACAGGAGGCTCTTCTTCCTGGAGAGCTTCTCCGTCGTCAAAAACGTAGTCGTTTCCGGGAAGAACTATGTTGAGCAGAATACCCACAATAGCCGCAATGGCAAGGCCGGAAAGAGTAAGGGAAAATTCCGGTGTTATTGTGAATGTGAGGCCTGTAGAGCCAAATCCCAGAGCACAGACCAGAATTACAGCAGCAATGATAAGATTACGGGATTTTGTGAAATCCACTTTGTTTTCTACCAGATTCCGGGCGCCGATGGCGGAAATCATGCCGTAGAGAACGAAAGAAATTCCGCCGATGATAGCGGTAGGAATGGTCTGGATGGCCGCGCCGAATTTGGGGAAGAAAGAAAGCAGAATAGCAAAGCAGGCAGCAATACGCATTACACGGGGATCGTATACTTTTGTAAGGGCCAGTACACCGGTATTTTCTCCATAGGTGGTGTTGGCAGGGCCTCCGAAGAAACCAGCCAGGGTGGTGGCCAGGCCGTCACCCAGAAGGGTTCTGTGCAGACCCGGTTTAGCAAGATAGTTTTGTTGGCAGGTGGCGCTGATAGCCGCAATATCGCCGATGTGTTCCATCATGGTGGCAAGAGCAATGGGCATGATTGTGAGAATAGCGCTAATATCAAATTTTGCGAAAGCAGAGGGATTTAGAGCAATACCAATCATATCGGCATTGTTAATGGCAGTGAAGTCCACAGCGTTCATACAGAGAGCCGCAATATAGGAGACCACTATGCCGATCAGAATGGGCAGGATTTTTACCATACCTTTTCCGAATATATTGCAGATGATTACGGCAGCCAGAGCAATGAATGCCAGAAGCCAGTTTTCAGAGCAGTTGGATATTGCGTTTGGCGCTAAAGTCAGGCCGATGGAAATGATGATGGGGCCAGTAACAACAGGAGGGAAGAACCGCATGATACGCTTTACTCCGAAAGCTGCAATCAGGCCGGAAAGAACAAGATAAACCAATCCGGCTATCACTACACCGCCGCAGGCGTAGGGAAGCTTTTCAACGTTGGCAACGGCATTTCCGGCTTCATCCTTGAGCATGGGCGCTACAATTGCGAAACCACCCAAAAAGGCGAAGGAAGAACCCAAAAATGCAGGAACTTTTCCTTTTGACAGGAGATGGAAGAGCAGCGTGCCCAATCCTGCCATAAGAAGGGAGGTGGAAACATCCAGTCCTGTGATCAAAGGAACCAGAACCGTGGCGCCAAACATGGCAAAGGTATGCTGGATTCCTAAAATAATCATTTTGGGAATCCCGAGTTTACGCGCGTCGTAAATACCGGTTTCACCGATTACGACTTTCTTTTCGTTTTCGTTCATGAAAGAACCTCCTCAAGTCTATTCCAATCCCCCAAAGGGGATTTATGGTACAAAAATATCTTTTTGGAAACAAGAAAAAGGCATAAAAAAAGGCATCCGCTTTTTGAAAAGCAATGCCTGCTATTCGGGGAAAAGAACACTTCCACGAATGGATAAAGAAAGAGGGAGACTATACCAAAGAGTAGTATTCCAAAGACAGCTCATCTTTATTCGCCTCTTCCTACAGTTTTTACAATTCTAGCAGACCATAGATAAAATAGCAAGTTTTTTAAAGAAAAAAGTAAAAAATAGGAGAAATATAAAAATACCGGCCAGGAATGAAATCCCAGCCGGTAAAAAGAGAAGTATTTATGAAAGGGAACGAAGCTTTTTAACTCCGCCGGTAACAAGATATATCCAGCATACTAAAGAAAGAATAAGATAAAAAACGGTACATATAGCCAGAAATATTTCGGGAGCCATCTGGGAACCCATTTTCAAGTAAAGAAGAACAGGAGGCACCATAATCGCCATTCCTCCGAGAGTGGATATAAGGGAAGCTATTCCCTGTTTTATAACCACCATTTCGCTGATCCAGTCGAATCGGGGAAACCATAGATTGGCGGATATACCGAAAAGGGCGCTGAAAAGTTGCACCAAGGAAGGGAGAAGCCACAGGAAAAGCCCCTGTAGGAAAGACATGGGAAGGGCAATCCAGCAGCATATGGAAGCAAATAGGATAGAGGGGAGCCCATAGATCAGAGGACAGGCGGCTTTGCTTAAGAGGATGGCTTTTTCTGGAATAGGAAGGCTTCGAAGAATCCAGAAGTTTTTGCCTTCCAAAGAGAGGGAGGCAGAGGAAGCAATATTCATCATGGCGCAGAAGGAGAGAAAAGCGGCGCATGCCACGGGAATCATAGACTCGATACCGGGATAGGGCAGCATTTGCAAAAGGGCTTTCCCTTTTAGAAGGACGGCGCCGCCCATAATGAGAGAAAAGATCGATCCAAAGGAATCGTTGAGCACATAGCCCGGCAGAGAAAAGAAGCGCCGAAGTTCTTTTTTTGTGAGAGCCCATCCAATGCTGTGAACCTGACCGGCCTTAATCTTTGCGGCATTTTTGCGCCCCAAAGGCTTTGATAAGGCAATTTTCCAAAAGCTCTTGGAAAGAAGAAAGACGACGGCAGCAAAAGGCAGCAAACACCAAAGAATTAGCTGCAAAAAAGCCAATCCATCCCCGGAAGATGCAGCTGCGAATGCATAGAGAGGAGGAAAAGCTCTCTGCAAAGCCTGCTGAATTTCTTCTCCATGGAGAACAAGATCGGAAAAATACCCCTGTATACCATAGATGGCTGCATAGGTAAGGAGGAAAAATAGCAGCAAAAATAGGGTGGAAAACAAGTTGGAATGATGCAGCCTTTGGGAAAGAAGAGCGGTTATCCAACCGAAAAAGCAGGAAATAGACATGCCAAAGAAAGTCAGGAGAAGGACTCCCAGAAGATAAAAAACAATTTGTTCAGCCCCTACTGGAACAAGGAAGCAGTAGACAACTCCGGCGGGCCCCATAACAAAGAGGGTATAAAGGAGGTTCAGCAGCAGCATGACGATCATCCGGCTGGCAAGAATGGCCGAAGGGCTGAAAGGCATGCTGAGAAGAATCTCATTATCTTTAGCGTGGAAGAGCTGTGATTGAATGGTAAAGATGGTGCCTATAAAGCAGAGAAGGACACAAATAAGGCCCGCAGACAGGAAATACAGGTTCGAGAATCCTAAAGGAACCAAAGCGGAGGCCATACCATAAAATAACATGCCGGAACTTAAAAGCAGGGCACAAATCACATATATGGCAAAAACAGCGATCAAAAGTTTTAAACCCAAACTGCGTTTTTTCTTTTTCCGATATGTCCTTCCGAACAGAGAATCCCAAAGAGATGCTATATGTAAAAAGATCAGGGACTTATTCATGGCTGTCCTCCAATTCCAGGAATACTTCCTCCAGGGAGCTGTTGCCCCGCACTTCTTCCACGGATCCGGAAACAATAAGTTTGCCTTGGCGGATAATAGCAATCCTATCGCAGAGTTTTTCCGCAACTTCCAACACATGGGTGGAAAAGAAAATCGCTCCGCCGTTGTCGCATAATTCCCGCATAAGCCCCTTTACCGTATGAGCAGCGACCGGATCCAGGCCTACGAAAGGTTCATCCAGGATCATCAGCTTGGGATTGTGTATGAGGGCGGAGAGAATAGCCAGTTTTTGCTTCATACCGTGAGAGTAGCTGCTTATGGGGGAACCTAGGTCTTTTTTTAGGTCCAGCATTTCTGCATATTTTTCTATACGAACTTTACGTTCTTCTCTGGAAACTTCATACGCATCCCCCACAAAATGAAGATATTTTATACCGGTAAGGAACTCGTACAGATCCGGATTATCGGGAATATACGCCATCCTGCGTTTGCACGCCAGGGGATCTTCCCGAATAGAAATGCCGTCTACATAAATTTCTCCCTTCTCAAAAGGAAGAATGCCGCAGCACGCTTTAATGGTTGTTGTTTTACCGGCTCCATTATGGCCGATGAAACCATAGATTTCGCCCGGATGAATATGGAGATTTAGCCCATCTACGGCTACTTTTTCTCCATACTGCTTCGTAAGGTTCTGAATTTTGAGCATACAATATCCCATCCTTTTGTAAAATAGCGTATTTCAATTTCAATATAGAGTATTTTAGAGAATAAGGCGTGAAAGAAAACAAGTTTTTCCGAGGGTCAGAATTCTGCCAGTCAGATGACAGTTTTTTATTTATGTTTGTTTCTGTAAATAAGATACGAATAGACAACAGGAGGAACCAGCATAAGAAAAACTGCCAGCATCAGAAGATATTCGGATGAAAAGAAACCGGCAAGGATGATAAGAAATCCGCAGATAGTCCATATTTTGCCGCCGAAACGATGGGTTTTTACCCAGTTCTCTTCATCATACAGTGTCCAGGGCAGCCGGATACCTACCGTATAGCTGGGGCGGCATTTGGGTAGATAATTTCCTACTGCAACAATAAAAAGGCCCAGCAGGAATGGAATATAACGGGCAGGTTCCGGAGAGTTATAGAGGGTATAGAAAAGGGTAATCGTTTCCATGGTGAGCGTCAGAATAGGTACAAACCATTTGCCGATCTGAAGCATAATTTTTGGAATATTACTCATTTTGGGGTCATTGTGCAGCATGAACCATACGGTACAGTTTAAGAGAAGCATAAAGGAAGGAATCCCGAAAACGACCATAGCTTTAGGGCTCCAGCCGTTCGGAATGCCGTCCGCTCCCCAATGGGTGACGATTGTTTGGGGAAGCTCATCATACACGGATATTCCGAAAAGAATGGGGAGCATGCACATACCGCAGGAAATCCAAAAGGAAGAATTTTTCCAGAATGGTTTTGTATGCCCTTCAGCGGCCGAAACAGCAGGAGAGAATTTAGAAATTTTCTTTTTTTCTGTAATCATCTTTTGTTTCCGATCCATGATCTATATCTCCTCCTTGAAATTGAGAAAACCAAAGCATTAGTTCTTCAAAAACGGAAATATTCAAATCGTAATATATAAAATTCTTTTGTTTTGTCTCTGTAATGAGCCCAGCTTTTTTCAGCAGGGAAAGGTGATAGGAAACAGTGGCTCCTGTTAAAGAAAAATGGGAAGAGATTTCCCCAGCGGATAATCTGCCGCTTTTCAAAAGCACCAGAATCTCTCTTCGAACAGGATCCGAAAGAGCTTTAAATGTTTCCGGAAATCCCATTTCCATCCCACCTCCCTAAATTTAGAAATTTTTCTAAATACAGTTTATCGCAAAAAATCGAAAAAGGCAATGAGAATTTTGAAAATATTCTAAATAGTTTTTCTTTTTGTGGAGAATGAAACTGCGTCCTTCAGCTCAATACCTGCATATTCGTATCTTATTGGGGGATGCTTTTTAATATCTGCCCGGATACTAATTCGTTACAATAATCGCAGCCAAAATCAAAACAGGTTCCCAGCATAAAAGTTTTTTAGAAAGCTTAAAAAGTATATGGAAAGCCAAATCGGTACATGGTATCCTATAAAAAGAGGATATTTTTCCATGCCGGGATTGGAAAAGGAGAGAGAAAATGAAGTATGAACAGTTGGCGGAAGATATACTCCGCCTGGTAGGTGGAAAAGAAAATATTCAAAGCGCGGCTCACTGCGCTACCCGGCTTCGCCTGGTCCTAGCGGATGAATCCAAGCTGGAAAAAGATAAGATTGAAAAATTGGACGGCGTTAAGGGTTCGTTTATGAATGCCGGGCAGTATCAGATTATTTTGGGGCAGGGGCATGTAAACAAAGTATTTGCCTGCATGATGGGGGAAACCGGTATTCACGAAGCGACTACAGAGGAGCTGAAACGGGATGCGGCTGAAAAGTTAAATTGGTTCCAACGCTTTGCCAGAATGCTTTCCAATATCTTTGTGCCCATAATACCGGTAATCGTGGCCAGCGGCGTCCTAATGGGTGTTCTGGGAATGCTATCCGCTTTTCACGCAGTGGATACCGAAAGCGGCATATACCAGCTTTTAGACATGTTTTCCAATGCAGCCTTTACCTTCCTGCCTATTTTGATCGCCTTTTCGGCGGCAAAGGAATTTGGCTGCAATCCATATTTGGCGGCAGCTTTGGGAGGCATTATGGTGCATCCTTCCCTGCAGAACGCATGGAATATGGGAAAGGCCGATCAGATAACGGAATATATGGATATTTTTGGTTTCCAGGTGGCAAAAGTCGGCTATCAGGGGACAGTTCTTCCCATCCTGCTGGCGGTTTTTGTGATGGCTTTTCTGGAAAAAAGAATTCGGAAAATCATGCCGAATGTTTTGGATATTCTCCTAACACCCTTCTTTACCCTTTTGATTACAGGCGTAGTTACCTTCTTTGTGATTGGTCCCATTGGAAGGGCAGCGGGCAACGGGATATCCTTTGTGTTAACCTTCCTGTATGAAAAGCTGGGGGCGTTGGCCGGCTTATTGTTTGGCGGAGCCTATTCTTCCATTGTTATTACGGGTATGCATCACAGTTTCCATGCGGTGGAAACACAGTTGATTGGAGACGTGGGCGTAAATTTCCTTTTGCCCATCTGGTCCATGGCAAATGTGGCCCAGGGCGGTGCGGCCCTGGCTGTCTATTTTAAAACAAAAGATAAAAAGCTGAAATCTGTGGCGGCGCCGGCCTCCTTTTCTTGCCTTTTGGGTATTACAGAAGCCGCTATTTTTGGAGTAAATCTTCGTCTTGTGAGGCCCTTTATTGCCGCGGCAATAGGCGGAGCTTTGGGCGGAGGCTTTGTGGTGCTGATGAAAGTAGGAATGCGGGGAATCGGTGTAACGGGGATTCCGGGAATTGCTATAGTTGAACAAAATGCGGTTTTGATGTATTGTATTGGTATGATACTTGCTTTTGCAGGCGCATTTATTGCCGCATGGCTTTTAGGCTTTAAAGAAGTGAATACACAGGATTGACCTTTTGCCGGTTGGAACAGACTTTGCCGGCTATGGTTTATGAAAGAATGAAGGATTGTGATTTATGCAGATCAAAGATATTGCCAGGCTGGCCGAAGTGGCACCTTCTACTGTTTCCAGAGTGCTGAATGATTCCGGGTATGTAAGCGCGGAGATCCGCTCCAGGGTGGAAAAGGTTATAGCGGATACTGGATATGAGCCAAACAGCATAGCTAAATCGCTGAAAGCGAAAAAAACCAATACCATAGGTGTTATTATTCCACGGATTGCGTCCTTTTCTATGGCGTCTGTCATAGAGGCCGTAACACGGGAATGTGAAGCCGCCGGTTACGAGGTCTTTTTGGCGAACACAACATTGCGCGCCGAAAAGGAAATCAGCTTTTTGAAGGCGTTTGCTCGAAGGCAGATAGACGGGGTTGTGATGATGAGCGTAAAGATTACGCCGGAGCATGTAAAGCTTATAGAATCTCTGGATTTTCCCGTTGTAGTGGTAGGCCAGCAGTATCCCGGAATTTGCTGCGTAACCCATGATGACAGAGATGTGGCGGAAATGGTTACATCCCAGTTTTTGGCAGAAGGGCGCCGCCGGGTTGCCATGCTGAATGTCTCTTTGGATGATAATGCCGTGCGGGGGGAACGCACCCAGGGATATAGGGACGCCTTGGAAAAAGAAGGGATCCCTTTCCTTCCTGAACGGGTAGCGTATGGAGATTTTACCATTTCGTCAGGGCGGCAGTGTATGCAGCAGATCTGGGAACGCTGCCCGGAAAAGCCAGATGCCGTTTTTTGCGTTTCGGACCGCATGGCGGTAGGAGCCCTTCAATATCTGAAGAGTATCCATATAGATGTTCCGGAGCAATGCGCCATTGTGGGGATTGGAAATGATGAAATTTCCCGATTTACGTATCCCAGCCTTTCAAGTGTGGAATATTATTTCCATGAGATGGGGACAAAAGCAGCCAAGCTGGTTTTGGAAGGCATCGAAAACGGAAAAAGTTCCGGAGGCGTAACGTATATCGGATATTCCCTTGTGCGAAGGGATACCTTCTGAAATTTCAGTTGAAGATGCTTCCCGGCATCTTGCGGCTTTCCCCGTCTTCCTTAACAGAAAAGGATGGGTAAATTTGCAGAGTATAAAAACGTATATACAATGGAAAAAGGAAGAGGAAGAAGCCAGATCGGTTTTTAAAAGACGGTATCCGGCTGAAAAGGATCCTTACCGGCAGAGATTTCATCTGATGCCTCCTGTGGGATTTTTAAACGATCCCAACGGGCTCTGTTTTTTTCGGGGAATATACCATGTATATCATCAATATCGTCCGTTTGACCCTGCTGGAGATGGAGCAAAGCTCTGGGGCCATTATGGCACGAAGGATTTTATATCCTGGCATAGATTTTCTCCTGCAGGCGCACCCGATACCATTTGGGACAGGGACGGCATGTATTCCGGTTCTGCCTTGGGGGAAAAGGATGGAATTCATTTTTATTATACGGGAAATGTGAAAAAGCCTGGTGACTTTGATTATATTTATCAGGGCAGAGAGCATAATTTGATAGGGGCGTTTTCTTCGGACGGAAGGCTCATTGAGCAAAAAAAGCTTTTGATAACCAATGAGGATTATCCGGAAGACATGACCCTCCATGTCCGGGATCCTAAGGTATGGAAAGAGGACGGGCAATATTATATGGTGCTGGGAGCAAGAAGCCGGGAAGACAGGGGGCAGGTTCTTCTGTATACCGGTGAGGACGGCCTGAAATGGAGACTTTTAAGCCGATTCTCTTCTTCTTCCCCTTTGGGATATATGTGGGAATGCCCTGATCTTTTCCCCTTGGGGGGAAAACACATTCTCATCTTTTGCCCCCAGGGCCTGCAGCCTGACGGCATGCGGTTTCACAATGGGGATACCTGCGGATATACGGTGGTGGAAGATGATTTTCGTTTAGGGGGGGATATCCCCTCTTTTGAAGAATTGGACAGAGGATTTGATTTTTATGCGGCGCAGACATTTTCCGGAACAGGGGATCGGAAAATCCTTTTGGGATGGATGGGGCTTCCGGCGCCCCATGAAAATCCTACAGTCCCATATGGTTGGCAGCATTGTCTGAGCATTCCTCGGGAGCTTACCTTTAAGAGAGGAAAGCTATGGCAGGAACCGCTTAAAGAGCTTTCTGCCTTGCGTGGTTCCGGCCGGAAGGGATATTTGCATAAAGGAGAAAAAACGCGTCTTCGAGGAAAATGTTTCGAAGCTCTTGTGTATCCCGATAAAGGGAATTTCCATCTTGCCTTCCGGCAGGATGCGGAGCTTATTTATGATGGGAAAATCCTCACTTTTCGACTGGGAAAAAGCGGTTTTGGCCGGAAAGAGCGGAAATGCTGCCTTCCGGATCTGGCCTTTTTGCGGATTTTCAGTGATGTTTCATCATTGGAAATTTTTGCAGATGGCGAAGTTTTCAGCACCAGGCTGTTTGAGGAAGAAGGAGAGAGCGGAATCCAGGAGCTTGCGCTATGGGACGGCTTCTGCCGGTGGGAAATGTATCCCTTACATCCTTTTGTATGGGATAATAAAGAATAAAAGTATGGATATATGAAAACAGGAGTGAGGATAATGAAAAGTTTTGAGTATGTGATAAAAGATCCCGTAGGACTTCATGCCCGCCCGGCCGGATTGCTGGTGAAAAAGGCTATGGAATATCCGGATGTGGATATAAAGCTGCAAAAAGGAGAAAAATCGGTGGACGCAAAACGTCTTTTCAGTGTTATGAGCTTGGGCGTTAAACAGGGAGACTGTGTTACGGTCTTTTTGCAAGGTAAAAACGAAGAGCAGGCGGAAACGGATTTTAAAGAATTTTTTACTTCCAATCTCTAAAACATTCTGTTCATCACCCGTCTAGGTCGACTGACCTGGACGGGGATTTTCCTACATAGTACGTTTTTGCGAAAGTAAACAATCTATTAAGAAAATTTGATTTCATTTACAAACAAATAGGAAAAGATTAGAATATTATATAGATAGGAGGTAGGAGAATGGCGGTTTCCAAATTCGTCATGTTGGCCTTGCGGGCTCTAACATATATGGAGCCGGAAGCAAAGGACTACCGATTGGAAAGACTTTTCCAGAGTCTTACTCATCCCACTCTGCCTGCTTTGTATTCTATATGGGAGCATCGTGTGCTATCCAGGGATGGATATGAAATTCCCATGCGTGTTTTTTATCCTTCTGTTATGGAATCGGAAGAAATTCTGGTGTTTTTTCATGGAGGGGGATGGGTGTCGGGAACCATTGATACATATTCCAGAACCTGTGCCGGTCTGGCGAACTCCATTGGACGCCGGGTGGTTTCGGTAGATTACCGGCTGGCTCCCGAATTTCCTTTTCCCACAGGGCTGGAAGACTGTTACGCTGCTGTGCGGGAATTAAATCTTCATAGAGAGATTTTCCATACGGCAGTTCCTTCCGTTGTTTTGGCGGGGGACAGTGCAGGGGGAAATCTATCTGCTGCTGTAAGTCTTTTGGCAGCGGAAAGAGGAGAGTTTTCTGTTGAGAAGCAAATCCTGATTTATCCGGTAGTGTATTATGACCATACGGCCGGATCTCCGTTTCCTTCCGTTAAGGAAAACGGGGAGGGTTATCTGCTCACTGCAAAGAAGGTGCAGGAGTATATGGAACTTTACAGCCCGGACCCCAATCAGCGGAAAAGCCCATATGTAGCGCCGATTCTGGCAGCAGATCTTTCCGGTCAGCCTGAAACGCTGATTATTACCGCAGAATTCGATCCCCTGCGGGACGAAGGGGAAGCTTTCGGGGATAAATTGCGGAAGGCTGGCTGTACGGTATGGGTGAAACGGTTTCCCCATATGCCTCATGGATTTTTTTCCTTGCCCCTTCGGTTTGCGCCTGTGCGCCGGTGCTGTGCATATATGAAATATTTTTTGGATGGAACTATTGGAGAGATGGAGAATGGAGAGGAAGCAGGCTTATAATCGTGGATGGAAACGGCTGGATAATGCAGCCAAAATATTTCCGGCTGCAGCCAGCGGTACGGATACACAGGTGTTTCGTTTTTCCTGCGAGCTCAAAGAAGAAGTATGTGAAAAAGATCTCCAGAAAGCTCTTGACCATACACTTGCTTCGTTCAGCATCTACCGCTCTGTAATGAAACGAGGGTTCTTTTGGTATTATTTAGAGGAAACGGAAAGAAGCCCGGCAGTGCGTGAAGAATATAAGGAACCATGCGGACGTATTTATGACCGCAATGACGGGGGCTTTTTGTTTGAAGTTACATACTATGGGAAGCGGGTAAATCTGGAAGTTTATCATGTGCTTTCCGACGGGACAGGGGCCATGCATTTTTTGATTGCTCTTGTGACAAAATATATTGCTATTCATTATGGAATCCCTGAACCATATTTGGAATATGATGCATCTCAGTCTCAAATGGCGAAAGACAGCTTTCAAAAATACAGCCAGAAACGAAGCGGAAAGAAAAAGAAGTTCCAAACCGCTTACCATATTAAAGGCGATATGTTTCCGGAAAACCGATTGAAAATTATAACAGGAACCGCCAGCGCAAGGCAGATCCTGAAAGAAGCCCATGCATACGGCGCAACCCTTTCGGTGTATCTCTGTGCATGTCTAATGGAGGCCATTCAGGAAGAAATGCCTTTACGCAAAAGGAAAAAACCGTTGGTTGTGGGAGTACCGGTCAATCTGCGGCAATATTTCCCATCGGATTCGGCCCGGAATTTTTTCAGCATGACATTTGTTTCCCAGGATTATTCCCATGAAACCCCAAGCTTTGAAGATCTTATTCAAACGGTAAAGGAGAGCTTCCAAAAAAATCTAACGAAAGAAAATCTTTCGGTTGTAATAAACGGATATATGGCCGCAGAACGGAATGTAGCTGCCAGACTTACCCCTCTTTTTTTAAAGGATGTTTGTTTGCATTATGCATACCGTATTGCGGAAATGCAAAGCACAGCGGCGTTTTCCAATATAGGGAGGGTGGAAGTTTCAGAAAAAATCCTTCCGTATGTAGCCTCTTTTGATATTTGCGCGGCCACGGATAAACTGCAGCTTTGCACCTGCACATTTGGCGACTGCCTCAGTATGAGTTTTACTTCTCCTTTTATCAGTTCGGATATAGAAAGGCATTTTTTCCGCAGGCTAGCGGAATCGGGAATCGATGTAACGGTTGCTTCCAACGATAGCGGTGGAGATATAGTCTAGTTTTGAACGGTAAAAGGGGCTGCATAGTATTGTGAAGGCCAGTAAATACGGATGAAAAAGGAGGCGGGTGAAACATGCGGTACTGTGAAAAGTGCCATGTGTGGGTTAAAGGGGGCATTGCCTGCCCTTTATGTCAAACAACGCTGCCCGGTGAAGGAGAACCATCTCTTTATCCCCATATTTCCAGAAAAATCAGCAAATTGAATATTGCGTTTCGTATTCTGGTATTGATTACGGTTGCTGTTGGAGCCGCTTGCCTGGCTTTGAACAGGATGCTTCCTCAAAGCGGATTTTGGTCTTTGTATGTGATTTTGGGTATAGCCAGCTTTTGGGTTTTGTTTCCGTTGTTTTGCCGTCACTGCCGCAGGACGCCTCGCTTGATTGGGGAACAGGCGGTAGTTGTTCTGTTGCTTTGCGTCCTTTGGGATGTGGTAACAGGATGGAACGGATGGTCTGTAACTATTGTATGGCCGATTTTGTTTTTATTTGCTCTGGGGATCTCCTTTGTGTTTTCAAAGGCCAGAAAGCTTTCCCCTAATGAATATGTAGTTTGCCATTTTTTTGAATGTGTTTGTTCCATCCTTCCTGCTTTTTTCTTTATAGGAGGAGCTTTTTCCAAGGGAATCCCTGCGCTTATTGCAGGTGCGGCAGGAATAGCTGTTCTTACGGCTCTTTTGCTTTTTGACGGAAAAGTGCTTAGACGAGAGCTTTCGAGACGGTTTCATGTATAGCGTTTTTAAAAGTTAAAAAGACGGCTGGCAGGAAAACTATGTATGGCAAGGCGATCTCATTTTTGTAATAGTAACGTTTTTATGGCAAAACTACCAACAGCCATGAAGGCAAAAGGTAGGATTGGTCAAAACCAACAAGATTTTTTTCAAGGATTTGACATCCACAATGGACTACCTTATAATGGTATGGAATTATAGGTGTAAAGCCCGTTTCAGAAGATGTAGAATACTGGGGGCTTCGGTTTGGAAATAAAATTTGTGTGAAGTTGCAAAGGAGGAGCGCTTCGGTGTGTGAGAAACTGCTGACGATTGCTGTGCCAGCCTATAACGCAGAAAAATATCTCCGCAAATGTCTTACCTCCTTTTTGGAAAATGATTGTCTTCCGTATTTGGATATTATTGTGGTAGATGATGGATCAACAGATAGCACAGCCCGTATAGGGGAAGAATTTGCAGAGCGTTATCCGGATACTTTTCGGTGCCTGAAAAAGGAAAATGGCGGCCATGGTTCCGGTATCAATGCATCCTTTCCTCTTTCCCGCGGAAAATATTTCAAAGTGGTGGACGCGGATGATTGGGTGATTACGGAGAATCTTCCAAGTTTGTTGGCGCAGCTGAAAGATTCTAAGGCGGATGTTCTGCTGGCGCCTTTTCATACAGTGGACATGCTTTCCGGTGAAAAGAGAGCGTACTCCATAGAAGGCCCGGAACCGGGACGGCTGTATTCAATGGATGAAATTGCAAGATGGTATCCTGCTGCGGCTGGATGGTTTAGTTTCCATAGTGTATTTTACAGACGGGATTTTTATGAAAAATTGCATATAGAGCTTAGCGAAAAGATATTTTATGAGGATACGGAGTACTCCGTTTTGCCTTCGGCAAACGCGCAGACCGTGGAAATAGCGAAGTTCTTTTTTTATCAGTATATGATTGGAAACGCAGATCAGAGCGTATCCATAAAAAGCTATGTAAAACGGGAAAAGCATCTTGAACAAGTAATGAACAGGCTGCTTTCTTTTTATAAGAAATATAAGTCAGCAGGTATGCCGGAGACGGCTTTGGAGTTTATGCGCATCCGTATTATGATGCTGATGGGTACATATGAGAAGGTTCTTCTTATATACCATTCTGACCGTAAATACGGAAGACAGCAAGCGAAGAGGCTTCGGAAACAAGCCGCGGCTGCGGATCTTCAGCTGGAAGAAAGGAGTCGCAAACGGTATTATCTTTTGAGGCTGTTTCATGTTTTTCATATAAATCCGGTATTTTTAGAAAAGCTGTATGCAAAAATAAAAAAATAAAGGAAATGGTGTTTGAAAGTGGAAATGATGAAAGAAAGAGTAAAATCGTTGTTTCGCTACAAAGATCTTCTGGCGCAGCTTGTCTCCCGGGATATTAAGCTGAAATATCGCAGAAGTTTCCTTGGGTATTTGTGGAGTGTTCTTAACCCTCTTATGACAATGGCGGTTATGTCTGTTGTCTTTTCGCAGATGTTTAAAAAGGGTATAGAAAATTATCCGGTTTATCTGCTTTCCGGTAATATCCTGTATAGCTTTATGCGAGAATCGACAACCCACGGTTTAACCTCTATAACGGGAAATGCTTCCTTGTTAAAAAAGACATATGTGCCTAAATATATTTTTACGCTATCCAAAGTGACAAGCGATCTGGTGAATCTCGGTTTTTCTTTTTGTGCTCTTTTGGTAGTGATGCTTGTTACAAGAGTACAGTTTTCCTTTACAATTTTCCTTTGCCTGATTCCCGTTATTGAGCTGTATTTTTTCACGCTGGGATTAAGCCTGTTTTTGGCGCAGGCATCCGTGTTCTTCCGGGATGTACAGTATATATGGGGGCCTGTGGTTTTAGCCTGGATGTACTTGACTCCTCTTCTGTATCCTATTGATGCGCTTCCTCCGAAGCTGGGATGGATTGTTTCCCATTTGAATCCTTTGTATTATTATGTGCAGCCTTTCCGTCAGGCCGTGATGTATGCGCAGCTTCCGGATTGGACACTGGTCTGGCGAGGCGCTTTGATCGCTGTTGTAATGTTGATAATTGGATTGTGGAGTTTTGCAAAAGCGAAAGACAAATTTATTCTCCACATATAAGGAGGAACTATGGGCGAGAATAATACGGTCGTTAAAGTCGACCATGTTACGGTTCGGTTTAATAAAGCTTCTGTCAAAGTGGATAATTTGAAAGAATATGCAATTCGGCTTTTAAAGAGGCAATTAATGTTCCAGGAATTTTTGGCATTGCAGGATGTTAGCCTGGAAGTAAAAAAAGGCGAAGCCTGGGGCATAATGGGTCGGAACGGCTCAGGAAAATCCACTCTGCTTAAATTGATTAGCGGCGTTCTTTCTCCCTATAAGGGCACTGTAAAGGTGAATGGAAGCATCGCGCCTTTGATTGAATTGAGTGCTGGTTTGGATGGCCAATTGAATGCTGTTGAAAATATCTTCCTGAATGGGGCGCTCCTGGGGCATTCCAAAAAGTTCATGCAGGAGAGAATGGATGAAATTGTTGAATTTGCAGAGCTTAAAGATTTTTTGGAAATTCCCATTAAAAACTTTTCTTCCGGTATGCGCGCGCGTTTAGGCTTCTCCATTGCTACTACGGTAAGGCCGCAGCTTTTGATTGTGGATGAAGTATTGGCGGTTGGAGATGTTGCTTTCCGGCAGAAATGTGAGAAGCGAATGCAGGATATGCTGGATAAAGGTACTACATTACTTTATGTTTCTCATTCTACCAATTCGGTAAAGAAGCTTTGCAACAAAGCTTTGTGGCTGAATAAAGGCCAGGAAGTAATGCATGGCGACGTGGATACAGTGTGTTCCGCATATATGGAGGCTTTAAAGGCTAAGGAATAAGAAGAAAATTCGTTTGAATATTGGATGTACAGATAGCCGGCTCGTGCGAATTGGGTATGCGTAAATATTGCAGAGAGGATAAGGCAGATCTATATAGTATTGACTGAAGAGAATACGATAGGTGTGCGAGGGAAATAATTGCATGAAAAAGATAACGGCTGTTGTGGTTACGTATAACCGTTGTAGCCTTTTAAAACGTTGCCTGGAGGCTTTGCTGCGGCAGACGTACCCCTGTGAAATTCTGATTATCGATAATGCCAGCGAGGATGCAACCGGAGAGATGCTGGAAAAATTTGAGGAACCTGCTATACGTGTGCTGCGGCTTGAACAAAATCTAGGAGGTGCCGGTGGTTTTTATACCGGCATGAAAAAAGCTGTAGAAGATGGCAGCGAATATATTTGGCTGATGGATGACGATACATTTCCTGAACCAGATGCCTTGGAACAGCTTATGAAGGCTGATGAAAAGCTCAACGGGGAATATGGTTTTTTGTCTTCCGCCGTTCAGTGGACGGACGGAAGCGCTTGCAAGATGAATTGTCAAAAGATCAAGAAAGACTATTTTAGGCAGCTTCATCGTCTGGCGGATGGAATGGTACTGGTAGAATATGCTTCTTTTGTATCTCTTTTGTTTAAACGGGAAACCATTCTGGAAGCAGGTCTTCCGATTAAGGAATATTTTATCTGGGGCGATGATATTGAGTATACTACCCGTTTGACAGCAGTTCTCAAAAAAGATGCTTATTTGGTGGGAAAAAGTCTTGTTACCCATGCCATGAAAGCCAATACCGGCTCCAACTTAGCGAAGGATACTGTGGATCGCCTTTCTCGCTATGTGTACGCTTTCCGAAATGAGGCCTGTACAGCCCGCCGCCGAGGCGCATATGAGATTTACAGATATTTAGGAAGATGCGTGAAACTCTTTTTCATGATTTTGTTTGGGGCTTCCGGTCATCGTTTTCGCAGATGGGGATGCCTCTTTTCCGGAATGCTTAAAGGCTGTTTTTTTCATCCTAAGATTGAATATATAGAACCGAACGAAGGACATAAAGCAGAGTAATGAAGAGTTGACATAGAGCATCAAAAAGGAGGAAACTGAAAATGCAATATGATTATTTGATTGTTGGCGCGGGATTATATGGAGCAGTATTCGCTCACGAGTTGAATAAACGAGGCAAAAAATGCCTTGTTATCGACAGAAGATCTCATTTGGCAGGGAATATATACACCGAAAAAGTGGAAGATATACAGGTGCATAAATATGGAGCCCATATTTTCCATACAAGCGATAAGACTATATGGGATTATGTAAATCAATTCGCAGAGTTTAATAATTATATTAACAGCCCTGTGGCTATTTACAAGGATGAATTATATAACCTGCCTTTTAATATGAACACATTTTCTAAAATGTGGGGAGTGCGTACCCCTGCGGAGGCTAAGGCGAAAATTCAAGAGCAGGTAGCGGCTCTCAACATCACGGAACCTAAAAACCTGGAGGAGCAGGCGTTGAGCCTTGTGGGAACGGATGTCTATAATAAGCTTGTAAAAGGGTATACAGAAAAACAGTGGGGGCGCCAGTGCAAGGATTTGCCTGCTTTCATTATAAAGCGCCTTCCTTGCCGTTTCATCTATGACAACAACTATTTTAACGACCGCTATCAGGGCATTCCCATTGGTGGGTATACCGCTATTGTTGAAAAAATGCTGGATGGCGTCGAAGTCCGCCTGAATACGGATTATTTTGATCTCATAAAAGAACAGCCGGATATCGCTGCGACCATTGTATATACGGGTTGTATTGATGAGTTTTTTGGATATAAGCTTGGTGCTTTGCAATATCGTTCCGTTCGTTTTGAAACGGAAGTATTGGATGAGGATAATTTCCAAGGAAATGCGGTTGTGAATTATACAGATCGCGAGGTTCCTTATACTCGTATAATTGAGCACAAACATTTTGAATTTGGCAATCAGCCAAAGACTGTCATCAGCCGTGAGTATTCCGCGGAGTGGAAGCCGGGTATTGAACCCTATTATCCTGTTAACGATGAGAAAAACAGCGCTCTGTATGCAGAGTATAAAAAACTGGCAGATGCCTGCGGCAATGTGATTTTTGGCGGAAGATTGGGCCAGTATCGGTATTACGATATGGATAAGGTTATTGCCGCCGCCCTTGCAGATGTGGAGAAATTGTAAGAAATTTTTTGCTATACTATTTTGGTTGCAGGTCGGTGTGATAAACGGCAGGTCTTCAGGGCTTACAGTATCCTATGAGATAAAGGATGTTGCAAAGTGGTTGGATACCTGCAAAATGTAAAGCAGTTACCGCCGGCGGTTGGATCCGCCGGCGGATTTTGTACATCTTAATCATGCCGGGAGCCGAATTTTTGAGTACCAATTTTTTATATACATATAGAGTTTTGCTGTTGAAACATTGAATATTTTTGAAAACAATAGTATTGATATTTGCAGGCTTGAAAAAAGTTTGGGTGGAGGCTTCCATTCAAAAAGTCTGCTTTACGTAATTTTTAGAAATATAAAAAATGTTATGGGCCTGCTGTAAAAGCATAGTCGCTTTAAGCGGAGATGCAAGAGCGGTAAATTTGTGTATTGGCACGAAAGGAGAGGCGGATAAATGAGGGAACCGGAAAAAATAGCGGTTTTGACGGATTCCTGCGCGGATCTTTCCCCTGAAATTGCTAAAGAAAACGGTATATTTGTTGTTCCTTTATCTGTGGTGTATCCGGAGAAAATATATCAGGATGGTGTGGATATTACGGCTGAGGACATATATAGGCGTATGCCGGAAGAGGTGCCTACTACTACGCTGCCGGCAGGCGCTTGTATAAAGGATACTTTTAGAGAAATACGGGAAAGAGGCTACCGCTATGTTATTGCTCTGATCTTTTCCAGCGGAATCAGCGGTACTTTCAATACTATCCGTATGTTGGGTGAAGAAGCAGAGGGGTTGGAGGTTCGTGTTTTTGACACAAAAACAGCCAGCCTTGGATTAGGTATGATTGCTTTACAAACGGTCCGATATATTCAAGAAGGAAAGTCTTTTTTGGAATTGCAGGCCATAGTGCAATCCCTGATCCGCAATACAAAGGTTTTCTTTTGCGTGGATACACTGGAATATTTGAAACGGGGCGGAAGAATCGGGAAGATTACTTGCATGGCAGGTTCGGTGCTACAAATTAAGCCGATTATTACGTTTTCGGAAGATGGCCTTCTTGTGAATGTGGGAAAGGCCCGGGGCAGGATGAAATCCATGGAGGATATAGCGCAGCGTGTGGAAAATCTCATTCCGAAAAAAGGGAGATATAATATGGCTTTGGCCCATGGCGGCTGCCCGGAGGATTTGGAGATTGTGCGCAAGGCGTTGTCGGGAGAAATACGGAAGGCTTCCATGTTTTGTGAGAGCGCTATTGATTCTGTTTTGGCCTGTCATGTTGGCCCAAGGTTAATTGGTGCGGGTGTGCAGATTTTAGAATTTTAACGGAAAAGAGTAAACAGCTCCCGGAAAAGCGGTGTAGATAAAGCCGCTTTTCCGGGAGCTGTTTTATTAAAATTTTTCTTTTGCCAAATTTCGAGGGGAATTGCGGTGAAAATCCGCTATCGTAGAAAATAAGAAAAAGATGCAAAAAAGCAGGAAACACCGTATACTTTTCGTACTATGGGACATGCTTATAGTATCTGACAAAATCCGACAGGGAGGAAGATCATATGGCAATACAGCTTTCGCTTCGCTCCGGAACCCTTACAGCGGCGTTAGAAGGCGAAATCGATCATCATACCGCCAGAGAGCTGCGGGAAGAAATTGACAGCGCCGCTTCCAGAACAAAACCAAAGAAACTGGTTCTTGATTTTTCCAAGATACATTTTATGGATAGTTCCGGAGTAGGGCTGATTCTGGGAAGATACAGACTTATTAGCCAATGGGGAGGCAAATTATATGTTGCCAACTTATCCCCAAACTTAGAAAGAATTGTTTCACTGGCAGGCCTTAAAGAAATCTGCACAATATACCGGAGGGACGAAAATGAACAAGAAAGCAATCAATGAGATGGAGATCTCCTTTCCCAGTTATTCCTCCAATGAGGCGTTCGCACGGGCGGCCATAGCTTCTTTTGCGGCACAGCTGGATCCTACCCTAGAGGAAATTTGTGATTTGAAAACAGCTGTTTCCGAAGCGGTAACCAACTGCATTATACACGGATATAAAGATTCCATCGGCATTATCTACATAGTTGTAAAACTGTATGAAAACCGGCAGATTTCGGTTAAAATTCGGGATAAAGGCTGCGGAATTGCAGATGTGCAGCAGGCTATGGAACCTTTATTCACTACAGGTGGAGAGGAAAGAGCGGGGCTGGGATTTGCGGTGATGCAAAGTTTTACAGATAAGCTCACGGTTACCTCTAAAGTAGGAAAAGGAACTACCGTAACGATGCGGAAATATTTTTCCAGAAGGCTGACATCCAATGAACAGGGATGAAAGAATACAAGAGAATACAGGACTGGTACACACCTGTGCCCGCCGGTTCAAAGGGCGCGGAATTGATTACGACGATCTTTTCCAAGCCGGATGTCTGGGTCTTATTAAGGCGGCGGAGCGGTTTGATGAAAGCCGAGGGCTTTGCTTTTCTACTTATGCAGTGCCGGTAATCTTGGGAGAGATCCGAAGACTTTTCCGAGAAGACGGAACTGTGAAAATGAGCCGCAGTCTGCGAGAGATGGCTATGAAGGCCAACCGGGCAGCAACAGAATTTTTTAAGAAAGAAGGGCGGCAGCCTACTGTCCAGGAAGTGGCAGATGCACTAGGAGTGGAACCGGAACAGGCCGCACAGGCAATAACGGCAGGTCAAATGCCGATTTCTCTTACTGTTGAAGATGAAGAAGGGGAAAGCCAACTGGATATTGCGGTGGCCCCCGAAGAAGAACTGCTTACAGAAAAGCTTTCATTGCGGAAAGCTCTGAAAGAATTGCAGGAGAAGGACAAAAAGATCATTTATCTTCGGTATGTTAAGAGTTCTACTCAGGCAGAAACAGCCCGGGAGTTGGGAATGACGCAGGTGCAGATTTCCAGAAGGGAAAAGGTGATTTTGCGTACTCTCCGGGAAAAATTGGGATAGAGTTTCTCTCAGCAATATAGGACTGAAATAAAAGAGGGCGCCGGTAAAATAAAACCGGTGCCCTTTTTTGTTAGTGTATGTTGTGAGTTTCTTCGGAAGAAAGTTCGGTAAGCTGGGAAAGATCATACGGAGTTTGCTGATACACAAAATAATTCAGCCAATTGGAAAAAAGGAGATGGCCGTGGCTCCGCCAGTTGAAACGGGGTTCCTGAGAAGGATCGTCATTGGGAAAATAATTTTCCGGAATATGCGGGTTGAGACCTTTATTCAAATCCCGGAAATATTCTTTAGCCAGCGTATCTCTGTCATATTCCTGGTGACCGGTTACAAAAAACTGACGGCCATCCTTTTTTGCCACAAGATGGATGCCGGCCTTTTCCGAGTCTGCCAAAACAATAAGCTCCGGATGCTTTTTTATATCTTCGGCACGGATTTCTGTATTTCGGCTGTGCGGAGCCCAGTAATCGTCGTCAAACCCTCTCACAAGAGGATGCAGATGTTCAATTACACGATGACGAAAAACACCAGATAGCTTTTCAGGAAGCTGATATTTGGGGATTCCATAGTGATAATATAAACCTGCCTGCGCGCCCCAACAGATATACATGGTAGAATATACATTCTTTTTTACCCATTCCATGATCTCGCAGAGCTCCTGCCAATAATCCACTTCTTCAAAATCCATATTTTCAACGGGAGCTCCGGTGACAATCATACCGTCAAATTTTTCATGCTTTAATTCTTGGAAGGTTTTGTAAAACTGATTAAGATGAGGCAATGGGGTATGTTTGCTGACATGGCTGGCCATATGCATCAGTTCCACATCAACCTGCAGGGGTGTATTACCCAGAAGGCGCAAGAGCTGCGTTTCTGTTACAATTTTCGTAGGCATAAGATTTAAGATGACAATTTTTAAAGGGCGGATATCCTGTGTGGAGGCCCTCTTATGTGTCATCACAAAAATGTTTTCCCCTTCCAGAACCTTTATGGCGGGAAGTTCTCCTTGAATACGAATAGGCATAAATTAGCGGCCTCCGTTTTTAGTTTCAGTATAGTATCGCTTACTAATTATAGCAAAAACCATCTGAATCTTCAATAAACATGCTTTAGCCAGTTGAAAAAGCCATAAGGATGGACAGCTTTTAACTATACAATTTCCAATACTGCAGGCTCAAGGGTGGTAAGGATATAGAATGAGGATCCAGAACCATGGATTCACCGGAGAGAAGTTCCGTTACGTTACATGTGGAAACAGCCTCGTTGATACCTGCATGATATACAGAAGTGTCAGCATTAATGGCTATCCAAATACGGTCCTCCTGGAACTTCCGTTCAAAAATCAATTGCCTGTTGGTGAGCATAACGGTTTTGTATTCTCCGTGTATAAGAGCTTTTTGTTCTCTGTGGATGGAGGCGAGACGGGCAATCAGGTCTGTTAGTTCATTCCATTCCGGCATATCCACACTGGGACGTAGATCGTCGTCATTTCCGGAGCCCTTCACGCCTTTTATACCCCATTCGCTTCCATAGTATATACAGGGGATACTAGGCATGGAAAAAAGGAGCCCATAGAGAAGCGGCAGATGACGGGGTTCCTTCAGAATACTGGCTACTCGTGTTACATCGTGGTTATCGGCAAAACACAATAGGTGTTCGCCTTTGTAAATACCGCCTTCTCTGCCGAATTGCCGGTTAAGGGAATAGGCAATTTCAAATAAATTGAGATCGTTGAAACTGGAATATAGGCCTTTATAGCATTCATAATTGGTGCAACTGTGAAGCATTTCGCCATTCACAATTCGTTTGTAATCACCGAAAAGAATTTCTCCCAAAAGGAAAAATTCGGGTTTCAGCTTATTACAGAATTGCCGCAGCTTACGGAGAAATTGTTCACTGAGGCAATAGGCTACATCCAAGCGGAGACCATCAATATGGAATTGTTCAACCCAAAATTGAATACAGGAAAATAGATATTCTAGCACGGCGGGATTTTCCAGATTCAGTTTTACAAGTTCGTAATGACCTTCCCAGCCTTCATAGTAAAAACCGTCGTTATAGCAGGAATTTCCATCGAAATGAATATAGAACCAATCTTTATACGGAGAGTTTTCCCGAAATTGTAGTACATCTTGGAAGGCCCAGAAACCTCGGCCTACATGATTAAATACTCCATCCAACACGACATGAATACCGTTTTCATGCAAGGCATCGCAAAGTTCTGAAAAATCTTTGTTAGTTCCCAAGCGGCAATCAACTTTGCGAAAATCTCTGGTGTCGTATCCATGCCGATCCGATTCGAAAATGGGAGAAAAGTATACAGTGTTCACGTTTAATTTCTTAAGATGGGGAATCCAATTTAAAATCTTTGTAATTCTTGAAACGGTGATCCCATCGTTTTGCGCAGGCGCTCCACATAATCCTAGAGGATATATTTGATAAAAGACATTTTCTTCTGCCGGCATAAGTAAATTCCTCCTTATTTGAATGAAAAAATTTGAATTTTTGAAAAAGACTATATAGCATATACTATAATGTTAACGAAGATTACAACACTATTCATATAATAATACGAACAGACGTATTATAGCAAGGTTCCAAATGCAGTTTAAATATCCTAGTAAAAGGTTTCCTTTGAATATTGTCAATAAAAAAACGAAGTCAAACGAATATTTTGGTTTAAAATGTAAAAACAGGAAATTAGTTGTTGACAATACAGAGAAAGAGTGATATTATAACTAAGCCGTCGGGAACGGTGCTGAGAAATGAGAAAAGAAGTTTTAAAATCTTAAAAAAACTTCTTGACAAACCAAAATGGTTGTGTTATCATAAAAAGCACTCCGATGAACGTCGGTGACTTAGGACCTTGAAAATTAAACAACGAAAGACAAGAAAAAGGACCCGTAATTCTTTGAGAAAGGTCGTTCAGAGATGAACGGCGGACTCAAAAAGGATACGAGAAAATACACGTTAGTGTATCGTAAAAGAGCTAAGCAAAGCTCTGAAATAGATTAGAACATCGAAAGATGTTTTGATACAATATTTTAGAGAGTTTGATCCTGGCTCAGGACGAACGCTGGCGGCGTGCCTAACACATGCAAGTCGAACGGAGATTGAAGTCAACA
>CALWJA010000030.1 GCA_944380875.1 uncultured Clostridia bacterium
CCAGAGGGATTTATCACCATCCACAGATATTTCTAGATCGATATATACTTTGTTTCCAAACATTCTAGAACGGAGCATATCTACTCCGATTACATCCTTTTCCTCCGATATATACTCCCTCAGCGTATTCTCATAATCCTCTCCACAAGAGGTATCCAGCATTTTCACTAATGCATCTTTTGAAATGTCGTAGGCAACTTTCACAATAAAAAGACAGATCACAACACTTGCCACAGAATCCAGAATGGGAAATCCAAGCATAGCCCCGGCAATTCCGATCAAGGAACCGATGGAGGAAAAAGCATCAGAACGATGGTGCCAAGCGTCGGCCAGAAATGCGGCGGAATTAATAAGCTTTGCATAATAACGTGTATACCAGTACATTGCCTCTTTGCCGATAATGGAGACGACTGCGGCGACAAGAGCGATAACACTGGGGACGGTAAGTGCTCCATAATTTCCTGAAACAATATTTTCCACACCAACCTTGCCAACGCCAATTCCCGTCTCCATCAGCACTAGGCCCAAAATCAGCGACGCAACACATTCCAGACGCTCATGCCCGTATGGATGGGAGTTGTCTGCATCTCTTTTTGACACTTTTACGCCAATCCATGCAATCAACGTGGTCAGAACATCGGAGAACGAGTGGATCGCATCCGAAATCATTGCACCGGAATTTCCTATAATTCCCGCAAACATTTTGAATCCTGAAAGAATTGTGTTTCCGATTACACTGACTAACGACAAATTTCTGATAATTGCCGGTTCATTCACCGGCCGGGAAAGGGGTAAGTTGTTTTTTTCGCGCTTGGTTGTCATAAAAGAATCCTCCTGTTTCGTCATATATGATGACAGTGCTATTTCTCTTATGAGCACCCCACTGAGATAATCTGTTCCCCAAATGTATAAAAAAACATCTGCGGAACATACAACTGTCCCACAGATGTTAAAAACGATCTGCTGCCACATCAGCGGCCCGGCCCCATGCCCAAACGGGCATCGCCTGCTCAGTTTGTACTGTTGATCTCGCACCCTGAATCAGGATGTAATGCAGTGCAAAGAGTTTATAGGATTTTACTATATCCTATGCAGATTGTCAAGAAAAAGTTATTTTATCACGGAACTCTCCCGCCCAGGCAAGCGATGAGGTTACCCAGTGGGCAACGGGGTATTTTTTACCAAAAACTGGGTTCAGCATAGTCAGACATTGTTTGTCTATGGCCCACCAGAAACTTTCCCGTATTCCTGGATATAATCTGCCATCAGGTCGAAGAGCTTTTCCAAAAGGCGTACGCCATCCGGGCCTGCTCATCAATCGGCAGCGCCATCAGGCGAAAATAGGCTGCGATAAGGGGTGGTGCCTTCCAGCGGGATTCACTGCGTGTGAAAAACTCTGCTGTCGATTCAGAAAAGCCGGAACGCCCGTCCACACGAGTTTCACAGAATTTTAAGGAAGTACAAAAAGTGTCCTTATTTCTATATTTTATGGCCAATTTTTGCCCTTTTCCTACCTTGACAGGCTTTTTTCCCTGCTATATTATAATGACTATATAGATGAATAGCTATTTTGCTTAAAATTTTGAATGGGAGATGGAGTATTGCTATGAAAATTTATGTTGACGCTCATGCTTTCCGGGACGGTAACGGCACCCAGGAGAGGCCATACAAACATATCAACGACGCCGCCCGGGTAGCTAAACCCGGTGACGAAGTCCTGGTAGCTCCCGGTGTCTATCGGGAGTATGTGGATCCTCAGTTTGCCGGCACGGAAGACGCCCGGATTACCTATCGGAGCGTGGAACCTTTGGGCGCCGTTATCACCGGCGCGGAAGAAGTCAAAAATTGGGAACCCTATGAGGGGAACGTGTGGGTCTGCCGCATTGCTAACGGTATTTTCGGAGACTACAACCCCTACACTACCTATGTATACGGCGACTGGTATTTCGCCGGCCGCAGCAAACATACCGGCTGTGTGTATCTGAATGACAAGGCCCTGTATGAGGCAGGCAGCCTGGAGGAATGCATCAAGGGTGAGATCTACAAGTGCTCCTGGGAACCGGAAGCCAGCACATATAAATGGTTTTCCCAGCAGGACGGGGATACCACTGTGATTTACGGCAATTTCCAGGGCAAAAACCCCAACGAAGAAAATGTGGAGATCAATGTTCGCCGGGAATGCTTTATGCCCTCCAAAACCGGTGTTGGATATATTACCGTCTCCGGTTTCAACATCAATAAGGCCGCCACTACCTGGGCTCCTCCCGCCGCGTATCAGGACGGCATGATCGGCCCCCACTGGTCCAAGGGCTGGATTATCGAGGACTGCGAGATCAGCAATTCCAAGTGCGCGGGCATTTCCCTGGGCAAATACCTGGATCCCGACAACGACCATTATTTCACCTATAAGCATGTAAAATCCCCCACCCAGATGGAAAGAGACGCCGTCTGCCGGGGTCAGTATCACGGCTGGCTGAAAGAAAACGTAGGCAGCCACATTGTGCGCCGCTGCAATATCCACAACTGCGAGCAGGGCGGTATCATCGGTCGTATGGGCGCTGTGTTCTCGGTTATTGAGGATAACCACATTCATCATATCAACAACATGATGGAGCTGGGCGGCGCCGAAATTGCCGGAATCAAGCTTCACGCCGCCATCGACGTGATCTTCCGTCGCAACTGGATTCACGACTGCACCATGGGCATCTGGTGCGACTGGGAAGCCCAGGGCACCCGCATCACCCAGAACCTTCTGTATAACAACCAAAAACCGGATTTTGCCGACCGTCTGAAGGGCGGCATGATGAGCCAGGATATTTTCGTGGAAGTAAGCCACGGTCCCACTCTGATCGATAACAATATTCTCCTTTCCGACGCCACTCTGCGGTTTGCCACACAGGGCGTGGCCATGGTTCATAACCTGATCTGCGGAGCTCTTACCTGCGTGGGCGGCGGTACATATCCCCGCTATACCCCCTACCATATTCCGCACCGCACCGAGGTCATGGGCTTTATGACCTTCCTCCACGGCGACGACCGGTTCTACAATAACATCTTCGTGCAGAAATGGCCTGCCGATCCCATGATTACTCCCCATGACAGCGATGACGGCCACGACGAGGAAAACCGGGCAGTGGGCACCCATGTTTGGGACGAGTATCCCACCTATGAGGAATGGATCGCCCAGTTCGACATGGATTCCGAAACGCCTAATATGAGCAAACTGGCGCCTGCTCACAATTCTCATCTGCCTGTGTGGTCCAAGGGCAACGTGTATTTCAACGGCGCCAAAGCTTGGAAACATGAGGAAAACGGCCTGGTAGACAACCAGAACACAGTGACCGTAGAGCTTTTGGAAAAAGACGGTAAGCCTGTTCTCTCCACTAACGTATACGATTTCCTGAAGAATTTCCGGGACGAAATGGTATACACCGGAACTCTGGGCATGGCCTTTGAGCCGGAAGAGCCCTTTGAGAATCCCGACGGCACTCCCATCACCTTTGATCGGGATTACTTCGGCGAGCATCGCGGCGCCGATATTCTTCCCGGCCCCTTCGCTTCCAAAGAAGACGCCGGCAAGAAACTTTGGTAAACAAATTTTTGTGTTATAAAAAGCGGGAGCCGTTCCTTTTTCTGAAAGAGGAACGGCTCCCTTTGTTATTTATTCATTTGAACATAAGCCCCTGGAAAACTAAGGTTTTCCGGAGGCTTATGTTATACTTACTGATCCAGAAGCTTTTTATGTTCTTTAAAATTTAGTGCTTCCCAAAAGTATTAGTATGTTCTTTCATAATTGGAGGAATCCTTCATAATAGTATCCTCCTATCTGAAATGGGCCGCAAATTTCGAGGGAACAATTTCGCTTACGGAATAGCATTTCCAACCCTGGATTTTTATTTTTTCATTGTCGTTATCGAACACCAGTACCTTTTGATTTTTCCAGATAAACAGAGCTTCTGTTGACAAATCCGTTCCTATTACAGAGAGCTTACAGTATGATTCTGACGGAATAGGCACTTTTGCCATATCCATATCGGAGAACGCCTGCAGATATTCCTCCGGAACCATGGGAGCGAACTCATTCCAGTTTTGATAAGAAGTACAGTTATAGCCAATACCGAATTGAATTTTTTCTTCTGTAAATTCTTCCTCAACGGTCTTATATGTCTCTTCAAATTGATCGTCCGGAATGGAGACTGTTGGCCCGCAATAATGCTCTAAGAAAGAGTATGCTTCCATTCTGTTGAGCTTATCATGTATCGTCTGGTTATAATAATTTCTCAGGCAATTGTAACAAGACGGATTGCATGTGCATCCTTTTGTAATATCGATTGCCTTTTTTACCACACGCTGGAACACACCACAATCTTCTGTAACAAGTCTACGAACATGACCAGCTCCACCTGCAACGGCGTCATAAAGGATAATTTCATAAATCATACTTCTTTCAAATCGCACTTTATGAAGACATCCCTTTATATCCGTACGTTCAATATCAAGCACACTGGAAATCGCCTCCAGCAAAGCATACATAACTGAAAGCATAGTTGCCTGGCTCTTTGCTCTCGCGGTCCCGAACGTTACACGGACAACATCCGTCTTAAAGGAGTGGCAAAGCTCTTTTCTATACAGCTTTCCGCTGCAATCCTTACCCCACGGGGACTTATGTTTCTTCTCATAGCTCTTGGCATAGGAATTAAAGTCTTTTTCCTCTTTGCCCATGGTGGAACTCATTGCATATCCGCATCGATCACATACGTAAAAACGATCGTTGCACACTACCATCAGAGAATCATTTGCAGAAGTTTCCATCTGGATTTTTTCATCATCAAAAACCCTAAAGGTCTTCTTATACATGATTTTTCTTGTAGGATCACCGATGTAGTAATCATCGCTTCGATAAGATCTATCCGGTTTTCTAAGAGGAACATTCTTTGTTTTGGATTCAGCTATAAAGCCTTTTCGGGGCTCTATTGCTTCCTTCCATCGGGATTTCTCTATCAAATTGCCACAAGAAATACAGAATTCCCCATCGGAAGATGGTTCGATAACCTTATAATTCCAAGTCATACAGGCTGGATTTCCACACTGCGCAATATAGACTTCCTTCCAATCCTGCCCAGTTGCCTGAGGCAGTTTCCGTATATACCGGCTGGTGTATAGTTTTCCGTCTGCAACTACTTGGGCATCGGGAGCATATTCAGCAATCGCAAGCTGAAGATCTCGCACCATTTGAAGTTTCTTTTCCTGGTTGTTATCTGTTCCTTGATACAGTTCAACTGTATCAACAGGGAATCCATATTTGGGAAGAACGTTATATCGAACCAAAAACTCTATTAACTCATTTCGACCTCTGTTATCCTCTTGGCCGCGTCTGAACTCCTTTAGCTGCCTTTCACAACGCGCAGCATTTTGAATATCACCGGCTCTTTTCAGTTTTTTAAACTCTTTTTCATACCACTGAACAGTATCTCTGAAATCTGTTACTGCAACACTAAGTGCTCCATCCGGGCCAATTAATTTATCAATCCACGACCAATCTGCAATACCCATTTGAGAATGCATTTCGGCCGGTATGGATTTTATCAGCAAATCTTTTAGATCCGCAGGCTTAGTGCCCAAATAGGTGACCAATCTTTCGTATCCGTCCTGGTTGAGCAAAACATCCGCGTTATTTCCATTATAAACGTTAGAATCCTGTGCAAGAAAACTGCTTATTGCAACAGCAAAGATATGCCGCAAGATAACCTTCTCGTTGGAAATGGAAAACAAAGGAACACCGATTTTACCGGAAATCATTCTCTCCGGATGTTCATAATACGTAAAATCGTGAGAACTCAACTTTGAATATGTCAACGAGTATGCTGCAGAATGAATACTTCTACCTGCGCGGCCCGCTCTCTGGACGTAATTTGCCGGAGAAGGCGGCATATTCCTGAGATATACCGTTTCAAGGTCACCAACATCTACACCCATCTCAAATGTAGTCGAACAGCTTAAGGCATTGATTGCCTTATTTACAAACATTTCCTGATATTTTTGCTGTTCAGCGCGTCCCAGCTGAGCGGTGTGCTCTTTAATATGCAGAGGTGACATCATTTTTTCTGAGTACAGTCTTGCGTAGTGATTTCCTTCCATTAACGCCTTTCGGGATATGGGAGATATATGTCCATCGCACTTCAACGATGTACAACTGTTCTTGCAGTTTGTCATTGTCGTCTTTCCGCACGTATCACAAACATAAATAGGTCTGTTTTCATTTCCCACAACCACTACAAACTTATCTGTTGAGAAATAATACTCTCCATTCCCTTCTGGAGTTAATGCCTGCTGACCTCCAACCAGAACTGCATCCCAATACATTGAAAGGAGTTCCTTGGATTGTTCCTCGGAAATTCCCATCATTTTCATAAGACGGCTAACCCGTCCATTTTTATAGGATTTTCCGCTTTCTCTAACTCGAGGGATCCAACCGTTCAGATAATTCTTTTTCCTATCAGCATCGGAAGATTTACACTTGATAAATCTTCTGGGATGGGCCGCGTAATAAATGTATTCTCGCTCATCGTTTGTTAAGGATATATCCTCCCCTTCAAGTGCACCTCCATAGACAATATCCATTACTACGAGATTAAAGAGCGCATTGACATCTGTTGCGTTTTGACCATACATCTGTGCAACTGCTGCCATTAGTTCTTCAGAATTTCCTTTATATACGAAGTCAAGTATTCCCAAAGAAACCAAACTAGTACTTCTTCGAGCGTTAACCATTTCGTTTAATACTGCAATCCAAGCCTGTCTCTTGCTTATGGCTGTGAGGTTCTCGGTTCCTTCGTCACCGGGAGAAGCAAATGTTCTATTTGTATCAAAATAGGAAGTAAGCTCGTGAACTAGAGTGGCGATTTCCCAAGGCTTTTCAGCGATACTTTCTCTGTTTTTTTCTATTACATGCCATATTCCGCGTCTTCTCAAAAATTCTTCATAGAAAGACGTCATATAACATGCATAGAAGGCCGCCTCACTTCTGCTATCTGAAAACGCCAGGAATTGGCGCTTCTTCTTGATAATCTCAACACTCGCTTTAGGGGCAACGGCCATTGCAAAAAGATTCGCTGCCGGATTCACAACCTCTTTCTTTGTTTCAAGCTTCTCCTCCATCTCTGGGAGCTGTTCAAAAAGTTCGGTACCCAATACAGCAGTTGCTGCATCATAGCCAATATAGAAAAGTTTCATATGACCCAGATTACAACAAGGGCACTTGTTTTCGTTTCGTACCCCCCTGCGCTCTGCCTTTCGCACCTTGATAAAACTTGCGGATCCGTGACTACAAGAGAACTCCATCTTCTGGCTCTCATGGTGGATTTCACCACACTTTGCACAAAGCACATAGTCCTCTCTATCAATTTCACCCTCTTCTTCAAAATCACTGTCCTCGTCGATATCCAGCTCTTCCCCCTGCTGACGAAGAAGGTATACCTCCGTCTCCTCGTCATAACGGTTACCTGAGGCTTCTAATCTTCCATTAACAGTTTTACCGGCAACACCGATACGACCACAATCATCGCAGACCGCAGCCTCAAACACTTTCCAAGTATCCCCATCAATTTCAGCATAATTTCGACGTGTCAGATAAAGACGTTTGACCGGCCCCAGCGTAATATATGCGCCTTCAAGAGCTCTGATAAACATATGATATCTAGCTTTTATCAAGGCGGTTTTATTCTTTTCCGCCTTTGAAGCCACATGGATTAGATTCACCAAATCACTATCCTGAATTGGCATTCTTAACCGCATTGCTGAAGCAATTTCATGGACAGTCATAGGTTCCGTCGCGCATTCCCTTAAAACACGATATGCTTTTGATGATAAGCATAAATCGTAGAGTATTTCAGAATCAGATTTTGAGGAATCGACTTTTATTCCATACTGATTCAAAATGGAATCCATCGAACTGCTGGGGTGCGCAAGCTTTTCAAACAATTCAAGCGGAATATTTTCAGATTCTTCTGGCATAGGCGGCATTACTGTTTTGGATCTGATAATGTCATCAGTATCAAATTTTGCATCACATAAAGTACTGGCAAAAGAAATAATATCCTGATCCGCTTCTTTTCCTCCTAAAGTTGCACTAGTCAGAATATGTTGAACTTTAGTAGCATTCTGTATTCTCGCCTTCAGACGCCGTAGAAGCAGCGATGTTTCAATACCTGTAGCACCTCTATAAATATGTGCCTCGTCAAGAACCAGGAAGTTGAGCTTTGCACCAGAAAACACACGATCATCATTAGGTCTGAGCATCATATACTCGAGCATAGCATAGTTTGTAACTAATATATGCGGAGGACGATTTTGCATGGTTTTCCTTGAAATCGCTTCATTTTTCAGTGGCCTTAATGCTTTGCCATCCTTATCCTTAAATACACGGCCATACTCCGCAATACCCGCAGAATCTTC
Organism: uncultured Clostridia bacterium; assembly: GCA_944380875.1. GTDB lineage: Bacteria > Bacillota > Clostridia > Oscillospirales > Acutalibacteraceae > UMGS1264. The sequence goes on from CALWJA010000030.1 coordinate 8,455, forward strand.
GTGCTGTGTGCTGCTATTGTATACACCGAAGGTGATGTCCGGATATTGTTTTAGTATCAAACGCAGCCTCTTCATCTGGTCGTTTGCAAGAGCATTCATTGGGTATATTAAGATAGCACGAACTCCGTCATCCAGCGTCCCAGCTTCTTTTTCCCTAAGCAAATAATTGAGGATGGGCAGAATAAAGCACTCTGTTTTACCAGAACCGGTTCCTGTAGTTACAACAATATTTTTTCCAGCATTTATTTTCCGCACAGCTTTTTCCTGATGTTTATACAAACCACGAAAAATCTTAATTTCTTTATCGCTTTCCCCTACATCAGGTTCCAAATCTTGAAATAGAGGAGACATTTCTCCATCTTCAATAAGCTGGAAAATACTTTTCCCTGATTCAAAAGAATCGCTGATATCGAGATACGGTCCCTTTGCAATTGCATTCTCTTTCTTTAATGCAGTTTCAAATTGATGGGCATACTCTTGATCTGCAAGGTGAAAACTTGTAGAAAGATAGCTTACAAATTCATCTGTAATATTGTCCGATGCTTGAATTGGATCAAACATTTGATTTTACTTCCTTTCTGGTGTACGAAAACAAATCCGCAAGATAATACTTATCCTGATTAAATCGGGTAGGTTCCCAGTCTGTGAGCTGGTAAACATATACGCCTGCAAATTTGTCATAATATCTATAATAGTAGAAGCCTTCACCACTTTCACTGGTTATACTCAAAGTAGCATCATTAATAAAGACAATCTTAACTGGATTGATTTGATAAATCTTATGTCCATTGCTATCAACAGTATCTTCAAAGGAATACTCATGTCGTTTTCCTTTATCACTGATAAAGAAAAGTGTTCCCATGTATACCGGACATTCTCTGTCTTCTGTGCCTACATACTGAATACCCTTATACTCGATCTGATCGATGTAGCAAGTTCTAATCTTTACCGCTTCATATCTTGTCTCATCTTCAAAGGTAATTGTATCTATCTTAATGATATGTTTCAAAAATCTGAGTTCGTTCTCATCACCTATAAAGAATGAACCATTAGCGATTTCCTCCAATCCCATTGCAAATAAATTGAGGGACTGCTTATAAATACGGAATGGATACTCACCTAAAGGAAGGGAAATATCCCTGCTTATTATATCGGAATCTAAATTTAAAGGGATTGTCTGCTCAAATTCCGTTCCACAGCAAATGGTAATTTTAAAGCCGCCCTGGTGATTTCCAATAAAACCATATCCACGATCCCATGAAAGCGTATTGTGATCTATTTTCAGAATCGGAGTCTGCACAAATTGTTCTTTTGCCGCTATTTTTCCGATACAATACTTTGTCGTATCACTACCAACGGAAATTACCGCATATACCTTCAGCCAGCTTCGATCATTCACATTGCTGTATCCAGAAATAGTATTGCCGATTGCAAATGTCCCTGCTTTTTGAGTTTCCACTGGTACATCATCCAAAAGCAGTTCTACGTTCACTCCAGATGGTACTTTTGCATAAATAAAACGTTCCTGCGGAATATCCTTGATAAAAAGGACTTTCTCAGATGTCCATGCTGCATTGGTGTTATCAACAAAGCTGACTACCGGTACGGGAATTTCTATTTCCCCGTTTTGATAAGGGATTGCCAGTCTTTCCTCACCCTGAGTAACGGAATACTCTTTTACACGATCATCGCCAATCTTGATTCTAAGTTTTGCATCTCGGTAATCCTCAATGGCAAAGAAATAAAATTTATTAAATTTATATGCGATTGAAGGAATAATTTTAAAGTATCTGCGCAGAACTAAATGATTTGTATCAAAATTTATCATGCGCAATGACAATTCATCTGTTCCAAAACCATCAAGCTCTATTTTATAGATACGAGCGTTTCCATTGCTTTCATAGGGAAAATGTTCCAGATTAACAATTTCATCGTTAACTGCTAACCTGTATTTCTTCTCACAGTCCCTGTCAGCTGAAATAATATGGATGGTTTCCTTTCCAGACACAACACTATAGCGAATTCCATTAGAAACATAATCAGCAATACTTCCAATGTTTGGAACCATTACACGAAGTTCTGTGCTCTGATCATCGTGGAATGAGACCAATTCACCGTTAATACTTACAGCAAAGTCCTTTTGGAGCTGTACATATTCGCCCTTAAGAAAAGCTGTTTCTACGATAGGGGATCTTTCCGCATTGATAAACTCAATTACAGTATCCGAAGGCACAAAGAAAGAATAGTTACCAATCTCACAACTTCCTATATCATTCTCAGTTGTATCTTTAAAGATTAATACATCACGAAAAAGGTTCTTCTCCGAATTGTATATCTCTTCATTATCACAACTGATGATAATTTGAGGCTGAATGAAATGCGCTCCGGCTCTTCCGAGATAATCCTCTAAAGACAGGGAAAAACCGGACATAGTTTTTCCAAGTTCGTTTCCATAAAAGCTCAAACTTTTTTGCTCAACTAATTTACCGTCATAATAGGCAGATAACTGTAAGGATGAAAAATCATTCTTAGCAAGTCGAACATCCGGGAATACTATCTTAATATCCCGCTCATTGACCAATTGATAAAACGGCCGAATCTTAGTGTAGTCGATAGCAATTTTCCGTTTCTCACCATTGCTTATACGATTTTTGGTAACGGATATACCCTGAATTTTATGGGCCATCCATTCATCGCAAAGCTGTTCTTCATAGCAGGAAGCTGGTTGAGCAGTGTTATTTATCAATGCATCGATTCTTTTCACTAGCCGGGAAATTAACTGCGTTGCATATTTAGGCCTTTGAACAATCAGCTTTATGATTCCTTCTCGAAAATAATAAACCTTTGTACTTATCTCGATATCCTCATCGGATTCTTTTGCATCCTGAAATTTATTCCTTAAAGCAAACACCATTCTGGCAAACATCGGATCATCCTCAATATACTGCCAGTCAAGGTTTGTCTTATAAAAATCAAATAAGAAATCACAAAAATGCAGCCAGGAACGTTTTGTTGAAAAAGCATGCACCATGATCGACGACTTAAACATATTACCACTGGAATTTGTCACAAACCATCGACGATTTTTTATTAATGCATTCTTTATACAGTTACAAAGCAAGTTTCGTAGCTGACCACTATCATCTCTATATCCAAACTGAGCGGTAATGTATCTCCAAAAACCGGATTCATCCTCTGTATCCCAACCTTTTGCATAATGGATAACGGCCAGAGTTATTTGCATTTCAGCTTTTAGGTTGGCTTTAACATTTGCATTGTTTAATAACTGGCCAATATATTTTTTGCTGTTCTGATACAGTTTCTCTAAGTTCTTCTCTGATAGCAGACGGCTACCCAAGAGAGGTGTTTCGGCAAAAAGCTTTTCAACAAAACCTTCTTCCGCCGTATAAACCTGCATATCCTTTTCAACAACTGTAATATCATCTGCATCAAAATGGAAATCTATATTTTCCTCATTTCCAGTTACACTAAAACCAAAAAGCTCAATGAAATCGTTTGTGCTATATCCATTTCTTGAAATATAGGATCGAATCCACTGATTATCGGGAGTGGATGGAATAAATGTCCTACCATCTACCGTATTCTCTTTCAAATACGCAATAATCCTATCATCCGTAACAGAAGTTTGCGCTGTACAATACGGAAGACCAAACAAGAACATTGAATATTCGTTATTGGTCATTGAGCGAAGCCCTGCCAGACTTCGAAACGTATGGGAATCCGTAGGCATGAAGTATTGTTTCTTTAATATATGAACTACTTTCCCAAGTGTAGGCATCGCCTTGCATTCGCTTTCGGAAAGCACATTTAGTTTCTGCGTCTTTACTCTTGCCTGCAGAGCTACCGGAAGATCCGTTAAGAAGAAACACTTAATATCGTCATCTGTTACAACAACAAATGCACAGTCATCGGATCCATTATTGAACAGATAATATTTAGCAGCATTTTCAGTACGGAAAAAGCATTTCTCATTAATCATGGCTGTAATTACAGCACGTTCTGCTGGCAAAAGCTCCTTTCCGCACCATTGGCCATGATTGATCTTTTTATCCAGTTTGTTGTAAATACCCTGTCTTGAAAGAGTATACCACTCACATAATTGTGCTGTTTTCAGCCCGTAGTTTTCAAATAATTTTTTCGCTGTAATAACATCAAACTCTCTTTTACTGTATTTAGATTCTTCTTGGGTCGAAACAGCTGCATCATTCTGAAAATAATCTTCCCCATTTTTGCGCAAAGCATCTATCTCCGCCAACAACTGTTGCTGAGATAGTGTTCCTAAATTCTTTAATTGATAGATTTTTTCCGGCGTTAACGCAATGACATCTGCAATTGTTTTAATCCCCTCAAAACGAAAAGAAGAGCAAATACGCGCAGATATCCTTAAATCTGTGGCAGGCCTCGTCAAAATATCTTCTGGTAGTTCATTAACCACAGAATCCAAATAAACAGCCTCTTTTGTTTCTTGCTCACTAGCTTTTTGAGGCATAGTAAGTCCATTAATAAAAATATCTGCTAATACTATTTCTATTTCCTCCAGGCTTTTTATCCCCATATTTTTTATAGTGCCAAGGTTTTCAGCATTAGCAATCAGCTGGTAAAGAGTAGTATAGTTTGCCCTCATCAGCGTATTCAATGTTCTTGTTGATAATCCCAACTCATATATGGACACCTTTTTGTATGCATCTCTGTTTTCTATTTGCATAGTATCATCTTATCCTTTTACTTTTAATCGGTCTGCATATCCCGCATGGAACCAAATAGACGATATCGGAGACAAGAAACCATCTGCTTTGGAAACCTTGCCAACAAGGATTTTGGGAAACAATTAGATATCTACTTTCATTTTTTGTTCTACATTCTATATATAGAACAATTATATTAATTTTGTGCTGACAAATCAACAAATTTAGCCGTTTTTCTACGCTGTATACCCTGAAAAAAGCCATCCTATCTATACATAAAATACAAATAGGGCCAGCGGCAATGTTATGGACATTTTTTATCTAATGGGATCTATTTTTCTGTTGGGTCTGAACAAATTTCATATGTCCTTTTGCTCAATCCCTGTTTTATGCCGGCGAAGTTAATTAAGGAAATATTCATTTTGCTTCTGGATACCTGGGGTATTTAGCCGACTAAAAACAGAGTTATTTTTCGTCAATGCTTATGCAGCCAAATTTTCTCTTGTCTGCATGATAGCGGCATTCTCTTCAGCTATGGAAAAGCCACACAACACAAAAAAAGCAGGAGATATGCTCCTTGCGGAACGATCTCCTGCTTAATAAAGTTTTTGTATTTGCTTGCAATTCTAGTTCCTTATGTGTTCCCTACTTGCTCCTTACGGAGTACCACAGAACACTTTTGAGGAACACGCTCTGCTCCAAAAGCACTGAATTTTCCTGCAAATTGACGCCCAAAGACGTACCGAAAAACAGTGAAAATTATCTCTTGGAGAACTGGGGCGCGCGGCGGGCAGCCTTGAGGCCGTACTGGCGTACAGTTTAGCGCCTGTTTTCCTTGATTTTATGGGCTTTTTGGCCTCTGCCCTCAAATGTTGCCCCAGTATTTAATCATAAAAATGGGGGCATTTTAGACACCAACAGATGGAGCAAATGCCGCATTTACAACACCCAGAAGTTCCTCCGGTTTATTATACTTCACCTGCGCGTAAATGTCCATAGTCGTCTTACTGTTTTCATGCCCGGCAAGATATTGAACAGTTTTTGGGTCAATGCCTGCATACAGCAGGTTAGTAATA
>CALWJA010000031.1 GCA_944380875.1 uncultured Clostridia bacterium
AATTCAGCAAAGCGCACGTTGATGAAAAGATTACTATGCTTAGCGATTATCTGCCCAATATGTTGACAAGTAATCCAACGATTTATGGGATTTTAAGTAAAGGTATTCATGCGCTTAGTGAAGAGGAGTGTCTTGCGTATTTTCCTGTTCTCAAGGAATGTATATATATGATTCTTGGTGAATGGGAAGAAATGAGAAAGAAAAAAGAACAAGAAACCACTTTGACCTCAGCGCTTTCGAAAATTACATCAAATATAAAATAAGGAGGTTGCAGCGTGGATATAGAAAAAGTAATACAAGACCTAAGCCGCCGGTTTGCTGCACCTTTGCCGGAATATTATCATCGCCGTATTATTTTCTGGCATGATGAGGACAGAGAGTTCGAGGATAAGCTGGATGAAATTCAGCTGGATAATGCCAAACTGGTTGCTTTGAACGGCAGTAACACCTTTATGGTGAAAAAGCTGTTGGGGAGCGATGACCTGACCAGTAACTATCTTGTCTATAACCCACTTTCCTTTGATAAGCCGGATGATGACTGGCTGATTGACGTGAAGTTGTATAGCGAAGAATTCCGTGCGGATCTGATTTCCAGGTGGATGGACGAGATGGGCTTGGTGTCGAATCTTTCGATGCGGCAAGAGGTCAAACACTATCGAAAATTCTTTAATGCCAGGGAGCGCCGGGCAAAGGTAGCAGCTCAGAGTAAAACTCCGGAGAAACCGGCGCAGCTGCACATGGCTGTCATGGCAGCAATCTGCGGTATCAAAGAACCCCAGCCGAATCAGATCATGCAGTGCGTGTTTCGTGCTGGTTTGGATAAGCAGAACAACCCGGTCTATCAGGATTTTGTAAATTACGGAGCACAGGATGCTTTCTGGGCGATGGTGCGCCAGGGAACCGGCTACTGCGAGGAAGAAGGAGACATCGGGCAGCTGGCAATTCATTTACTGCTGACTGCATCTACCCGCACTATGTTCCCAGAACATCTGGCTGGCTTAGAAAGATTCCTGTCCCTTCCCCATCAGGCATATTGCTATGACTTTGTGTCTGACTGGCTGCGGAGTGAGGATAATCATCAGCTTTATGAAATCTCCCGTTATGTGGAGGAAGAAGCCCACTTGCCGAAGTGGTTCAGCCAGCTGGCATTGGAAGATTTGGTGGATACCGAGTGCTTCCCATGTGTCAATGAAATCATTCTGACAAAGCTGATGACGGAAATCAGCAATCAAATCATTGATGCGGATGTCATTACGAAAATAGTGGAAAAACGGCGCACCTGTGTCTGGTATGCGGAGTTTGCCAACTTCTATGAGGGCATTTTGCAGGTGGCGAATATGCAGGAGTTCTTCAAAGAACATTCTGCCGGTTTCCACACGGCACAGGCTCGTGAGATCTGGAAGAACTACACCAATGATTACTACAGGATGGATCGTTATTATCGGCAGTTCCAGCTTTGCTTCCAGAGAAGCCTGGAAACCTCCAATATGTTGTTGGATGATCTGTTCAAGCACGTTGTGGACAAGGTAGAGGGGCTGTATTCTCACTGGTTCCTGGGCGAACTGGGAAGTAACTGGTCGAATGTGTGCGCCGATGAACTGGCACAGTACGGAAAGATACTGGAAATTCCACGGCAGGAGGACTTCTATCGTTCCCGTATCAAAAATGCGGATTCCAGAGTATTTGTCATTATCTCGGATGCCATGCGCTATGAGGTGGCAGCTACCCTTGCGGAAGAACTTGAGCGAGAGAATCAGAGCCAGGTGAAGTTGGAGAATATGCAGAGCATTTTCCCGTCCATTACGAAATTTGGTATGGCAGCATTGCTTCCGCATACGAAGCTGTCCGTCGAGGTCAAGAACGATGTTCTGACCGTACTGGCTGATGGGCAGTCCACCGCCAGTACCAACCGTGACAAAGTGCTGAAAGCGGCTAATTCTGCAAGTGTAGCGTTGCAGTACAAGAACGTCATCGGCATGAAACGTGCCGAGAGAAGTGCCTTGGTGAAAGGTATGGATGTTGTGTACATCTACCACGATACCATTGATGAAGCAAGCCATACCTCTGATACCGCTGTTTTCACGGCTTGTGAGAAAGCAGTTTCTGAGTTGAAAAACATGGTGCGTATTATCGTGAATGAGTTTGGCGGCACGAATATTTTGATTACCGCAGACCACGGGTTCCTGTACACATACAGTCCCCTCAACGAGGATAACAAGGCGGATAAAACCAGCTTTAACAGCATGGATGTGGAATATGGCAGACGATACGCCATTATGCAGAAAGGTGCTTCGCCGGATTATTTGATGCCGGTGAAATTCCTGGATGGAGAAACCGAGTTTGAAGGTTTTGCACCGAGAAAAAACATTCGTATCAAGATGAATGGCGGTGGCTCGAACTTTGTCCACGGTGGTATCAGTTTGCAGGAAATGGTGGTTCCGGTTATTGACTATCACCATTTGAGGAACGACTCAATGGAGTACAGACGCAACAAGCAAAAGTACGATACGAAACCTGTTACTGTGAGCCTGCTGTCTGCAAGCCGGAAAATCAGCAATATGATTTTCAGCTTGAACTTCTATCAGAAGGATGCGGTGGGTGCGAACCGAGAAGCTGCAATCTATCAGGTTTATTTTACAGATTCTAATGGCAAGCAGATCAGTGATGTGCAGAAGATTATTGCCGATAAAACCACCAACAACGGCACAGAGCGTACATTCCGCTGTACTTTCAATCTGAAGCCGCTGAAGTACAGCAATACCGGAATCTACTATCTGGTGATTGCAGACGAGCAGGGACTCCAGCTTCCGCAGCGGGAGGAATTTCATATTGATATTGCCTTTGCAGTGGATGAGTTCGACTTTTTCAGTTAAGCATCGTAGGAGGAACCAAGGATGGAACAGTTGACTGAGTGTGAAAGCACTCGTGATGAAATAAAAGAAAAGCTCCGTCAGCATTTTGACGGAAAGATTGTCCGTAAGGACTTAACCAAGAAAATCAAAGAAGGAGCTAATGTCCCGGTATATGTCCTGGAATTTCTGCTGGGACAGTATTGTAGCTCCGATGACGAA
>CALWJA010000032.1 GCA_944380875.1 uncultured Clostridia bacterium
GAGAAGACAAAGCGCTTGGATCATCGTTATCAGGGGCGGAAATGGTAGGATCCACTCCTGCATATGGGTCGGTGTTCGTCCCACTGGGTTTGCTGCCGGTTTCCGGGCTCCAGCTGTAAACGGGCTCCGAGCTGGACTGCGGTTGACTCTGGGGCTTAGAAGAGCTTTCCGATCCACTGGAAGACCCTTCCTCTGAAGAAGTTGATTCAGAAGATGAAGATGAGGAACTAGATTCAGAAGAAGAGGAAGACGAGGACATTTCAGAAGAGGAAGACGAAGTTTCTGACGATATTTCAGAAGAGGAAGACGACGAAATTTCTGACGATACCTCTGAAGAAACCGAAGTCTCAGAAGATTGCGAACTCGAATTGCTCGTTTCCGGTGTGGAAACTTCTGCCGTAGGAAGTATCTGGGAAGCAAACGCTGTCGTACCAAATACGGAACATGCAAAAAATATAGACAGGAACGCTACCGCCATCCTGCTGACAGGTCTTTTTACTTTGCGTTTCATAAATAACGCACCCTCCTTATGAAATTCCTTGTTCTTCAACCTTTTAGACAAAAGGTTGAAGAACAAGGCTGCTACAATACTATACCGATTAAATGCTACGAGCACAGGAACATTTTTGAAAATCCAAAGCTCAAAGGCTATTACATCATACCACAAGTCGTTAAGGAAATACAACACATATACTGTGAACAATTCTGTAATTTCATTGAAATTTTGTTTTTTTAATGGTATAATGATTATAGTCACTATGGATTTATTTGTTATACCCCTAAAACTAATTGCATATGTGTTTTATCCCAGCGCAGTATGGAATGTTTAGGGGATAAACGTCTTTCAAAACACATGGCAACTGCAACCTATATGAAGGAGGATTTTTGGAAAATGAATAAGGTGAAAATTGTAGCGGACAGCACCTGTGATCTTAACAGCGGCCTGCTGCAGAAATATAATATTGAAACCATTGCGCTGCCTGTAAACCTGGGCGATAAAGCCTGTCTGGACGGCATCGATGTACATACGCCAGATCTTTTTGCTTATTATAAACAGTCTGGCAAGCTGCCTACTACCAGTGCTCCTACCCCCGCTTACTATGAAGATTTTTATAAAAAATGGACGGATGAGGGCTATGAGGTAGTACATTTCAGCATCAGCGCCGAAATGACCGTAACCCCCAATATTGCAAAAATGGCTGCGGAACATTTTCCCAATGTCCATCCTATTGATTCCCGGAATGTTTCCTGCGGAATGGGCATTCTGGCTGTGTGTGCCGCTGAATTGCGGGATCAGGGTCTTTCCGCCGCCGAAATTGAGGAAAAGATTCTGCCCATGCGCGAAAAAGTGCGGACAGCTTTCGTTATCAGCACTCTGGAATATCTCCATAAGGGCGGCCGCTGCACAGGTGTGCAGGCTCTTGGAGCAAACCTGCTGAATTTGAAGCCCTGCATCGAAGTGCAGGACGGGAAAATGGACGTAACAAAAAAATATCGGGGAAAGCTGGAAAACGTGGCTCTCAATATGATTCAGGACAAACTGAGCGGCGATGAGGAAATCGATCTTTCCAAGCTGTATATTGCCTGCTATGATGTGCCGGATTCCATTTTAAACGCCTGTAAGGAAAAAATCCTTTCCCTGCGTAAATTCGAGGACCTGCAGATCAACATGACCGGCTGCTCTGTTTCCGTCCATTGCGGCCCCGGTACCATCGGTATCATTTATCTGGCTAAATAAACACAAAATACTGCATACAAAAACCCTCTGATCTAAAAAAGATCAGAGGGTTTTTCTGTTATGTTTCGGATATGCACCCGGTCAAAACACCGGCAAAAGCTTATTCAGCGTATTTGTCGTCGTTCCAGGCGTACATCTTACGAAGCTCAGCGCCCACTTTCTCCAGCTCGTGCTCAGCAGCGATGCGGCGGCAAGCGTTGAAGTGAGAGCGGCCGTTCTTGTTTTCGGCGATCCACTTGGAAGCGAAGGTGCCATCCTGGATTTCTTCCAGAATCTTCTTCATTTCCTTCTTGGTCTCTTCCGTAACAATGCGCTTACCGGTCTCATAATCGCCGAATTCAGCTGTATCGGAGATGGAATACCGCATCATCTTGAAGCCGCCGGTGTAGATCAGGTCTACGATCAGCTTCATTTCATGGATGCATTCAAAATAAGCGTTTTCAGGAGCATAGCCAGCTTCCACGAGAGTTTCAAAGCCAGCCTTCATCAGAGCTGTAACACCGCCGCAGAGAACAGCCTGCTCGCCGAAGAGGTCGGTCTCGGTCTCAATGCGGAAGGTGGTCTCCATCAGAGCGGCTCTTGCAGCGCCAATACCTGCGCCGTAAGCCAGAGCGATATCCAGGCACTTGCCGGATACATCCTGATATACAGCTACCAGAGCAGGAGTACCCTTGCCCTCTACATATTCGCTACGCACAGTATGGCCGGGAGCTTTAGGAGCAATCATAAATACATCCACATTTGCCGGGGGTTTGATCTGGCCGAAATGGATGTTGAAGCCATGGGCAAACGCAATAGCTTTTCCCTCTGTGAGGTTGGGCTCGATATCCTTTTTATACATATCCGCCTGACGCTCGTCGGGAATCAGGATCATGATAATATCTGCAGCCTTGGTAGCCTCCGGCACGGTCATAACGGTGAGGCCGTGGCTTCTGGCCTTCTCTGCGCTCTTGCTGCCTTCATAAAGACCAACAATAACATTCACTCCGCTGTCGTGCAGGTTCAAAGCATGGGCATGGCCCTGGCTGCCGTAACCAATAACTGCAACAGTCTTTCCTTTGAGCACATTGATGTCGCAATCTGCATTGTAATAGATTTTTGGCATTGTAATTCCTCCTTGCCGGTTGGCAAAATTTTTATCGCGAAACTCTGAATAGAGTTGGGATGGCATTTTATTTTTCCGCCCCGCTGGGGTGCGGAAGCTTTAGTTTTTCCGGGTAGGATCCGCGCCTTTTTCCAAAGCGATGGTTCCTGTCCGGCAGATCTCCTTGATACCATAAGGATGCAGAAGATCTATCAAAGTAGCCGTCCGCTCCGCCGTATCGGCGGACTGCAGCGTCAGGCTGGTTGGGGTTACATCCACAATACGGGCGTTCATCAGATCGGCAATATTGACAATTTCCACCCTTTGCTTGGGGCTGCAACTCACTTTGATGAGAGCCAATTCCCCGCTTATAAAGGCCCCCGGCTGCAAAACCTTCACCTTTATGACGGGAATCACCTTGTTGAGCTGTTTTTCCACCTGCTCCACAATATACTCGTCCCCGTTGACCACTATGGTCATCCTGGATATAGCCGCATTTTCCGTAACACCTACGGCCAAGCTGTCAATATTGAATCCTCTTCGGGCAAACAGACCCGATACCTTGGAAAGGACGCCGGGCTGGTTTTCCACAAGAACAGAAAGCGTATATTTCATCGTCCATTCTCCTTCCCGTCAAATCGTGGGGGTTTCAGGATCCACACTGCAAACCAGGATATACGGCCCATCGCATTCCAGCATTTCGGCTGCCAGCTTCTTGGCCTCTTCGTTGCTCTTAGCCAGAGCGGAACGAATACCATATGCCCGGGCCAGCGCCACAAAATCCGGATCCCCATCTAAAATGGTAGCCATATGCCTGCCCTCGTAGATCCTGTCCTGCACCTCACGAACCATTCCCAGACGGCCGTTTTCCATGACAATAATCTTTACAGGGACCTCATGCTGGCAGATCGTTCCCAATTCGCACATGCTCATCTGGAAGGAACCATCTCCGCAGACCGCCACCACCTGGCGGTGGGGTTTTGCAATTTTGGCTCCCATAGCCGCCGGAATGGAGTACCCCATGGTTCCCAAGCCGCCGGAAGTAAGGAACCGGCCTTCCTTAACATTGAAATTTCGAGCACACCAGATCTGGTTCTGCCCTACATCCGCCACGAGAATGGCGTCTTCCTCCATCATAGAGGACAAATCCCGGATAAAAACCCTGGGTTCCACAAAGTCCTCTCTGGCTTCCCCGCGAACGGGATACGTTTTCTTAAAACCAAAAACCTGATCCAGCCATTCCTGGGGAACCGAGTTCTTTACTTGAGCGGCCAGCTTCTGCAGAACCAATTTTACATCTCCCACAATGGGGATATCTACAGCCATGTTTTTTCCGATTTCCGCCGGATCCACATCTATATGGATTACTTTGGCTTTTTCGGCTATCTGCTGAGGAGCGGAAACAGCTCTGTCCCCCACTCTGGCGCCGCAGAGGATAACCAGATCCGCCTGCTGCATGGCCCGGTTAGCACCTGTGCGGCCGTGCATCCCGATCATTCCCAGGTAATACGGGCTATCCATGGGAATAACGCCGATGCCCATCATGGTAGCGCAAACAGGAATCCCGCTGTTTCGGGCAAATTCCACCATTTCGTCCCGGGCGTTAGCCAAAACCACTCCGCCGCCGCAACACAGAATAGGACGGTGAGCCTCCTCAATAGCTTTCAGAGCCTTTTTGATCTGCATTACATGGCCTTCCGTCCTGGGCTTGTATCCGACTATTTCCGCCTTTTCCGGATATGTAAATTTCGGGATCTTCGCCTGCTGCACATCCATTGGCACATCAATAAGCACCGGTCCCGGTCTTCCGGTAGACGCAATGTGGAAGGCTTCTTTAAATACCCGGGGAAGCTCTGCCGGATCTTTTACAAGATAGGAATGCTTTGTAAACGGCTCGCAGGCTCCCGTAATATCCGCCTCCTGAAATACATCTCTTCCCAGAAGCTCCGAATTCACCTGGCCGGTTATGGCAACCATAGGAATGCTGTCCATATACGCGGTAGCGATACCGGTAATCAGATTGGTAGCCCCGGGGCCGGAAGTCGCAATGCACACACCCGGTTTGCAGGCGGAACGGGCATAGCCGCTGGCTGCATGCGCCGCGTTCTGCTCTGAGCGAACAAGCACATGGCGAATCTCCGAACGATATAGATAATCATAAAAAGGGCAGATCGCCGCACCGGGGTATCCAAAGGTTACGGAAACGCCCTCTTTCTCCAGGCATTTGACCATGATTTCTGCTCCGCTGATCATACGATCCTTCCTTTCTTCCGGCCCTTGTATCGGGCCTACTATATTTTTGCATTTTGCAGTCTCTTAATCTTCGTTTTGTTTCAAAAAGGGTAGCGCTCTTTTTTAATAAACAATATATAAAGAAAACGGCTCGCCCCGAGCTTTCCGCTCAGGACGAACCGCAATAGTCCGTGGTACCACCTGGTTTCGGATAATCCCCGCAACTTTCGGGAATACTTCCGCACTCAACCGGCTGAAGCTTTTTCGGCACAAATGCGCCAAAAAATTCTAAGCCGCTTCCCTGTAACGGGGGAATCCGTTGAAGCCTACTAAGCTCCGCCTTTTCGGGCGGAAACCGTTCTCCATTCAAAGCTCGTGGGCCAGTTCCGCGCAGTCGTCACAAAGGCTTACACCAACCGCCTTTTCTCTTCGCTTCCGGCAAACGCATACTATTCCCCGTCATAGCTTTCTGCTATTCTCTTATGTTAGTCTTAATGATACCCCGGGAAAGGGCCGCTGTCAAGAGTAAAATGCAGGAAGAAGAGCCTTTGCCGTCTTTTTCTCTACTTTGAATAAAATTTATGCCCTACTTGCCCTTACGGGGCTCTTTTCAGCAGGGAAAACCACATCCAGCACCCGGACGAGAATAATGGCTACTACTGTAGAAATGATAGCCTCCGGAATCATGTAGGAACCGTTATACGTCAGAGAATAAAGCCATACAGGCATTCCCTCCGGCGCATAAGAGGTCCAAATAAGAGTGCCAGAAAGGAAACTGCAGAGATACCGAAGCATGCAGACTGCAAAAACACCTACGCCCACAGCCACGGAACGATGCTTCTTAAAGGGCGCCCCGATGATATACGAAAGGCCCAGGCAGGAAAAGGCCAGCACATAATCCAACAAAATGACCAAAAGAAAGGATATAAAATCGTTGGCCGGAGGGGGATAAAACCCCATAAGCATCTGCAGCAAACTATACGCAAAGGCTGCGCCCAAGCCCCATTTTGTGCCGTGCCGAAGAGCAATCATAGCTACCGGCACCATTCCCGCCGCCGTAACGGAACCGCCTTGGGGCATATCCCAGATTTTCACCATGCTCAGCACAACGGAAAGCGCCATCAAAAGCGCGCATTCCACCAAAATCATGGTTCTGCTTCGTTTTACACTCATTATTGATTCCCTCCTATTTTCCGCCCGGATTCATACCCATTGCAATAGGACGGAAAACAATCAGCCGCTCTCAACCGCTCTGCGCAAAAACAAAAAATGCTCCGCGCGCCGCGCAGAGCATCCGTTTTCACGATATCTTCCTACGCCGGCATTATCCGGATCAGGTTACGGGTTTCAGACGTCTGTGCCCTTTCCAAAAAGCACGCCGCCTTCTCTCAGCCGGGTATACCCAGCTCCCCTTTTTCTATTTTAGCATCCGCTCAAACCTGCAGGTATAAAGGCCTAGGCATTTGCCGATACTCAGTATAGCCGCTCTGTTGGATTTTGTCAATGCAAGGGGAAAAAGACTTCTCCCTTTTCCCCTATGTATCCCGAAGGAAATCAGAGAAAAAGAAATTTCCCGATTTCTTCCGGATCCGCAGCCAATTTTTTCGCCCCTGCTTTGCGAAGTTCTTCTTCCCCACCGTAGCCGTATAGAGCGCCTATAAAATCCACCTGGGCCAGAAGAGCGCCTTCGCAGTCAAAGCGGGTATCCCCCACCATAACGGCTTTTTCGGGAGATACTCCCATTTCCTTTAGGGCTTTTTGGATCAGCTGCACCTTTCCGGCGCCTTTTTCATCCTCCTGGTTGGCGGAAATACAATTCAGATAAGGCATAAAACCAAAATGCTCCAATACCCGTTTAGCCATGCTGCCCGGCTTTGCCGTTGCTACAGCCAGCTTTACATTTCTTTTTTTCAGCTCTTCCAGCAGAGGAAATATTCCCTCGTAAACCGTACATTCAAATATTCCGTCCCGGTTATAATGGCGGCGGTAGCGCTCGATACCCTCTTCAGCCTCCCGCATGGTCATGCCGCAGAAGGTGGTAAAACTATAGGCCAGAGGGGGGCCAATAAATTTCCGCAGAATCTCCGGAGGGGGAACCGGTTTCCCCATTTCCACAAGACCTCGCTTCACGCATTCCAGGATTCCTGGATGAGACTGGGTAAGGGTGCCGTCCAGATCAAACAGAACCGCCTCATACCGGCATGCTTCTTCCAATTTCTCCATATGTTCCATACCGTTCTCACCCGCCTTTACCGATTGCCTGCCAGGCGTGCGGCAGCTTTTTCCGCAAATGTGGCCTTTTTCACCGACACCCTCTCGTGGGTGCCTTTGGAAATTACGCCTGCATTGTCGGAAGCTTCCAGGGAAAAGGAAAACTTTCTGCCTTCCCGTTTCTCCAAAACCGCCGTAACGGTGATAAGCGCTCCCAGAGGCGAAGGGGCGTCATGGGTCATGGAAAGGGAAGTGCCCACTGTGGTGCAATCCATCTCCCCTGCTCCGTCCAGCTCCTGCTGGGCCAGAGCCGCCGCCGTATTTTCCATCATAGCCGCCACCATGGGGGTTGCCAAAACCTCCACACTGCCGCTGCCCACACTGGTTGCCAGCTTTTCCTGGGTTACTGTAAATGTGCGGGTAAGCTTCCCGTTACAGGCTCTATCCATTTGAAATTACTCCTTTTCTGATGTATTATGTAGTATACTATATTGTATAGGATGTATGGCATAAAACAGCCCTTAAAAGACCTGGTGTATCTTCCTTATCCTTGTGAATATCCGGGCCGCTTTCGGGCTTTCGCGATTCGCCCAATACAAAGTATAGCATAGAAACGCCGGGCTCCTCAAGGAAAGCGGCAGAGGATTTTCCCGGCAATCATGGAAAGAATATGGAGAGTTTATATGAAAATTGGAAACGTGGTTCTTCCCGGTAATGTATTCCTGGCCCCTATGGCGGGCGTTACAGATCAGGCCTTCCGGGAAATATGCGTCCGCTTCGGAGCCTCTTACGTGGTAACGGAAATGGTCAGCTCCAAGGCCTTGCAGTTTCAGGACCGTAAATCCAGAGAATTGATGGCTCTGTCTGAGCAGGAAAGGCCCGCAGGCATCCAGATTTTCGGCAATGAACCGGAAATCATGGCTCTTGCCGCCCGCAAATGCATGGAATTTTCTCCCGACATCCTGGATATCAATATGGGATGCCCCGTTCCCAAAGTTAGCAACACAGGAAGCGGCAGCGCCCTTATGAAAGATCCCGCCTTATGCGGCAGGATCGTAGAAGCGGTAAAAAAGGCGGTCCCTGTTCCCGTCACGGTAAAAATACGCAAGGGATGGGATGCTTCCTCCGTCAACGCGGTGGAAGTAGCCAAGATCTGTGAGGCCGCCGGAGCCGACGCTATCACCGTCCATGGGCGGACAAGAGCGGAAATGTATGGCCCGCCTGCGGATTGGGACTGTATCCGGCAGGTAAAGGAAGCGGTTTCCGTTCCCGTTATCGCCAATGGAGACATTACCGACGCAGCCGCTGCCGCCCGGTGTATGGCCGAGACTGGCTGCGACGGGCTGATGGTAGGGCGGGGCGCTTTGGGAAACCCCTGGGTATTCCAGCAGATCAACGCCTACCTGCGGGACGACTGCCGGATTTTGCCCCCTCCCGGCATAAACGAACGGCTCTTGGTTATGATCCAGCATATAAACCGGAGCTGCCAGCTGAAAACGGAAAAATTCGCCATGCGGGAAGCTAGGAAGCATGTGGCCTGGTATCTGAAAGGTATGCGGGGAGCCGCCGCATTCCGGAAAAGAGCGGGGGAACTTTGCACGATGGACGACCTGATTCTCCTTTGCCGGGATGTGCTTCTGGAAGCGGAAAAGAAGGATTCCGCTCTTTAAAACAGGAAACCATAAAATAGGCATTTGCTCTTTGTAAAAAGGCTCCCCGGTTTAAAACCGGGGAGCCTTTTTCTTTCTGTTTTCAAGTGCATATTTTGCCGTCCCGCATTTTTATCAGGCGGTGGGCGCTGCCCGCTATACGGGGATCGTGTGTGATAAGAATGATGGTGCGCCCTTCCCGATGCAGTTCCCGAAGAATTTCCATTACCGCTTCCCCGGAAGCCGTATCCAGATTGCCGGTAGGTTCATCCGCAAGAATCACCGGGGGACGGGCCGCAATGGCCCTGGCTATTGCCACCCGCTGCTGTTGGCCTCCGCTCATCTGGCCGGGCTTATGTTCCATCCTAGAGGATAACCCCACCTGTTCCAGGGCCTCTTCTGCCAGCTTTTTTCTCTGGGCGGAACGTATTCCCCTGTATCGGAGGGGAAGTTCCACATTTTCTCTGGCCGTAAGCCCCGGTATCAGGTTGAACCCCTGAAATACAAACCCTATTTCCATATTCCGGATACGGGAAAGCCTGCGCTCCGGCAAATCAGACATCCGCATCCCCCAAAGGCGGTATTCCCCCGAAGTGGGTGTATCCAGACAGCCCAAAATATTCATTAGGGTAGACTTTCCCGAACCGCTCTGCCCTGCTATAGTTACAAATTCTCCCTTTTCCACCGTGAGAGAAACATGATCCAGGGCTTTTACCCGGGTTTCTCCCATTCCATACACCTTGCTGATATCCTGAAGGGTTATCCGGTTTTCCATATTTTCCAAGGCTACCATCCTTTTCACTTTTATTTCCTGCATGGAACATATCCGCCCAGAACGCCAGGTTTCGGTTCTAGATCGAAACTGTCCGAGCCATTGCCTCTAAAATTTTTCTTTCCTTCTCCCTGTTCTTTACAAAGGGCATCCCATCCTCTATAATGGGGTATAGTAAAGAAAAGCCGGGAAACGGGGAATTTTCTCCGGTCTTGTGAGCCTTTTCAAGTATACGCAATACTGAAAATATATCCTTATTCTTTGACTGGGAGGAAGAAATTATGCTGGATTCTTACTGGAAACAATTTAAAAGCGGCACGGATATCCGCGGCGTGGCCAGTGAAGGCGTAGCCGGCCAGGAGATCAACCTGACGAATGAAAACATTGAAAAAATGGCTGCCGGATTTGTGCTCTGGCTCAGCGGCAAAACAGGGAAAAAGCCGTCGGAGCTGACGATTGCCCTTGGGCACGATTCCCGCATTTCGGCAGATCGTATCTGCGCCGCCGTTACAAGAGCGCTGACCGGTGCGGGCGTCCATGTTCTCTTCTGCGGGCTGGCCTCCACCCCCAGCATGTTTATGACAACTGTGGATCTGGGCTGCGAGGGCTCCGTTCAGGTTACCGCCAGCCATCATCCTTTCAACCGAAATGGTCTGAAATTTTTCACCAGGGACGGCGGTTTGGATTCTCCCGATATTGAAGAGATCCTCACCTACTGCCAGGAAGGGAAAAAACCGGAAGCGGGGCAGGGTTCCGTTGAAAATGTAAATTACATGCAGCAATACAGCGCCCATCTCCGCCAGATGATCCAGAAAGGCGTAAACGCGGAAGACTATGAGCATCCCCTTAAGGGCTTCCATATAGTAGTGGATGCAGGTAACGGAGCCGGCGGCTTTTATGCCAAGGATGTTCTGGAACCTCTGGGCGCCGATGTTTCCGGCAGCCAGTTCCTGGATCCGGACGGGCGCTTCCCCAACCATATCCCCAATCCGGAAAATGCCGACGCTATGGCTTCCGTATGCAAGGCCACTGTAGCCGCTAAAGCCGATATGGGCGTTATCTTCGATACCGACGTAGACAGAGGCGGAGCCGTGGATCAGAGCGGGGAGGAAATCAACCGGAACCGTCTTGTGGCCATTGCCAGCGCCATCGCTCTGGAAGGAAACGAAGGCGGAACCATTGTGACCGACTCCATCACTTCCAGCGGGCTGAAACTGTATATTGAAAATACTCTGGGCGGTGTGCATCATCGGTTTAAAAGAGGATATAAAAACGTTATCAACGAGGCTATCCGCCTGAATAAGGAAGGGATAAACTGCCCCCTTGCTATTGAAACTTCCGGCCATGCTGCTCTGCGGGAAAATTATTTTCTCGATGACGGCGCCTATCTGGTGACAAAAATTATCATCAAAATGGCCGTTCTCCGCCGGGAAGGCAAAACTCTGGAAGATCTCCTTTCTTCTCTGCAGGAGCCCGTGGAGGCCACAGAAGTGCGCCTGCCTATTCTGGAAGAAAACTTCCGGGAATGCGGTGAAAAGGCTCTTCAGGAGCTGGAAGCCTATGCTGTCCGTGAAAATTGGAGCATTGCCCCGGATAATCGAGAGGGTATGCGCATTTCCTTCCCCAAAGAGGATGGAGACGGCTGGTTCCTGCTGCGGCTGAGCGTCCATGATCCCATTATGCCCCTGAATGTGGAAAGCGATTCTGAAGGCGGCGTAAAAATCATTGCCAAAAAAGTGCTGCATGTGCTCAAGCACTATTGCACCGGGCTGGATCTGAGCCCCCTGGAAATATTCCTGGGCCAGCGGTAAACGCTTTTCATCCCCATTTCGTTCCATACGTAAGGATACAATATACAAAAGGGTGTTTTCCTTCTGGAAAACACCCTTTTTGCGTATGCTTTTTTGTTTTTCCCTATAAGCCTGGATTAAAAAGAGCGAATACAGCAAAAAAGCTTTTATACATGCAGGCAGCTATCCCGCAGGCCGAAAAATTCGTTTCTGTCAAACCCAAGATACTCCTGCTTTTCTTCTGCGCGGGGAGTAATTTCGATCTTCAGGATCTCATTTCCCTCTACCCGGACACGCAACGCATACGATCCGTCCTTTTCTTCCAGCATACCGTGGGAATAGGCGGGTTCGGCGGCCTTCTTCAAAATGGAAACCTGTTTTTCCGTCAGGCTCCTGGGCATACCCATGTCATACCAGGCCTGCTCTGGATTTCCCACATTTTCGTTGACTCTTTCCTTCGTGAAAAAGGCCCTTCCCACAAAGGCGGGAAGAAGAATTTCTTTTTCATAGGGCGGAGGGGCTTCTGCGCCGTCTCTAGGATCATAAAAGCTCCAGGCGAGAATCACATACCGATTTTCATCGGCCGTTACAAGCATCTGCTCATCCCGATAAAGAAGCTCTTTTCCGGCCTCTCCAAAGAACCGGAAGGCATGGAAAACAGGCTTTTTGATTCCGTTCAGCGCTACCATCCCAAAACCACCTGCAAAGGGGGCTTTGGGCACGTCGCATTCCTCAAAGACGTCGCTGAATGTCCAATAAGAGTAGGAATCCGCATATTCCCCTGCCTCACTGAGGATCCGGGAAATATAGCCGGCGTTGAAAACGCTGTCGTGAACAGGGCAGAGAGGATTATAGGAACTGTTGAACTCCGTAATGTGGAGGGGCAGGTCCTTCGTCAGGGGATAGCGGGACATGATCTCCCTGGTTTCTTTGAGCTCCTCTATCATAATTCGGGGATCCCTCATGGTATGATACAGATAATGCCCTTCGTTTCTGGGTGTATTGGCGGTGTAGCAATGGCGGGTTACAAAATCCAGAGGGACATTTTCCCGGCTGCAGAATTCAAAGAAAGATGTGAGCCAGCGTTCTACCTCTACTCCGCAGATGGAAGGGCCGCCTACCTGTATCTGCTCATCTACGCTCTTTACAGCCTTCACGGAACAGGCATACAACTGGAAATAACCTTCCAGGCCCCCAGTCCAGAACCCGATATTCGGTTCATTCCATACCTCTATGGGCCATTTGCGCACTTCATCCAATCCGTAACGATCCACACAGTGCTGAAGAGTCTGCCGGATCAGTTCTTCCCATTTTCCGTGGTCGGCCGGCGGGGTTACATTTCCCTTCCAGTAAAAAATGGTCTGTTCCCCGGAAGCCAGCTCCTCCGGCATGAAACCAAGCTCTATAAAAGGGCGGATCCCGTTTTTCAGGTAGGAATCGAAGATCCTATCCATATAGGTAAAATTATAGAAGGGGACTTTGCGCCCGTTCAGCTCGCATTCCCTATAAATTCCCACATCCCGGCAGAAAAGCCCGTGCCCCCGGATGTATTGGAACCGGATGGTATTCTGCACCAGCTCCAGATGCTCCTGGTATTCTTTCTGCAGAGCAAGGCCTATTCTGCCCGTTCCCACACAGTATTGGGCGTGGTTACGGAACGGAACCCCCTGCTTTTTGATCTCCAGCTTATTTTCCATATAAAAACCTCCTGTCTCTCAGAAATCCACCACAGCCCGGAAGGCTTCCTTGGGCTGATGGTTCTCGTCAAAAAGAAGCGGGTGGTTTGCCCGGTGGGGCTTAAAGAACCGATCCAGCCAGGTGTCGTCATCCGCCACACCCCAGAATGTAACCGATTGTATCACGTCTTTATACTCTCTGAAAATCCGGAAGATATCCCCATAAAGTTCCGTCTGCCGTTTCACAAGTTCCGCAGGCGCAGGCCCCGGCTGGGGCAGAGTGGGATCCGACTGCGCGTAGAGGGAGAGATCCATCTCCGTGATCTGCAGCTTCAGCCCCAGGGACGCATACGCTTCTATGCTGCGGCGAATCTCATCGAGGGAAGGAGCCGTCACATTCCAATGGCCCTGCATGCCGAAACCGTCTATCGGCACGCCCTTTTCCAGAAGCCCCTTCAGTAGGGCGCAGATCTTCTCCCTTTTTTCCGGGACGCAGGTATTATAATCGTTATAAAAGAGCAGCGCATCCGGGACATTTTCCTTGGCAGCCCGGAACGCTTCCTCAATAAAGCTTTCTCCGGCGATCTCCAGCCAGGGGGAAGAACGAAGTACTGCGCTTCCCTTATCCTCCACCGCCTCATTCACCACATCCCAGCAGTAGATATCCGGGGAGAAATGGGAAGTAACCGTCCGGATATGTTCCCGTATAATAGCAAGAAGGCTTTCTTTCGTCCGGGCCTTCCCGTTTTCCGTAAACACCCATTGGGGCGTCTGGTTATGCCAAACCAGCGTATGCCCCCGCATACGCATCCCGTTTTCCTTGGCAAACCGAAGTAAAGCATCCGCTTCCCCGAAAACATAGGTATCCGGCTCCGGGTGAACGCTCTCGAATTTCATTTCGTTTTCTGCTGTTATGCTGTTGAAATGTTCTTTCAGCAAACCGGCATGGGTCACTACAGACCGGCTGTTTACAGCCGCCCCCATAAAGAAAAATTCTTCATAGGCGTTTTTTAAAGATTTCTGTTCCATACAAAGCTCCTCCAATCTAGGCATATCCAAATCGCCTGTCTGCATTTTACCCCCTATCGTGGAGTAAAGCAATGCTTTCTAAAAAGAAAATATTTCTTTTGTGATAAATATTTTTCCTTATTCTTGTGCATTATGGCAATTCTCTTTAAACCCTTATTGACCAATTCTATAAACAGTGCTATTCTAATTTGCAATTGATGATTTGGAAGATTATCGGATGTTTTTAATGAGCGGTTATAATGCAGTCCTTTGCGGTTCTGCCGTGAAAGACTAAGAAAAGGAGGAGTTTTATGCCACGGGAATATACCAATCTCTTTGCAAAATTGGGGATCACACAAGAGGAAATCGATAAAAAAATCGAAAATGTGTTCCAGACCATATTTTTTGATCCCTCGGAGCGTTTCTATTTTGAAACGGATAACGGCATGGGATATATGCTGGATACAGGAAATATCGACGCCCGGACGGAAGGCATGAGCTACGGCATGATGATGGCTGTTCAAATGGACAGAAAAGATATTTTCGATCGCCTTTGGCTGTTTTCCAAAACCTATATGTATCAGAAAGACGGCATATATAAGGGATACTTTGCCTGGTCCGTTAAACCGGACGGAACCCATAATGCCGAAGGGCCCGCGCCGGACGGAGAAGAGTATTTTGCCATGGCTCTCTTTTTCGCCGGAGCCCGCTGGGGAGATGGGAAAGAACCCTTCAACTATACACAGCAGGCCCGGGACATTCTGCGCCACTGTCTCCATCAGGATACCCTGGTTAAGGGAGGAAGGGCCATGTGGGATCCGGAAAACGGATATATCCGTTTTGTCCCCGAGGCGGATTACAGCGACCCATCCTACCATCTGCCTCATTTTTATCAGCTTTTTGCGGAAAGAGCGGATGAAGGAGACCGGGAATTCTGGAAAAAAGCGGCTGCGGCCAGCCGCCGGTATATTGTAAAATCCTGCCACCCGAAAACGGGTATGGCTTCGGAATACGCCGAGTATGACGGCACCCCCAAGCTGCTCTTTAGGAAAAAAATGCAGTTTTATTCCGACGCCTACCGGGTCGCCATGAATATAGGGCTGGATGCCTCCTGGTTCGGCGGTTCGCCGGAAACGGCCGCCATCATCCAAAACCTGCAGGCCTTTTTCCGGGAGAATGTCCAAGGGGAGCAGTATATGTCCTATAACATAGACGGCACCGTCCTGGATGAGCCCGCCATGCATCCTGTAGCTATCACCGCTACCCTGGCCGCCGGTTCCCTGGCCGCGCCGGAAGGAAAATACGCCGAAAGCTGGCTCAGGCAGTTCTGGGAGCTTCCCCTTCGAATCGGTAACCGCCGGTATTACGATAACTGCCTCTACTTCTTCTCTCTGCTTATGCTTTCCGGCAGATACCATATTTTTGAGTAAAAGATCTCCTTTTCATACAGAGAAAGCCGTCCCGCAAACCAAGCGGGACGGCTTTTTCCTTTTTCTGCAGGCTTATTTACCGTTCAAACCATTTAGCATACTGCCTTTCCCTTATAGAAAGTGCAAAACTAGGGGTTCCCCTCCTTAGAGGTTTGGTTTCTTTACGGATTCCCGCTCTCCAAAAAAATCAAATGGGAGATACCGGGAATGGATTCTCCCTGCTGGGTGGAAGTGGGGGACATAAGCGCGCCTGTAGCTGCAAACAAAACTTTCCGCAGCTTTTTTTCTTCCATTTCTTTCAAAATTATGGAACACAGGACACTGGCGGAACATCCGCAGCCAGAAGCGCCCGCGTGCACATCCTGCTTTTCCCGATCATAGAGCATGAGCCCACCGTCATTATGCTTTTGGCGGATCGTAACATTCTCTTTTTCCAGGAGGGTATACAAAAGATCGCTTCCCACTCTGCCCAGATCTCCTGTAAGGATCAGGTCAAAATCCTCGGGAGTTGTGTTCGTATCGCGGAAATATCCCAGAATGGTGGAAGCGGCCGCAGGTGCCATAGCTGCGCCCATATTGTTGGCATCGCTGATACCCAGATCGGTTATACGTCCAAAGGAGACTTCCCGAACTCGAACCGGACCTAATCCCTCCCTGCCCAGAATAATAGCTCCGCTGGCGGTTGCCGTCCACTGAGCAGTGGGAGGCCGCTGGCCGCCGTATTCCAAAGGCATGCGGAACTGCCTTTCCGCCGAACAGAAATGGGAAGATGTAACCGCCGCAGCCCGGCGCGCTGCTCCGCTTTCCACAAACACAGCCGCCATCCCCAGCGCCTGGGCCATAGTGGAACAGGCTCCATACTGCCCTAAAAAAGGAATCTGCAGATCCCGCAATCCAAAAGTGGAGGATATGCATTGATTTAAAAGATCCCCCGCAAAAATAAAATCCATATCTTCCGGCTCAAGGGATGCTTTCTGCAGGGCCACATTGATGGATTCCCCCTGCAAATGGCTTTCCGCCTGTTCCCAGCTTTTTCCTCCCAACGCTGTATCTTCATGGCAAACATCAAAATATCCGCCCAAAGGGCCTTCCGATTCCTTCTTTCCCGCCACGGAAGCCCAGGAAAGAAGGCAGGGTCCCGTTTCAAAATGCAGGGTATTTTCCCCCACCCTCTGAATCATGGAATTCCTCCTTTATCTATTTTTTCTTTATATCTGTTTTGATAAAAGCCGCTGCCATTTACCCCGAATTTCATTTTTTAGGCCAGCCGGAAAATCCAGAGGATCAGCCCATATAGAACGGCCGCGCTTATGCCATACACCAGAACGGGGCCTGCCACAATAAACATCTTTGCACCCATTCCTGTAATAAAGCCTTCGCTCTGAAACTCCATGGCGGGAGAAACAACGGAATTTGCAAATCCCGTTATAGGAACCAGTGTTCCCGCTCCCGCTACCCTGGCGATATTGTCGTAAACACCAAAAGCGGTCAGCAATGCGCTGATTCCCACAAGGGTTACGGAAACAAGAGCCCTTGCACTCTTTTCCTCTATACCCCCCTGCATATACATCTGCGCCAATACCTCTCCCAGGCAGCAAATGGCTCCTCCTATCAAAAAAGCCATCAGGGCATTTTTTAAAAACGGAGAAGGGGGAGATGCCTTTTCCGCCATGGTCTTATATTCTTCCTTTGTCACCTTGGGAGCGGAAGGATTTTCAGGGCCTTTAAGTCCTCCCTCAGACTGGGATTCCACGCTTTTTTCCGGAGCCGATCCATTCTTCTGCATACAGGACACTTCCTTTTCTTTGCAGGATTCCCCGGTTTTATATGTGTATACAAGCAAAGACTAGCAAGCTGAAGCCTACTCAAATTTTTCCTGCACTCTTTGATCGGAGAATCCTGACTAAAATTCTGTTTTAGGTTGCCCGAAAAAAGCAGATTCATTCTTTTCTCCTCTGGCGGCAAAAAGCTTCTTTCCGAAGATCCAGATTTCGGATGCCCAAATAAAAACCTCCCTTTTGAAAAATCAAAAGGGAGGTTGAACCGCTTTGTAAACGCTTCTTACTGTTTCATGCAAAAGAATTTTATAAATTTTTGAGAAATTCCCTGTAATATTCCACGGATTCATACAGGGAACGGACGTCTATCCGTTCGTTCTTGCCATGCACGCCGGAGCCCTGCTCTTTGCGTATATAGATGGGGCTGAAACGGACAGCCTCCTGAGCGATCTTCAGAAAATGACGGCTGTCGGTTCCCCCGCCCAAAACAAAGGGGATTACAGGCATTCCTGGAAACACCCTTCCCAAAATTTCTTCCGTATACCGATATGCCCAGCCATCCACAGAGGTGACGGCGGAAGCATCCCGCCCTCCGCACAGCTTAACCGAAACATCAAATTTTCCTGCCCTTTCTTCCAGAAGCCGGGTCACATCCTTTTCCGGCTGGGAGGCCGGCACCCGCACATTCATGGTAAGAACGGCTTTTTCCGGCAACACGTTGGCGGAATGACCTCCTTCGATCTTCGTAAAAGCAACCGTAACCCCAAGGCGGGCGTCCGCATCGTCGCAGATTGTATGAAGGATGGGGTATGCGGGATCCTGCTCCTCCGCGGCGGCGGCAAATTTTTCCGCTTTCTCCCCCTGCATATACCGGGCAGCAGCCCGTAAACAGGCCCTTTGCTCCTCAGGAAGTTCCCGAAGAAATGGTGGATTTTCCTCCAGACTGCAAATAAAAGCGGCCAGCCTGGCAATAGCGGTGCCGGATCCGGGATTGGCGGAATGGCCCCCTTTTCCCAAAGCCGTAACCTCATAGGTAAGAGACCCTTTTTCCGCTATGGCAATCACGGCGGATCTACCGGGAATACAATCCATATATTCTTCCGCCAAGGTTCCCCCTTCGTCAAAAACAGCCTGAAGGCGCACACCTTTTTCTTTTAAGTATTCTACCGCACTGCAGGTTATATCCCCGCCTACCTCTTCATCGCAGGAAAGATAAACATAGAGAGTCCTCTCCGGTGTTTCCCCTTTTCTGCATTTTTCTTCCAACGCATACAGGAACGCGCATTGGGCTCCCTTCATATCCAGAGTGCCCCGGCCCCAAACCTGATTCTCCGCAATAACCCCTTCAAAGGGAGGATATTCCCAACCTTCTCCGTCGGCATCCACCACATCCATATGGCCGGAAAGTAAAACCGGAAGCTGAGAAGGATCTTTCCCTTCCCATTTCAGAAGCAGCGCTTCTTCAATGGGTGTTTTTTCCATAACAGAGAATACATGAGGAAACTCTTCTTCCAGCAGAGCCCTATATGCGGCCATCTTGTATTTCTCCGACACACCCCTCACAGTGGGGATCCGGATCATTTCCGACAAAATCGTTTCCACTTTCTTTTGCCCTTCCACTACTATTCCTCCCTTTTGCCTTATCTTCCCCATGAAGCAGGAAGAGAAGATGTGCTTCAATCTGATAATATGACTAATCATATTAAATGTCAAGAATATTTTCCAGCCTGCATCTTTTCCCTTACGGTTTCCGCTTTCTAAAAATATGTTTATTCTCAAGGCGCCGAATAGTAGATTGCGCCCTTTCACCCCATTCGCCGCAAAACAAAAGACGCGCCCGGTTTCGGGCGCGTCCACCAAATTTCCGCTACAATGAGGCGATACGGACAAAAACTCAGTAATTCTCCGCTCTGCGCTCAAAATATGCCTGAGGATGCTTACATGCAGGGCACATAGCGGGAGCAGATGTACCGATATGGATATAGCCGCAGTTCCGGCATACCCACACTGTCTCTTCTCCTGCTTTGAAAACTATGTCATCTTCCAAATTCTGGAGAAGCTTTCTATATCTCTCCTCATGGGATTTCTCAACGGACGCAATTAACCGCATGGTGGCGGCAATCTGGGTAAATCCCTCTTCGTCGGCTACGTCGGCAAATTCTTTATACATTTCGGTCCATTCATAATTCTCGCCGGCGGCTGCGTCCTTCAGATTCTCGGCAGTTGCGGGAATTCCACCGTCATGCAGGAGTTTGAACCAAAGCTTTGCATGCTCTTTTTCATTATTGGCGGTTTCTTCAAATATGGCAGCGATCTGCTCATATCCATCTTTCTTAGCGCGGGAGGCATAATAGGTATACTTGTTTCTTGCCTGGGACTCGCCTGCAAATGCTGCAAGCAAATTTGCTTCTGTTCTGCTACCTTTCAGTTCCATTTTTATTTCCTCCTTCTCTCTTCCGCAATTCTCAGGCTCTATAAAACCAAAGCCGGGAAGAATACGATAATGATACTGCATTCAGTATACCCAAAAGCTACCTAATTATCAATGGATTTTCTATGAACAGTACGGCTATTTGAAAAAAAGTGCATAGTTATTTCTATTCTCTTTTCACAATTTTTGATTTTTTTCAGGAAACCTCTTGTCAATTCTCTGGAAAAACAGTATGCTAAGGGAAGTGAGAGTTGTACATACAACCAATTTGAAAAGCTTCAAATTGGTATTTACAATTTACTTAACAAGAATGTGAGGGATTACTGTGAGCAAAATGGTCATCAACACTCTGAAAAAAAAGAGCAAGATCAACAAAGAAATCTATGGCCACTTTTCCGAGCATCTGGGCCGCTGCATCTATGAAGGCCTGTATGTAGGGGAAAACTCTCCCATTCCGAACACCAACGGAATGCGCAACGATGTGGTCGAAGCTCTGAAGAACATCAAAATTCCCGTGCTCCGCTGGCCGGGCGGCTGCTTTGCAGATGAATACCACTGGAAAGACGGCATCGGCCCCAAGGAAAACCGTAAAAAGATGATCAACACCCATTGGGGCGGCGTTGTGGAAGACAACTCCTTCGGCACCCATGAATTCATGGAGCTCTGCCGTCAGCTGGGCTGCGAACCCTATATCAACGGCAACGTGGGAAGCGGCACCGTTCAGGAAATGCAGGAATGGGTTGAATACATGACCTTCGACGGCGTATCTCCCATGGCAAATCTCCGTGCCGAAAACGGCCATCCGGAACCCTGGAAGGTAAAATATTTCGGTGTAGGCAACGAGAACTGGGGCTGCGGCGGCAACATGCGCCCTGAATTCTATGCCGATACATATCGCCGGTATCAGACCTATGTGCGCAATTACAGCGGCAACAAGATTTTCAAAATTGCCTGCGGACCCAATGTGGCAGACTATGAGTGGACCGACGGCGTTATGAAGGTAGCCGGCCGCTACTGCGACGCTATCTCTCTGCATTATTATACCCATCCCGGCGGCTGGGATCATAAGGGCAGTGCTCTGGATTTCTCTGAAGAGGAATACTACCGCACCCTGAAGCTGACCCTTCGCATGGAAGAATTGATCCAGCATCACACCGCTATTATGGATAAATATGACAATGAGCACAGAGTGGGCCTGATCGTGGACGAATGGGGCACTTGGTTCGACGTAGAGCCCGGCACTAACCCCGGTTTCCTCTATCAGCAGAACACCATGCGCGACGCTCTGGTAGCCGCTATCAACCTGAACATCTTCAACCAGCACAGTGACCGTGTAGTCATGGCCAACATTGCGCAGATGGTTAACGTGCTCCAGGCTGTGATTCTCACAGACGGCGAAAAAATGATCAAGACGCCTACCTATCATGTATTTGATCTGTTCAAGGATCATCAGGAAGCCACCCTGCTGGAAAGCTCTCTGGAGACAGAAGAGATCGGCGGCGAAAATTCTGTGCCGAATCTGACGCAGTCCGTTTCCATCGATGAAAACGGCGTTATGCATATCACCGTGGGCAACCTTTCTCTGGATCAGGCATATCCCGTGGAATGCACCATCGTGGGCAAGAAGGCTTCCAAGGTTACCGGCCGCATCGTGACAGGCGCTATGGCTGCTCATAATACTTTTGAGAATCCTGACGCTGTGAAAACGGAAGACTTCACCGATGCTTCCGTTACCGCCGACGGTATCAGCTTTACCATCCCTGCCTGCAGCGTAATCGCTCTGACTGTGGAATAATCCTGCCGGATCATCGGTATGAAAATCCGCGAATGCAAACGCTGTCTTCTGAAGGATATGGATACACAGGAATATTTCCACACTATAAGCGAATATGTGGAAAGTCTGGATCCAGACCTTCGGGCGCCGAAAGCGGAATATGAGCGCCGGCTTTCCCTTTGCCGGGAATGCGACTGCCTGATAAACGGTATGTGCAGGCTCTGCGGTTGCTTTGTAGAAGCCAGAGCAGCTAAAACCTCCAATTATTGCCCGGGTACACCCCGGCGTTGGTAATCCGCCATACAGCAACTCAAAAAGAGAACAGGCCGTGTAAGCACGAAACAGTGTGCTTTACACGGTCTGTTTTATATTTTTGTATATTTGTATACTACTATGTTCATGCAAAAAGAATATATTCTTCTTTCTTGTGATTTTCCCCTCTTAATTTGGTATACTAGCCAGTAAACACAGACGTAACGTTTTCCACACCTGGGAGGTGTTCTGTTGAAAAAACATTTGTTTCGGCTTATTTCCCTCCGTTCTGAAAATTCCATACTGCAAAACCTAATCAAACGGTATTTTAGCCACAATGTAGGGCGCTCGGCGGCAGCTTTGGCCTACTATCTGATTTTTTCCATCTTTCCCTTTCTCATTTTATTGAGCTCTATTTTGAGTTTTCTGGATCTGCCCCTTCTAACCGAAGAAAATTTAAAGGGAATTGTTCCAGTCGATGTGATTGATATTGCCAACTCCTACCTTTCCCATATATCGGAAATCAAAAACGCGTCTCTTCTTTTCTTTGGTTTTGTCTTCACTATTTATTTTACTATGCGAGCTGTGAACTGCCTGCTGGAATCCATCCACCGGGCATACCGGGTTACAACCCGATATCCCTTTTGGCGCCATCAGCTGCATATACTATTATCCACATTGTTCCTGATCGTTATTATCTTTTTCGCCTTAGCTGTGGTAACTCTTGGGCAGACGGTTTTAACCTGGCTTTCCGGCTGGATCCCTATGGAAAAGAGCTCCATCCATATATGGAATATGCTCCGTTTTGTTTGCCTGGCAGCCGTTTTATTTGCCGTTCTTCTCTTGATGTATTATCTCGTGCCCCATCGCCGGTATTCTATACGGCAGGTGCTGCCAGGCACCTTGGTGGCGCTTCTTTCCTGGCTGGTCTTTTCCATCGGTTTTGCATTCTATGTAGAAAATATGGGCCGTTATTCGGTAGTATACGGTTCCATCGGCGCTGTTATCGTTCTGCTCCTTTGGCTGTATTTCAGCGCTATCACTATTATTATGGGCGCGGAACTCAATTTCCTTCTGGCAAACCGAATCCAAAAAGCTTCGAGACAAACAAAGGAAGGATCTGCTAAAGGAAGCAGCCGGAAAGCCTGAAGCTGACCGGATGCTTCCTTGGGCGTCCGGCTATCCGGCCAGGCTTTCTTATATATTCCTCCCCAAGGACGGATAGGCATATCCTACCACCCTGCCCAACCGGTTTCTGGCCTTTTTTAAATGCCGGGAAACGGTTGCAGCCGTAATCCCCATTTCCTGTGCGATCTCTTCTTGGGAAAAACCTTCAAAATAGTAGCGCCGAAGGCAGTCTTTCTGCCTTTGCGTGAGTTCCCCTTCCATGGCTTTCTGCAGGGTTTGGATCAACCTTTTCCGGTTCTGCCGCTCTTCTTCCTCCTGATCGGAACTTATGGGAACAACTGCGGCAGGAAGTCTTTCCTGGAAAAGATCCAGGCTCAAATTTCTCCCCCTCATGCCACATCCTCTTTTCCGCAGGGAAATTCTGGATTTTTGCTAGTTTTTAATTCTGTGTCCCCTGCCCTTTTCCATTCTTTTCGGCTACGCGAGGAAAAACGTTCCGCTAATAGCTGGCCCGTATGCAGGCAATCCAGATACATGCTATAAAGCATGGCAGCTCTCCAACTTAATTTGTCCGCTTCATCGCTGTTTTTTGTTTCCTGTGCTTCTTTACGGATCTGCTCCACTCTTTGCTTGATTACAGCTGCTTCCTGCATATATTCCGCGCTCCATGTGTTATATTCTATCTGTTCCGTTCGCTTGTTCATTCTGCTTTCTCCCTTCGTTTTCCTCTGCTGCAAATATGGCAGCATATATTTGTTCTACAGGGTCTCAATTTCTCCACAGAAGTACCCTGAAACAAAGGAAAAGACAAAGGCGAGAGGTCCTTTCATCCATCCTCCACTTTAATATTAGCACATACGTTCGATTATTGCAACGTTTTTTTAGAACAAATGTTTTATTTTTGTGCTATATTTTTATAATGGAAATATTTACATCCTTCTTTCAACCATTTATTTCTATACTGGATATATAATATTTTTATTCTCCGATACAATGTAGAAAATGATTGTGAATATTTTTCTCTTTTACAATTTTTCATTTTCGTTTTTATGGACTGAAATACTATACTGGATACTATCGGAGGTACATACCATGACGCATAAAAATCGAGCTTTTTCTATCCCGGGAAGAAAAAAACAAACTCTATATGCTTTCTCCTTTTTGCTCTTTTTCCTTCTGTTTTTCACCGGCTGTATGGCCCAAGGAAAGGATTCCTTTTCCGATCAAGAAACGCCTTCCTCCCAAACGGAGATTATTGGAGCATGGCGGGATGAAAGCGGCCTTCTGGAATTCATTTTTGAAAAGGATGGATCCCTTCAAATAAAACCTTTGGCAGGCCCGTCTTTTTCCGGAACATACATAATACAGGAAGATCAGCTTTTCCTTTCGTATTCCCTACCCTTTTTCCAATCAAAAGAAACTTTTTCCTATGGTTTTTCAGGAGATGGAACCGTTCTGAAAATCGGAAATGCCCGGTATCAACGGCTGTAATACTAGGATAAGCTCCTGAAGCAGAAAAATTCAAAAACCCGGCGTTCCCCATCGTTTTAGGGGAACCGCCGGGTTTTTAAGTTTTATACTATTTCGTTCGCTGAAATTCACTGAAAATAAAAAAAGTATGCCTGTATTGGGACAAAACCGCCGGCTCTATTGTATAGTATAATTAGTACGGGAGGAGGGGAGAGCCATGCACACACCGGAGGAAATGGGAAGAATCGTGGAAGAATACACCTCTTGCCTTTTGCGGGCCTCCTATTCCCTTTTGAAAAATCGGGAGGATGCAGAAGACGCCGTGCAGGAAACTTTCCTTCGCTACATGGAAAAGGCCCCAAAATTTGCTTCCGGAGACCATGAAAAAGCCTGGCTTCTCCGTGTAGACATAAATATATGCAAAAATCATCTGGCTTCCGCCTGGATCCGGAAACGGGCGGATCTTCAGGAGGATATTCCCTGCCTGGAACAGGAAGAAAGAGAAGTGCTGGAATCCGTACTGAAACTTCCCGCAAAATACAGGGCCGTCATCCATCTGTATTACTACGAAGGGTACTCTCTGCCGGAAATCGCACAGATTGTCCGCTCCCCTCTTTCCACCGTTACCACTCGTCTCAGCCGTGCACGAAAAAGGCTGGAGCTTCTTTTAAAGGAGGATGCAGAATGAAACAAAAGAATGAACAAAAGCTGCGGCAGGCATACTCCAGAGGAATTAGTCGTCTCTGCCCAGAGCCTGCCTTGCGGGAGCGCATTCTGGATGTCCTTCATAAGCAACAGGAAAAAGGGGGGAAAAGAAGAATATGGAAATGGGCTCCCGCTCTATGCGCCTGCGTTTGTGTAGGCTGCCTTATTATGATGCTTTCCTCACTGCTGCCCCTTTTGCAGCAAAGCCTGGCCGCAAAAGCTCCCGGGGAAGCCGATCCGGCTGTTTCCTCCAGCAAGGAAGATAACAGCTCCGTTAACGGCGTCTTTATTATAACCATACAGGAAGATAACGGCCGTGTATGGGGCTCCATAGAATGGGATCTCCCTGAAAGTTCCCAGGATGATGCTTCTCCCGGCCTAAAAACGAAAACAAGCACATCTCTCCCATTGGGGAAACTGCAAACCAAACTTCTGAAAAGCGCATATTCCGGCATTCTTTTCATAGACACCGGCGCCCTTTCGGCGCAAGAGAGCCTGCAGGAAATTGCCCTGTTCCTTACCTCTTTGGAAGACTCCAACCGCTTTACCATCCTTACCACACTCCAAAACCAAGGAGGAGAGTCCCCAGAGAAGGAAAAAGCATGGGCGCAGGCAGCCTTGATTCCTTATGTCAAGGGTGCAGAAACTATCTTGCTGGAAAGCAATTCTCCACAGGTCACCATATATCCCCTGCTGCAGGAAATGTACCCCCTCTCCAACAGCTTTGGGCTTCCCAATGAAGACGGGCTTTTGCATACAGGCGTGGACTATTCGGTCCCGAAAGGGGAAACACTGTTTTCCCCGCTGGACGGAACAGTCGTCTATGTGGAAAAAGGGTGTGCCGTTATCTGCCAAGGTAATATATACGCAGCCTTCAGCGGAGCCGAAACTCTCTTCTTGGAGGAAGGGCAGGAAGTCTCCGCCGGGGAAGTTGTGGGAACCACGGCGGAAGGAACCCTTCATCTGAGCATCCTTTCCGACGGCCGTTTCCTGGATCCTGTTCTTTGCCTATCCCAATCTGAATCTGCCCTGTATGAGGCAGGGCAGTAGCCTTTTCCATACTACCGTCCGCTAAAAAGAATCCTTCCGGTTTAAGATACGAAATCCCCGCTGTGTTTTTAAGACAGCGGGGATTTCATTTGGAAAATTAAAATTTTACAGGTTTTTTCTTTCCCCAATCCGCCTGTTCTCTTGTCTTTCTCCATGCCCTATGCTATAGTGTAATCGATTCTCGTAATACGTCTTTTTCCAAATAAAAAGCATGGAAATAAGGCTTTATACCACCAAATTGTATGACATTGTTTTTTAGAAAGAAGGCCGCAAATCATGGAAAAATCCTTTCATCAGGGGAACCGCAACCGGCTTTACGATGGGATGAAAACGGATTCCCTGCTGGTTCTTTTCTCCGGAACAGAGCTTCGCAAAACCAACGATGAATACTATCCTTTTTTCACAGATCGGAATTTCTACTATCTGACTGGGCTGGACAGCAAAAATTTTGTCCTCCTTGCCATGAAAGGTTCCGATGGCAGCGTGGAAGAAAGGATATACATACTTCCTCCCGACCCCATGCAGGAACGCTGGACCGGAACCCGGATTAAACCCCAGGAGGCGGAAGATCTCTCCGGTATCCGGGACGTCCGCTTTGTGGATGCTTTCTCGGACGATTTCCACAAACTGGCGGTGTGCGGCCGCTATGGAAACCTGTATTTGGATCTGTTCCGCATCAGTCCTCAGGATATAGACCGACCTGCCCACAGGTTCCTCCGGGAAGTGCAGAAGGAATATCCCTTCCTGCAGGTGCAGAACGCCAACGTGCTGATCCGCAGCCTGCGGACTATCAAGCAGCCCTGTGAAATCGAAGCAATCCGGAAAGCGGAAACCATAACGAGAGACGGAATTGTGGCTATGATGAAGGCTTCCCGGCCCGGCATGTATGAATACCAGTATAAGGCGGAATTTGACCGGGCTATCGGCCAGTATGGCCCCCAGGGACCCGGTTTCCCCTCCATTATTTCCGCCGGCAAAAACAATTTCTGCATTCACTATTATTCCTATAAAGGGCAGGCCCAGGACGGCGACATGGTTTTAAACGATGTGGGAGCCCAATACGACAGCCTTATGACAGACGTTTCCCGGGGATGGCCCTGCAACGGCCGATATTCCGATAAGCAGCGCCTGCTTTATACCTGCGCGCTCGACACTTCCAACCACATGTTTGAAATCATCCGGCCCGGCATGAAAATGGCAGATGTGGATGCCACCATCCGCCGGTATAACGCCGAGCAGCTGAAGGATGCGGGCGTTTTGGATTCTGTTGATCATATCGCTACCTATATGTGGCACGGCGGAGCCCATCATGTTGGCTATGACGTGCACGACGCCGTAGAGACCCCCGAGGTTATTGGCCCCGGTATGGTTTTCTGCGTAGATGTAGGTATTTACCATGAAGAATGGGGGATTGGCTTCCGCCTGGAAGACAACTGCCTTGTTACGGAAGACGGATGCGAAAATCTTTCCGTTATCACCCCCAGAACTATAGAAGAAATCGAGGATACTATGCGCAAAGGAATACGGTAATACGCAGCCGTATATAGGCGCGGATTGAGCTGTATTCGGATGCATGGGATGGTGAACATGGATGGAACAGGCTATTATGTGGATCATGGCGGCCGGAGCCGTTATCGGCGGGCTGGACAGGCTCTTCGGCGGAAAGCTGGGTCTTGGAGGAAAATTTGAAGAAGGGTTTCTGTATCTGGGGCCCACGGCCCTTTCCATGGCGGGGATCATCTGTTTAGCTCCTCTTCTATCTGCAGGGTTACAGGGCTCGGTAGCGCCTTTATGCAGGTATATAGGGGTGGATCCCGCCATATTGGGCGGTCTTTTAGCCATCGATATGGGAGGCTATCAGCTTTCCGTGGATTTGGCGCAGGATCCCCTTATAGGAGCCTATACCGGTATTGTGGTTGCAGCTATTTTCGGCTGCACCATTACCTTTACCATTCCTATGGGTATCGGTATCATAGATTCTGAGGACCGTCCTCTTTTCGCCAAAGGAATCCTGCTTGGCCTTGCAGCCATGCCCGTAGCACTCGTTACAGGCGGCCTGCTCTGCGGTCTTTCCCCTAAAAGCATCCTTTTCCAGAACCTTCCCATCGTATTTTTGGCTGTGCTTTTCCTTTTGGGTATATGGAAAATACCGGAACACATGATCCGGGGCTTCTCCATATTCGCTTCCTGTATCCGGTTCCTGATTACGGTAGGGCTGATCCTGGGCGCTGTTCAATACATGACGGGGTTTGCCATCCTTCCGGGCATAGCGCCTTTGGAGGACGCCATGAAAGTGGTTTCCTCCATTGGGATTGTGATGCTGGGCAGCCTGCCCGTCTCCGAGATTCTGCAAAGGATCCTGCGGCGGCCGTTTTCCTGGGCAGGCAG
The DNA here is from genome assembly GCA_944380875.1 of uncultured Clostridia bacterium. Taxonomy (GTDB): domain Bacteria; phylum Bacillota; class Clostridia; order Oscillospirales; family Acutalibacteraceae; genus UMGS1264. Next base: position 28,567 of record CALWJA010000032.1, read on the forward strand.
AAAAGTGGGGATCAACGACGCCAGCGTAGCCGGATTGTTGATCGGTACTGTCAGCGTCATCCCCGCCCTTACCATGCTGCACCAGATGGATACCCGGGGGAAAGTAGTCAATGTGGCTTTCCTGGTAAGCGCAGCCTCTGCCCTTGCGGCTCATCTTGGTTTTACAATGGGAACGGAGCCGCAGCTGGCCGTTCCCCTTCTGGCAGCAAAATGGATTGGGGGAATTGCCGGCGCCCTGCTGGCTCTTGCGGTAACCAGGCCAAAAAAGGTCTCCACTTCCGCTGGAGCAGAGGAAGATGCGGATTCTTCCTCTCTATGCGCAGATAAAGCGGCTTCTCTGTAAGCTTTTGCATTTTCCTTATAGCGTTGCAAAAAGCCTTTGCGCTTTTGTATATCCAAAAACTCGATATTTTGCTTTTAAAGGCGAGCGTATCCGGGAAGGATACGCTCGCCTTTTCTTTTAGAAAATACCTTTCGCTCAGCGTAATGCGAAATGCCTAAAAAAACAGAGTTTTTTTCTCTGCCGGTTCCCTTGACTTTCTTTTTGCCGGTGTGGTAAAGTCTTAATGAAATTGTTAAGAATCCAATACAATGTTAATTTTTTTCTTAACTAAACCTTGGATTCTTCCCTACATACAGTTTAAAGGAGGAGTACTCTCGTGCAGCAGGCAAAAATGCATATTGAGAAAAATTTTAAATTGGCCGAAGTGGATAAACGCATTTACAGCTCCTTTTTGGAGCATCTTGGGCGGGCTATTTACACCGGTATCTATGAGCCGGGCCATCCGGCAGCCGATGAAAACGGCTTCCGCAAGGATGTTTTGGAGCTGATTCGGGAATTAAACGTATCCCATGTGCGGTATCCCGGCGGCAATTTCCTTTCCGGATACAGCTGGAAAGACGGTATCGGCCCCAAGGAAGACCGTCCCCGCCGGCTGGATCTGGCCTGGCATACCATTGAAAGCAACCAGTTCGGCATTGATGAGTTTGTGGATTGGTCCAAAAAATCCGGAACGGCCATCATGGGCGCCGTAAATATGGGCACCGGCACTCCCAAGGAAGCCGGCGAGCTTCTGGAATACTGCAACTATCCGGGCGGCACCTATTGGAGCGACCTGCGCGCCAAAAACGGCCACAAGGAGCCCCACAATATTAAACTCTGGTGCATCGGAAACGAAATGGACGGCTCCTGGCAGATCTGCCATCTGGATGCAGATGATTACGGCAAAAAAGCGTTGGAAACAGCAAAGATTATGAAATGGATCGATCCTGAGGTGGAACTGGTAGTCTGCGGCAGCGCCACCACCCTGCAGGATACTTTCCCGGAATGGGATCGTAAGGTCTTGGAATACACCTATGAAAAAGCCGATTATCTCTCTCTCCACCGCTACTATGAAAACGAAGGCAACGATTTCGACTTCCTTTCTTCTTTTGTGGACATGGATCGCTTCATTAACACCATCGCCGGTACTGCCGACTATGTGAAAGCCCTGAAGCGCAGCGACAAAACCATGTATCTTTCCTTCGACGAATGGAATGTGTGGTATCAGCACAACCAGAAGGAACACGACTGGATGGAAGCTCCCGAGATCCTGGAAGATCACTATTCTCTTCTGGACGCCCTGGTTTTCTCCGGCATGGGCATGACCCTTATCAACCATGCGGACCGGGTAAAAATTTCCTGCCTGGCCCAGCTGGTAAACGTAATCGCTCCCATATTTACGGAGAAAAACGGCCGTGTCATTAAACAGACCATTTTCTATCCCTTCCAGTATCTTTCCACCTATGGCCGCGGTATGGCGCTGAAGCCCGTTGTTGTAGCGCCCACCGCCCAGAGCCGTTACGGCGAAACGCCCCTGCTCCATTCCAGTGTCGTATTTGACGAGGAGAAAAAGCAGGTGAACGTATTCTGCCTGAATCTTTCCGACGATGAAATGGAACTGGATCTGGACATGCGTTCCTTCGGCAAACTCTCCATGATCGAGCACCTGGAGCTTTCCGGCCCCGATCTGAATGCTGTCAATACCTTTGATAAACCCGATACGGTAACCATGAAGGCGAAAGAAAACCTTGCCGGCTCCTTTGATAACTGCAAGCTTGTTCTTCCTTCTTACTCCTGGCATGTGCTCCGTTTCCAGTGTGAAGAATAAGGAACGATCCCAGAATACAGAATCGGAATGGGCAAAAGCCGTTTCCCGGCTTTTGCCTGTTTTGTATCGTAAAAGAAGGCGGCTTAAAGGAAAACGACCTGCAAAAAGAAGGTGCATACAATGCGGGAACTTGTGAATACAGAGGAAACTGTACGTTTCTGCAAAGCGCTCAGCTCTCCCCTGCGGGTGGAGATGCTTCAATATATCCTGGCCCATGAGGAAACCAGCCCCAATGATCTGGCCGAGGCTTTCGGCGTAAGCCGGGCTGCCGTTACACAAAACCTGCGTCTTTTGGCGGAAGCCGAGCTTGTAAACCTTTCTTCCTATAACAGCCGCGCCAGCCAGAAAAAGGCCTGTTTCCTCCGGGATAACAAATTTGTTATCACACTGGGAGAGCATTTCGGGGCGGATACCGTCTATCAGACGGAAATCCCCATCGGCCAGTATACGGACTATCAGGTTTTTCCCACCTGCGGTATTGCCACTCCCGATTTCCTCATCGGTCATTTGGATGATCCCCGCTATTTTGATTCTCCCCAGCGGACAGAGGCCGGAATCCTGTGGCTGATGAAGGGCTATGTGGAATACCGGCTTCCCAATTACCTGAAGGAAAACCAGAAGCCCACAGAGCTGCAGATTTCCCTGGAGCTTTCCTCAGAGGCCCCGGGTGTTTCTTCCAACTGGCCCAGTGATATTTCCTTCTGGCTCAACGATACTCTTCTGTGCAGCTGGACCAGCCCTGGCGATTTTGGAGAAAAACGCGGTATTTTCGCCCCGGACTGGTGGAGCTCCGGCTGGAATCAATACGGCCTTTTAAAGCTTCTCACAGTCAATCGGGATGGAACGTTTATGGATGGACACAAAATGAGCGATCTTACCATAGAGGATCTCTCCCTTTCCTATACCAGCGAAATGCGTTTCCGTATCGGCGTGCCGGATTCAGCCAAAAATATTGGCGGCATGACCATCTTCGGGAAAGGCTTTGGAAACTACGATCAAAATATCCGCATGCGGATGATTTTTGAAACCCCCAAGGAAGAAAAAACACAGTAGCCTTTAAAAAACAAAACAGCCGTTCGTGCCTTTTTAGAGCAAGAACGGCTGTTTTTATTTTCTTTATCCTACCGCTTCCGTGGAAGAGGCGTTTTGGGCTTCCTCCGGCAGATCCGGGAAAGTTCCGCCTTCTATTTCCGTAAAGCCCCCGGAAATTTTGCATTCCCCGATGGTCACGCCGTTTTCGGCTCCATCTATAGAAGAAAAGGTTTTCTGAAGAATGTTCCCTCCGTCAATTTCCAACTTTGCCAGCAGTCCGGAATCTTTTTCAATCCAGCAATAGCCCCTTACAGCGTCACCGTCTTCCCGGTTGGAAAGGCTCTCCACCAAAAGCCCCGAAAGGCCGCTGCCAGAGCTATCCATTCCAGAGACCGAAACCACCGTTTCCACAACATTCCGAAGGGCTTCCCCGCTGAAGGTTACTTCCAGCTTATGGCACAGTATGCCGTCCAGTTCTTCCTCCCTAAGATAACTTTGGGATGTGGACTCCGACAGAAGCTTCAAAAGTTCTACTTGAGATGCGGGATCCGTATCCATTTGGGCCCCGGAAGATTTTGTCCATCCGTCTCCGGAAGAAGTATAGAAAAGATATTCATTTTCACCCTCTACAATATACGTTTCCATGGAGCCGGGAATCCCTGCGGTATTGGAAACGGAAACCGTATACAGCCCGAAGGGATCTTTGCGGTATACAGTATCGCTCCGCATGGAGTAGGACTGTTCCCCTTCGGCTGCTTCCGCAGAATCTCCGGCAGATTCTTCCGTAAGAGCGGATAAGCCGCTGGGCGAAAAGGAAAAATTGCTTTCATACCAGGATGTACTGCCCGAGGCCGCTTCTGCCTTGGCATACGCCTCCCGGAAAATAGCTCCCCCATCCGGCTGGGAACCACCCTGACAGCCCGCAAACAGGAGCCCCGGCAATACACAAACAGCCAGCAAAAAAGCCTTTTTGCCACAACCTTTTGCATTGGATATCCTTAACTTTTCTTTTTTCTGTTTCTGAATTGGCTGCATTCTATCTCTTCCCTTTCTGAACCATCCTAATAAAACATTTGCAAACAATCGCATCCTTGTTATATTTCCTAGTATACCGGATATCCCCTTTTCCCGCAAGGGTGCCGTTAGAGGGAATCTGTGGGAGAGCATCTTCCTTACGTCTGGGGCATTTCCGTTGTGAAAAAAATGTAAACCTTCCCCTAAGCTTGACACAAACTGCCGGAAAAGGGTACAATAACGTATAGAATACAGTATGGAAGCCAGCAGCTTCCGATCTGTAAAAATCCCGCGCTATGCGCTGTGGAGGGAGTTCTTGCATTTATGAGTAAACGAAAAGAGGCCGCCATGAAAATGGCTTCCCTTTCAATTTATAAGGGGATCTTGAACCGTACTGTCCCGGCCGCGTTTTACCGGCTTCTGCGGGCTGGGGACGAAGAAGAATTTTTAAAAGCCTGGGGCAATTTTTTTGCTGTTCTGTGTGAACGGGGATTAAGCGAAAGCTTTGCGGATTGTCTTACCGGCACAGCCCTGTTTGATGAAAACGCCTTTTCCCTGGCAGCTGCCGCGGGAAACACGCAGTTTTCCCCGGCTATGCTTGCAGGTGTGGAACGGGATCTGCGTATTATTCTGGAGCTATCCGCTATCACTCCGGAAGATCTTCTTTATGATGCACCCGTCGAAAACCCGGAAGCCCTGCATCTTCCCCAGTGGAAAACAGGCAGCCCGGTGAAAGTGCTGCAAGGGGATCTGAAAAGCTGTATCGTATCCATGGCGGAATATTATAGAAATAATGGCTGCGGCATGTACGCCCGTTATAGAGCCTTTATCTGGCGAGATTCCTCCATCCAGCCTGTAGCTTTCCCGGATAAAACACGTCTTTCTGATTTGAAGGGCTATGAAATCCAGCGGCAGATGGCCATTGATAACACACTGGCATTTCTGGAAGGGCTTCCTGCCAATAACTGCCTCCTGTATGGAGACAGGGGTACAGGCAAATCCTCCACCATTAAAGCCATGCTCAACGAATTTTATCCAAGAGGGCTTCGAGTGATTGAGATGCCCAAGGAATCCCTGATGGATTTTCCCAAGCTTGTGGATCAAATTGCAGCCATCCCCATGAAATTTATTATCTTTATTGACGACCTGTCTTTTTCCAAGGAAACCGATACGTATGCGGCTTTAAAAGCGGTTTTGGAAGGAGGCTTGGCGGTTAGGCCGGAAAATTCCCTGATTTACGCCACCTCCAACCGGCGCCACTTGATCCGGGAAACTTTTTCCGACCGAGATGGAGACGAAGTCCATCGGGGAGATACGATTCAGGAAACTCTTTCCCTGGCGGACCGTTTCGGCCTTTCCATCAATTTCATGCTCCCGGATAAAGCCAGGTATCTGGAAATTGTCCGGCAGCTTGCCAAATATAGAGGGCTTGAGGAATATGTTTCTATGGAGGAGGTAGAAGCTGCGGCGGAGCGCTGGGCCACCACCAGAGGAGGCCGTTCTCCCCGTTGTGCCAGACAGTTTATCGACGACGCAGAGGCCAGAGTAAAGCGCGGCATGGCTCTGGAATAACTCGGAACAGGAGCTTCTTATGAAATCTATGGAATCCATAAAAAAAATGAATACGAAAAAAAGCCCTAGCCGGAAACCAGTTTTGCTGGGAAAGGCGCTCTGCTGCCTTCTATGTTTTCTTATGACTCTTTCTCTCTTACCCGCCTGCAAAGGCAACAACGATGTAACCTCCGGGGCGGGGGTTACGGATTTCCCCGTAACCATTAACGGTGTCACCATTTCGTCGGAACCGCAGGGAGTAGCGGTGCTTTCGCCCAACCTGGCCGAGATCGTGCTGGCCTTGGGATATGAAACCAAGCTGAAAGCGCGCTGCGCGGAATGCACCACGGAAGAATTAAGTCCCCTTCCTGCTGTGTCGGCAGGAGATGCCCAGGCTATTAAAGACACCGGCTCCACACTGGTCTTGGCCGACGAAACTTTAACGGAAGAACAAAAGGAAACTCTCAGCAGTTCCGGGCTTACCGTGCTTATTATTTCCTCCGCAAAGGATAGGGAGGATCTGAAACGGCTCTATTCCCAGGTGGGCGCTGCTCTGATGGGCGGTGCTACCGGCTATGAAAAAGGAGAAAGGGTCGCCAACAACGTGCTTATTACCCTGGATGACATCGAACGCGTCATTCCCTCTTCGGATACGCCTGTTACCGCCTGCTATCTTACCGATCTGAACGGCGGCGCTATTACGGGAGACAGCATCCAGAGCCGGATTTTTGAATCCGCGGGCCTTGTAAATGTGGCTACTGATTCCAAAGACGGCACCATTTCCGACGAAAGCTTGAAAGCTTCCAATCCCAACTATATTTTCTGTATAACAGGCCTGAAGGATACCCTGATGGAATCCGATAAATATAAGGATCTTACGGCTGTGAAGGAAGGGCAGGTATATGAAATGCCCTATTCCTATATCGCCTACCAGGGAAGGGGCATGATCCGCGCGGCTACCTTTATGGCCGGAACGGCCTATCCGGAGCTTTTGGAAAGCGACACCCTCTCCTCTGTTCCTTCCTCCTCTTCTTCCGCCTCCAGCGGCAGCGGGGATCCTTCCGATTATACTACTTTGAAAAGCGGAGATTCCGGCGACGCTGTTATGCGGCTGCAGGAAAGGCTGGCGGAATTAGGGTATTTCTATGTAAACCCAACGGGCAATTATTTGGATGTGACCGTCCAGTGTGTGAAAGACTTCCAGCTATTGAACGGAATGGCTACAACCGGCATTGCAGACGAAGAGACCCAAGCGCTTCTCTTCTCGGATAAAGCTGTTCCCAGAAATGCATCTTCGGAAGGCTGAGAAAACAAATACGTTTTCTGTGCTTTTCCGAATCTCTGCAATTTTCGAAAGAAAAGATAAAAAACCTCTCCGGATTTTCACAATCCGGAGAGGTTTTTCTTTTTTGATTATCAGTGTATCAGATACCTTTACGAAACACCTGGCAAGCCCCAATCAGAAAACAAATCCTTTAGAATATGCTGCCTACCGCCGTAATATGGCTCCGCAGATCTTCCCTATACAAAGGATCTTTCGGATCGAGACTGTTAATGGTTACGCCGTGGGTGCCCATATGGCCGGTGGAATGAATAAACCGATTTCCGCCTATATACATGGCCACATGCCCCGGGAAGAAAAGGAGATCCCCTTTTTTGATCTCGGAAAGAGAGATCTCATGCATGGGAAATCCTTCTTTAATGGATGCATCCCGGTAAATCACAACACCGTTCAAAAGATACGCCATGGAACAAAGACCGCTGCAATCGATTCCTTCCGGCGTTTTCCCACCCCAACGATACTGGGTGCCCTGGTAAAGCATAGCTGTATTTACCAGCGCATCCCGGAAGGCCTCCTCATCCTCAGGAGTTTGCCTAGTATTATATTCCCCCAGGAATTCATCCGGGGTGAATCCTTCCCGGCCGTCCGGCAGAAGAACCTTTCTCCAGCCTTCTTCCGGCTCACCCAAAGGCGCAAGCAATCCACCCCGCCATACCGTCTGCAGAATAGCTCCCTGCACACGAGGTTCTTTCAATATATCTGCGCAGCGAAACCATACAGCCTTTTTCTCCATTTTTTCCCATTTTCTTATACAAACGGGATCTTTTTCCAAGCACCCCTCATGCATCCACCCTTCATACCGGTATGGGGTGCGAATATAATTCCAGGCTCCCTGCTGTTCCAGCACCTCTACGGTCATGCCGCAGAGAGCTTCATCCGTAAGCGCCTCTGTATGAAGAGGGGATTCCACCAAAGGAGCTATGGAACGAATTACCAATGCTTTTGTTTTCATACCTACCGGATTCCTTTCTTCTAAAGCTATATTCAAATTATGGAAGCTTGCTCTCATCTATGCAGCTTCCTTGCATCTCAAAGAAAATTCCTGCCTGGATCAGCTTTCCGCTCCCTGCAAAAAGGTGATTTCTCCCGTATCCGCGTCCATCTCAACCATGGCTCCCAAGGGCAGGCTCATGGTGGGCAGAGAGTGCCCGCATGCCAAATTTTCCAAAATAGGGATATTTTGAGGCAAAAGCTCCCGCAGAACTTCTTCTAAAGACAGGGAACCTTCTTCACAGGCATCGCAATCAGTCCACCAGCCAAGGAGAATGCCGGCGCAGTCCCGGAATTTTTCCGCATTTTTCATCTGGGTCAGCATACGGTCAATGCGGTAAGGGGACTCATCCACATCCTCCAGGAAGAGAATACGGCCCCGGGTATCAATTTCCCAAGGGGTTCCAAGAGAAGAGGAGACAAGGGAAAGATTTCCCCCGCAAAGAATGCCCTGAGCCTTCCCGGGCGAAAAGCTCCGCAAAGCCTTTTCCGGCGGATTCTTAACAGGCCCGGAAGGAATTTCAAACAGAACAGAGCGAAAGGATTCCAGGGTATACCCATCCAATTCCCCGGAAAGAGCTTTATACAGTTCCGTGGAAGGCATGGGCGTATGATAGGTGCAGAAACCGCAAATCTGATTCAACACCGTATGCAGCGCGGTCACGTCGCTGTAACCGGCGAAAAATTTGGGATGTTCCCGGATAGCGGCGTAATCCAGCTGGTCCAGAAAGCGCTGGGCTCCGTATCCGCCCCGGATACACAAAATTCCATCTATAGTGGGATCCAAAAAAGCCTGGTTTACATCCCGAGCGCGAAGATCGTCCTCACCGGCTAAATATCCGTGGCGGGCGCGGCAGCTTTCGTATATAACGGGCTCCAAGCCAAAATAGCGTACAGCTTCCTCTGCCGGCTGAAGCCTTTCCTCCGGAACAGGGCCCGAAGGCGCGATAAGCGCAACCCTTGCCCCCGGAAAAAGCGGTTTTACAGGCCGGGGCACTTTTCCATTCCAAGGAGCAGAACATGTAGGTGACAGGTTCATGGGATTTCGCATTCCTTTCCTTTTAATTTCATACCCGGATTTCCAGGGATTTTCTGTCTTTTTCCGGTTGGACATAAATATGAAACAGAAGCGGCAAGAACCGCAAAGCTCTGAAATACACCATATGCATCCCGCCATAGGAATATGCCGCATTCCCTTTTTTTCGCAAAAATTCCTATGCACCTTCTGCAAAAGGCAGAAACCGCCGCTGCGGAGCCATTCCGTCAGCGGCGGCCTATTCCAATATTGATTCTGGCATAGATAGCAAGAAAATCGTCTTTTCCCTTGCCCCTGCGGTGTTATCCAAGCTTTTCAAGCTGACGCCGGTATTTTTCCAGCTCCGGCTCATTGGCCAAAATGAAATGGCCAGGCTCGATCTCCGTCCATGTAGGCGGATTATCTTCATATTTATGGATGGAGGGATCATATACCAGAAGTTTTTTCTTCTTTTCCGATATGGGATCCGGCAAGGGAATAGCAGAAAGAAGCGCTTGCGTATAGGGATGCAAAGGCGCTGCAAACAGCCTCTCCGTATCGCAGAGTTCCACAAGACGTCCCTTATGGATTACAGCGATCCGGTCGGTGATAAACCGCATAACGGAAAGGTCATGGGCAATGAAAAGATACGTAAGCCCTCTTTCCTTCTGCAGACGGGAAAGAAGATTCAACACCTGCGCGCGGATAGAAACATCCAAAGCGGAAATGGGTTCGTCTGCAATGATAAATTCCGGTTCCATGATGAGAGCCCGGGCAATACCGATTCTCTGCCGCTGCCCGCCGGAAAATTCATGGGGGAACCGGCTGGAAAACTCGGGAAGAAGGCCTACGTCTGAAAGGGATTCTTCCACCGCTTTTTTCCGATCTCCCTCAGAGGGACGGTGTTCTCCGCTGTAAAGCCCTTCGGAGACAATATAGTCCACTTTGGCCCGTTCGTTCAAAGAGGCCATAGGATCCTGGAAAATCATCTGGATCTGCCTGGTCAGGGCTTTGTCTTTCTTTCGGGAAATCTTGCCGCTGATACGTTCGCCCTTATAGAGGATCTCTCCCCCGGAAATGGGGTTGATGCGGATAATAGCCCTTCCGATGGTGGTCTTGCCGGAACCGGATTCACCTACAAGCCCAAAGGTTTCCCCTTTATATATATCAAACGATACATCGTCCACAGCCCGGAATTTATGGGAACGGTTTCCAAAGGTTACCTCCAGGTGCTTCACCTGGAGCAAAAGCTCTTTTTTCTCATTCATCGGAAGCACCTCCTGCGGCCGTTTTTACAAAATCGGGATTCAAAAGGGGCTTCAGATTCCGTATATTCCGGATGGATTCCGGCGGTTCCACCTTGGGCGCCCTGGGATCCAGAAGCCAGGTTCTGGCTTTATGGGTGGGGCTCACCTCAAAATAAGGCGGCCTCTCTTTAAAATCAATATTAAGAGCCTGGGGGTTACGAGGCGCAAAAGCGTCCCCTTCCACATGGTAGAAAAGGTTTGGCGGAGTCCCCTTGATGGAGAAAAGCTCCTGTCCCTTAACACCAAGCTGCGGAAGGCTGGAAAGAAGCGCCCAGGTATAGGGATGCTGAGGATTATAAAAAACTTCCTCGCATGTGCCGATTTCTACGATATCGCCTGCATACATAACGGCAATGCGGTCTGCCACATTGGCCACCACACCCAGATCATGGGTGATATAAATGGTTGTCAGATCATATTTTTCCTTCAGTTCCTTCAGCAAATGGAGAATCTGTGCCTGGATGGTCACATCCAAAGCCGTAGTCGGTTCATCGCAAATCAAAATCTTCGGATTACAGGCCACAGCAATGGCAATAACGACCCTCTGCCGCATACCTCCGGAAAATTCGTGGGGATACTGGGAAAAACGCTTTTCAGGCTCAGGAATTCCCACGTCCCGAAGAATCTCGATAGCTGCATCCTTCATCTGCTTTTTAGGCATGTTTCTATGAAGCTTCAAAGCCTCGCATATCTGCTTTCCTACCGTTTTAAGCGGGTTCAGGCTGGTCATGGGATCCTGCAAAACCATGGCGATTTGGCCGCCGCGGATATTTCTCCATTGTTTGTCCTGGGTATACTGGGCCAGATTTTTCCCATCGTATTCTATACTGCCGCCGGAAACATATCCGTTGGAATCCAGCAGACCCATAAACGTTTTAACAAAAACGGATTTTCCGGAACCGGATTCTCCCACTATTGCCAGGCTTTCGCCTTTATATAGATCCAGGGAAACTCCCCGGATCGCATGCAGAACCTTTCCCCGCAGATTGAATTTTACCTCCAAATCCCGGACAGAGAGGATCACTTCCTGTTTCGTATCCATAGCAATTCCTCCTTACCGGTGATTCTTGGGATCAGCCGCATCCGCAAAAGCATTTCCTACAATGTAGAAAGCGATGGTAACGATGGAAAGAACCACCGTTGGGAAAATCAGCTGATAGCGGAGTGTGGGGTCCATCATAAGTTTTCGGCCTTCATTAATCAAATTTCCCAGTGAAGGCGTATAGGGAGGAACGCCCAAACCTATATATGTAATGAAAACCTCATTGGATATGGCTGAAGGGATGGTCAGAGCAATCCGCAGCATGATGACGGAAACCAGATACGGAAGCAGGTTCCGAAAAATGATTCGGAAGGTAGGGGTTCCCAAACACCGGGAAGCCAAATTGTAATCCCTGTCCCGTATAATAATAATCTGGTTGCGGATAAAACGCGCCATCTGCAGCCAGCTTGTCAGACACATGGCAAAAATCAGCGTGGAGATGCTCGGCTTCATAATATAGGAAATCAATATTAAAAGGATTGTCTGCGGAATATTGTCAAATACATTGTAAAGCTCTGTAAAAAGGAAATCCAGCTTGCGCACATATCCCCATAAAACGCCAACCAGGATGCCCAATACCACTTCAACACCCGCAACGGCAAACCCGATAAAGAGCGATGTGCGGGTACCGCTCCAAATACGGCTCCACATATCACGGCCGATAGAATCTGTACCAAACCAAAACTCTCCATTAGGAGAAAGGTTTGCAAGCCTGTTGCCTTCTGCATCCTCATAAATCAGCAGCGGATCCTTTTGGTTGGGGAGAATCGGCTGAATAAAGGTAAACAAAAGCAGGATCGCCACTACAAACACAAAAAATACTGCTACTTTGTTCTTTTTAAAGGCCTGCACCGTGCTTCGCCAATAGGAATAGTTGGAATACCCTCCCCGTTCAGCATCCGCCTCATCATGGTGAGCAAAAGCGAAAGCTTCCTCAGGAGCAAAAGAGGATTGCATATGCGCTTCTATACTATCCTGCAGGATTTTGGTTTTCTTGTTCCGATAAGCCATTTCTCAGCGCGCCTCCTCTTTCTTGCCCAATTTAATACGGGGATCCGCAATACTCATAAGGATATCACCCAGGATCAGGGCAACAATACTGATGACAGAATAAATCAACACCAATGCCTGAACCATAGTGTTATCCTGCCGCTGGATGACATTTACCAGCAAGCCGCCCATTCCCGGAATACTGTAAAGACTTTCCACATATATGGATCCCATCACTGTAAAAAGAATGGAACCCGGCAGATATTGAATCATAGGGACAAACGCATTGCGGAATACATGCCGGAACATAATTCCAGAGCTGCTGACACCTTTCGCCTTGGCCAGCTGCACATAATCCTTGTTTATTTCGTCCGTCATATACCGGCGCAGCCACATAGCATAATAGGCGATGTTGCCTAAAGCCAAAGATACTACCGGCAGAATCCATGTGGCATAATTATTTTTATTAAACAAGGTAGGGATACCGAATAGATCCGTCCCGTAAAGCTGAATAAAAAGGTAATAAACAGCCGAAGGCACAGCCTGGATTACCACAATAAAAATTGTGCCGATCTTTTCCCATATGGTAGCAAAAAACATTCCCACTGCATCCATACAGCGGCGCAGAGGTGTTCTTTTAACCAATGCAGGCACACCTTTTTTCTGCCTGGCCAGAGATGCCAGTGCCATGCCCACACCCAACGGGATTCCAACCAGCAGACTCAAACCCACGGAGAGAAGCCCAAGCTCTATAGAGACAGGAGCTTTTTCCGCAATGATCTGCGTAATAGGCACATTTACCCGATACACAAGGGAGGTTCCCAGATCCCCCTGGAAAACGCCGCTGATAAAATTCCACAGCTGCACGGGAAGAGGATCCAACAGGCCCATACTGGTCAGGCTGGCCTGGATCTGCCCGGGACTGAGCTTATCATAGTTGGGAAAATATCCCTCAATAGGCATCAGCCGCAGCAAGGAAAAGATGATGGTTATAACTATCGCCAATGTAACAAGCGACCGCAAAAGGCGCTTGGCAATATATTTCAGCATAGCACCGGCTCCTTTTTGATAAATTAGCCCCTTAGGGCCAGCAAATTCCGACAGCCGTTTTCAAAAAACGGCCCCCTCCCTTATCTTTCGCCTGAGACACAAAGTTTACGAGCCCATACGAATTCCAGCCGCGCAGAACATTTTCCGTGTGGGGTCGTAAACCTTGTGCTGCCTGCGCTGTAAAATCAGCTTTTCATGTGGGTTGCATCTTAAAGTATGTGCCACTTTCTGGTCCAGTCAAGACGCCATTTGAAAACGGGAACGGGGCGGAGGTATCCTCCGCCCTTCTTTCCCGCGGGAAATTTCCCGACATACATTATTCTTCGCTTGCCTGTGCCTTTTCTCTTCCAGCCTGCCACTCTTCATAGGCTTTGTTGTATTCTTCTTCGCTCATAGATTTTTCCATCAGCTTTTTTCCCTTATAGCGATGAATGGCAATTCCGTAAGGAGCATACTGGCCGTCAAAAGGATTCAGTGTAGAAGCGATGTAATTGCCGCCATCCAGAGAATACGGCACTACAATGGCATGATCCAGAAGCATAGCTTCCGCCTCTGCAAAGAGAGTATACCGTTTCTCTATATCGGAAACTTCTTTAACCGCTTCCTGAACCTTGGCATAGTATTCGTCTATAACAGCCTTGGTGGCACTATCTTCGCTCTTATCCACAAAGTTGTAGCTGTTATCAACTGCAAAGGGAACCGTCCAGGTCTCCGGATCCTCATAGTCGCAGCCCCAGTTGCACTTCATCAGCGCATATTTGCCGCTGCGGCGGATAGATCCCAGGAAATCTGTAGCAGGGCCGGCTTCGCAGATAACATCAATAAAGTCGCTTCCCAGCACTTCTTCCAACTGCTGCTCAATAACCGTGCATTCCTTATCCCAATCGGTAACCTGGGGGTTATATGTAAAGAGAACCTTAATGGGGAAGGTAGCGCCGGCAGCTTCCAGTTCCTTCTTGGCAGCGTCCTTATACTCCTTGGCTGCCGCCTCATCGTAAAAATCCCCATCCGTATAGGCTTTCAGAGGCTCCAGCTGGGTATAATCCGTTCCGTTTACGGAACAGAAGTCCGGAGGTGTAATGGTATTGATTACCATGGAATCCGCGTTCATGGGGTTGGAAACCTTTTTGGCTTCCAGACGGTTCAGAGCTGCCATAACCGCCTTGCGGAAATTCTCGTTGTTTACAGCCAGTTTCCAGTTTTCCGGCTCATAGGAAGCATCAAACTGGGGATCAAAGTTGAACGCAAAGAAATAGGAATAGGAAGCGTCTGCACGGGTAGGATGTACCAGATCCGCCGTTTCGCTGTCATTCATCCAGCTGTTGAGAATCTGAGAGCCGATAGTGGCCTCATCGGTCTCACCGCGCTTGAACATTTCAGGAGCCAGCGTTGTGGCTTCCGCATTGTAGGTAGCTACAATCTGCTCGATATATACCTTGTCCTTATCCCAATAGAGCGGGTTCTTAGTAAGGACGCGCTGGGTCTGAGGAGAAAGCTCGCTCAGATAATATGCGCCGCAGTAAAGGAGCTTAGTATTATCCGTACCGAAAAGATCGCCGCATTCTGTCAGGAAAGGCTCATACGCCGGCAGATAGCAGCCATAGGAAAGAACGGTTAGAAAATAGGGGGTCGGCTTCTCGAGAGTAAACTGCAGGGTATAGTCGTCAACAGCCTTTACACCCACATCCTCGAATTTGACTTCTTCCACTTTTTCAATGGGATTGCCTTCTTCATCCACGGTCTTTTTCCCATTATCGCTTACTACCAGATACGTAGTATAAGCTAGATACTCGGATGCGTTTTTCACGATACCTTCATACATATAGTTGGTGCTGGATTCGTTTTTGGCATCAAGAGCGTATTTAGCCGCTGCTACAAAGTCGTTTGCTGTTACATCGGCAACCTCTGCGCCAGTATTATCCACCCATTTCACACCCTTACGGATATGGAATGTCCAGGTTGTCTGGTCTTCTGTTTCCCAGCTTTCCGCAATAGATGGCTGGATTCCGCCGTATTCGTCATACTCTATCAAGCAGTCGATGAAATTAGCGGCCAGACCCATTTCATTTGTGTTACCTGTAACCAGATAATTCAGGGTGGTAACTTCTCCGGAATACAGATATCTGTACGTACTGGAAGAGTCTCCTGAATTGTTTCCCTGACAGGAGGTCATTATGCCCAACAGCATAACTGCACTCAGCAACAGAGAAATTACTCTTTTCATGGTGTTCATCCTCTCTCTTTTTGATTTATCCATGAATCCCATATACGAAACTCCAATCCTCATAGACATATACGGGAATCAAGATTCCTTAGGTGAAATATACTGTACGCCTATCCAACCTATATACACGATGCACGTGCAAAGACCAACTCGTTTCTATATCTCAAAACCAAAAATATTCCCTTTAAAATGAAGCCGGTATGCCCTCTATGCCCAGGCCGGGCGCATCGGTCATCACAATGCGGTTTTCAAGGAACAGGGGCCCCCCTTCAAAAGGATCCTCCTTACAAAGGGAAGGTCCATCCAAATCTGCCCGGGTAATAATGGATTTAGCCGCCGCCAGATGTGCCCCTGCCGTAACTGCAAGCTTGCTTTCCAGCATACAGCCAATCATACACTCCACACCAAAAGCCTCTGCAATGGAGCAGATTTTCAGTGCTCCCCAGATGCCACCTGTTTTCATCAGCTTAATATTGATAAGGTCTGCCGCCCGCTCCCGGATGATTGTCACAGCGTCTTCCGCAGAAAACACGCTTTCATCAGCCAATATGGGCGTATATACCGCCCCTGTAACCAGTTTCATACCCATAAGGTCGTGGGCGTTTACAGGCTGTTCTACCAAATCAATATCCAGCCCCTTATCTTCCATGGCCCGGATGATCCGCACAGCTTCCTTAGCGTTCCAGCCCTGGTTGGCATCCACCCGCAAAGCGATATCCGGCCCTACAGCTTTCCGGATCTCTTCTATGCGTTTTACATCTTTCAGGCCTTCCCGGCCTACTTTTACTTTCAGGATGGAATATCCGCGTCTAACGGCATCTACGCTATCCCGCACCATTTCATCCACAGGATTTACACTGATGGTAATATCCGTTTCAAATTCCCTGCGGCTGCCACCTAAAAGGCGGTATACAGGTGCTTTATACAGCTTGCCCCACAGATCATACAAAGCCATATCCACAGCAGCCTTGGCGCTGGTATTTTTTTGTATACAGCTATGGAGCTTGGTCATCACCGCATCCAGGTCGGCTATATCCATTCCCAAAAGGGCCGGACGGATAAACTCCTCTATAGCACACCGGATGGAGCCTTTTGTGTCCCCTGTGATAACGGCTGTGGGAGGAGCTTCTCCGTATCCCACTTCCCCCGTATCCGCAGTGATACGAACCACTATATCTTCCACATTTTCAACGGTACGGAGAGCCGTCTTAAACGGCACTGCCAGAGGAATGAAAATCTCATCTGTCCGTATATCCGCAATTTTCAAAGTTAACCCTCCAACCTGCTTTCAGTTAACCCAAACTGGGAAAACTGATTCGTTCTTACAAAGTTTAAAATGCAGTTTAAAATTTAAAAATTTCAAATCTTATTATTTTAGGGAAAATTATACCACCAATATTGTGGCCTGTAAAGATATTCGAACCATAAAATGAATTTTTTTGAAGTGAAAGATTCATTTTTGCATCATATACTCTTAATTTAGCCCTGCGCTTTCAGCCAGCGATAAATTCCCAAGGAAATATCCTGCATAAATCTTTCAAATAAAGGTACATCCGTTTTGTTGCCGCAAAAACAAAGAATAAAAGGCGTTTCTCCATATATAATGCCTACATCATGGGTGATGCCGCTGTCTTCACCTGTTTTGTGGGCCACGGGAACCCCCATTCCATGGAGGAAAAAAGGTATCTTTCCATTGAGACGCTGGTTTTTCAGGATTTGAAGCATCTTTTCCGAAGCCTTTCGGGAAACCAGTTCTCCTCGGAAAATTTTTTCTAAAAGGAATGCCATCTCACCGGCTGCAATTTGATTTTCCAACCCTTTTGCAGCAGCCTCCCCATCAAACAACAGGCGGTTCACCGTTGTAATAGAAAGGCCCAAAGACCGCATTCTGCGGTTGACAGCTTCCATTGTAAACTTTTTCAGAAGGATATTGGTGGCCGTATTATCGCTGTGGATAATCATGGCCGTATACAAATCCTCCATGGTCACGTTAAGGCCTGTGTGCATATATGTAAGCGCCCCGCAGGAAGGAAGCTTGTCCTCTTCCTGCAGCACATATTCTGTCTGTGGATCCAAAGTTCCCTCTTCTATGCGAAAAAAAGCTTCCGTCAGAACCGCCAGCTTAATAACACTGGCTGCGCAGAGGGATTTGTTTTCCTCATAGGAAACCGTTTCCCCAGTAAGCAGGTTGCGATATAAAAAAGATATTTCTCCCGGCAGCCGGCTGGCCGCCATAGAAGCTTGCTCAGGAGAAATACCTTCCAGGCTATTCATGTCTATCCTTAAATCACTGGCCATTCCGGTTCCTCCCCATCAGGATTCCTATTTTCTATTTTCTTTGTATAGGCATTTTATACAAATACAAATCTGTAAACAACGCAAAAAGTATATAGTAATGATTATATACGAAAATTGCCATGCAAACAAGTTAAAATTTTATAAATGATGAAAAAATACTCGCTGTATCCCCTGTGCAGTGTTGTTTCATACACCCTATTGCAGCCCGTATTTTTGAGTAAAAAAAGGGTTTCCGCTCTACCGAGGGAAACCCTTTTTCATGGATGCTTCAGCAGATCACAAATAATTTAGCCTGTTACAGCGTTATCATATTCCATCTTTGCAAGAATTGTATCACATCTGCTGAGATTTTACAATGTAATTCCACGAATCCGCGCACATTTTTTCCAACGAGCACTTCGCTTCCCAATGAAGCTCCTCTTTTGCCCGGGATACATCTGCGTAGCATTCGGCTATATCCCCTGCCCGACGGGGAGCAAGTACATACGGAACCTTTCTGCCGCTGGCCTTTTCAAAGGCATGGACAACCTCCAGAACGGAACTGCCCTGGCCGGTTCCCAGGTTCCAGGCCCGGGCCCCTTCGATATGATCCAGCTGTTCCAGCGCTTTCAAATGGCCTGCCGCCAAATCGCATACATGGATATAATCCCGCACGCCTGTTCCATCGGGAGTGGGATAATCATCCCCATATACGCTGAGTTTTTCAAGCTGCCCTGCAGCTACACGGACAATATACGGCATCAGGTTATTGGGTATCCCCTTGGGATTCTCCCCAATCAGCCCGCTCTCGTGAGCTCCCACGGGGTTAAAATACCGGAGCAGGGCAATTTTCCAGGTAGGATCGGCAAAGGCCAGATCCTGCAGCATCTGCTCAATGAAGAATTTGGTGGTGCCATAGGGATTGGTGGTGCCTCCAATGGGCATATCCTCCCGGAAAGGCACCGGGTTATTCATGCCATATACGGTAGCGGAGGAACTGAACACCAGTTTTTTCACGCCGTATTCCCGCATAAGACGCAGGAGATTCAAAGTGCCCGACAAATTGTTATGATAGTATTCCAGAGGTTTTTCTACGCTCTCTCCAACTGCCTTCAGCCCTGCGAAATGAATGACAGCATCCAGCTTGTTTTCCTCAAAAATTTTCTTAAAGCCGTCATAATCCAACATGTCGCACTCATAAAAAGGAAAATCCTTGCCGGTAATGGATTTTATGGCCTCTACAGCTTCTGGAGTGGAGTTGCAGAAATTATCCATTACAACAATTTCCACATTATTTTCCAAAAGCTCCACACATGTGTGGGAACCGATGAAACCGGCTCCGCCTGTAATCAATACCTTCATGTAAAATAACCTCCTTTATACGCTGCAGAATTTTCTGAGGCGGTTTAACAACACTTGCAATATAAGGAACATCAATCCCTTTCGATCGTTTTCTCCGATTCCTTATACCGCTCATAGGCCGCCCGCAGTTCCTTGGACGTTTCCTCCGGGCAGGTGGGATTGCAGCTTGCCCAGGCCCCAGTCTCGCTGGAAGCGTTGAATTTCTGCTTATCCGCGCTGCGCATAGGCGGGAAAAATTCAATATGGAAATGATAATCCTTGGAATAATCGCCGCTGTTGACAGGGGCGTTGTGCATACACATCATATAGGGGAACCGATAACCGAAAAGGCTGTCCAGCATACCAACCGTATCCCGGATGGTAAGCCCCAGGCTAACACGCTCCTCTTCTGTGAAATCCAGAAGGGTCTGCTTATGATTATTGGCAAAAATATACACTCCATAAGGATATTCCGTAAAGAAAGGAAGAAACACGGTAAAATATTCATTTTTAAATATGATCCGGCGTCCGTCCTTTAATTCATGCTCCAGCATGTCGCAGAAAAGACATTTCCCGTTTTTCTCATAGTATTCCCTGGCGGAAGCCGTTTCCAGCTGCAATTTTTTGGGAATAACCGAATAGCCATACATCTGGCCATGGGGATGGGGCATGGTAACGCCTACAGCTTCTCCTCTGTTTTCAAAAGGAAACACATATTTGATCTTTTCGTCGCTTTTCATATACGCAAACCGGTCACACCAAAGATCCACCAGCTTTTTCATGTGGCTGTCGGAAAGCTCCGTGACCGCCGTAGTATGGCCCGGGGAATAGAGGATTACCTCGCATTTGCCGTAAGAAGGACGCACTTTAAAGAAGTCGTCCGCCACATCATCGGGTTCGGGAGGATTCTGAGAAAGAGCCGGAAAATCATTGTCGTATTCCAGCACCTCATACTCCGGCACATTTCCGAATGAAGGGCAAAAAGGGCAATAATCTTTAGGCATCTGGGGGCGCCCCTGGCGGTTTCCCGCGATCATCACCCAGTCTTGAATCAAAGGATGCCAACGAAGTTCTGCCATATCTATAACCTCCTGTTACCTGCCCGGCAGCTCCGGGTATTGCTGATACATATATCTTCCTGCCAGTTACCTGCCGCATACTGTTCTATATGTAGAATAAAACAAACAAAAATCAAGCCGCTTTTCCAGCCCCGTTTCCAGAGCTGCCAGAGCCCGCCATCAGAAAATCTGCACACCGCCCACAGGCCGGACAGCCAGGGTATAGCAGCTTCCTTTTCCGAAAACATCCTCCATAACGGAACGGAATTCTTCTGTAAAATCAGCGGGAACAAAAGCCTGCACTGTCCCTGCGAAACCGCCACCATGGACACGCCAAGCGCCCTTCCTGGGCTCCAGAAGCTGTCTGCAGATGGCGAGGGCCAGGGAAATTTCCTGCCGCTCCGGATGCAGAGTGGAAAACACGTTTTGCAGATACATACTGGAAGAATTGCCCGATTCTACCACCAGGGCGCGGAACGTATCGAAATCGCCCCTGCGAAGAGCCGCTACCTGCTGGGGAACCCGGTCGTTATCCCCAAAGAAATGGATGGCCCGCAGAATAGCCCGGTCGCTTACTTTCCCCCGCAGGGAAGGCAGCTTTGCGAAAAATTCCTTGGGATCCACTTCCCGCAGCACTTCCTTGCCAAAGCAGGCAGCCACACTCCGCATCTCTGCGGGAATAGCTGCATAATCGGGAGTAAGATCCGCATGGTCGCCGTGGGTATCCACAATGCAGAGATTATAGCCGCAGCCGGCAAAATCAAATTCCACCTGCTCCACTTTCGGATTTTCCTTATCCTCGAAATCAATGGTGATAAAGCTTCCGATACTGCTTGCAGCCTGATCCATCAGGCCGCAGGGTTTACCAAAATACTCGTTTTCCGCATACTGACCGATCTGGGCGATCTTCAGAGCGCTCACCTCTCCTTTGCAGTAAAGGCCGTTCAAAATGGTGCCCAGCAGAACCTCAAAGGCCGCAGAAGAGGAAAGGCCGGAACCGGTCAGCACATCCGAAGTGGTATACGCGTCAAACCCGCCCAAGGTATAGCCCATGTCCTTAAATGCGGCGCACACGCCCCGCAGAAGCGCATTGGAAGTGTTCTTTTCTTCCGGATGCATCTGGGTATCGGCACAGTCCACTACGTCCTCCGCGTGTCCCTCACTCTTCACGCGAATGGTGGTATCCTCATTTTTTGCCACAATTGCAATTACATCCAAGTTAACGCCGGCGGCCAGCACCCGGCCCCGCTGATGATCCGTATGGTTGCCGCCCACCTCTGTCCGTCCCGGAGCGCTGAAAAGGAACAATTCCCTGTTTTCCCCATAGAGGGATTCAAAAACATCCACTGCTTTCAAAGCCCGGCGGACATACTTTTCCGCCTCCTTCTTGCTGCAGACATAGATATGTGCCAATTTCTCATTCAATTTACCAGTTTCAAGCGCTGTGCGCAGAGCAGAAGCTCCCATGGTTATCCCTCCGTTTTCTGTAAATTCCGCATCTTTTTCCGCAATTGAGCGGATATCTTTATGCTTTTATACTAACAGTGCAGACGCTCTTCTGCAATACATTTCTTTCCCTTAATTATGGATTTTTGTTGCAAATCCTTTTTTCTTTGAAATTGCCGGGAAATCTTTTCTCTGCTGAGAAAAGGAGCCGCTCCGTTTCTCTTAAAAAAGCTTTCTTATTCCTTTTATGCTTCTGTTTTCAGTATCCGGATTTCCCCCGGCAAATAGCTCTTATATTCCCCTATTTTTTGATTTGATACGGCTTTTTTCATGGAAGTCCGCAGGTAAACTCTGGAAATCCTATAGAATGCATGGAATTTCCTATGTCCTATTTCCTGCAGAAAGCACCCCTGGGAAAATTCAACAAAAACGTCATATAATTTTCTCAATTTCATATAGATAAATTCAAAATATCCTGTTGACTTTACCTTCCTCTAGGCCTATACTACGAATTAAAGGGAGTATGTGCTCGAGCACACGTGCACACAAAATGTTTCAGAAAAGAGGGAGAATCCATGGCTGTTACCATTAAGGATATTGCACAGGCAGCCGGTGTCTCCCGTGGAACGGTGGATCGTGTGCTGAACGGCCGGGGAAAAGTGCGCCCCCAGGTGGCAGAAAAAGTGCGCCGTCTGGCGCGGGAAATGAACTACCTTCCCAACCGTGCCGGAAGAGAGCTGGCAGCTATCAAACGTTCCCTTCGGATCGGGTTCCTTCTTCCCGGCGTGGACAACGGCTTTTTTGACGACATTCTCCGGGGAGCCCGGGCGGCGGAACAGAATCTTTCCGATTTCGGCGTTTCCCTTCTGATCCGGCAGGTAAAAGGATACGACCCCAAAACCCACGCCCGTGCTCTGGAAGCCCTGCGGGAAGAGGGACTTTCGGGCCTCTGTGTCACCACGGTAGACGTCCCTGAAACCAGGCGGGTAGTGGAGGAAATCCAAAAAAGCGGTATACCCCTTATCGCCACCAATACGGACCTTCCCGGCACCGGCCGGCTGTCTTATGTAGGCTGTGATTACCTGGAAACAGGGCGTACGGCAGGAGGGCTTTTCTCTCTTTTGCGGATCCCGGATCCCCGGGTTCTGATTGTCACCGGTTCCGAAGAAATCGAAGGACATAACCAACGGATACAGGGATTTAGGGATGTTCTCAGGGAAAAAAACATATCTATCCATGAGACAGGCTTTCTCATCTGCCAGGACGATGATGCTCTTGCTTATCGGCTTACAAAGGAACATCTTCTTTCCCTGCCCAGGGAAAAAGCTCCCAACTGCATATTTGTGGCGGGCGCGGGTGTAAATGGCGTATGCCGCGCTGCGGAAGAGTTCGGCTCTTCGCCGGAAGAACCTCTTGTCCTTCCCTTCGACGATATTCCTGCTACTAGGGAATATATCCGAAAAGGGCGTATCCCCGCGACGGTGTGCCAGGAGCCTTTCGAGCAGGGGTACCGCTCTGTTAAGCTTCTTTTTGACTATCTGGTGAGAGGTCTCCGCCCACCGGATCAATATATCACGAGAACCGTAATCAAGCTTCTGGAAAATCTGGAGGAACCCCGGCCATTCCTGGAAGCTTCTGAAGATACTCAAGATACATAATCGGCAGTCCTATTTGCCGAGTAATACCGGCAGATGACCATATAACAAACACAGGCTTTTATTTTTGGTTCAGTATTAGTCAGAACAAAATACACGTATGTAAGGAGATGCTCAAAATGAAACGGTTTACAGTCAACGATCCCGAATTCCGGAAATACGGGCATGTTATTGAAGGATACGACCTGAGCGGCGTATTGGAGGGCATGGAAAAGACACCTTGCCCCGATTCCGTGGTGTATGTGCCCTCTTCCCCGGAACTGGAAGCCCTGCCCTTTTTCAAAGAAGTAACTGAACGGGAATTCGGCGGCCTGCCGGCTCAGTTCGGATACTGCAACGGAAAAAACAAACTTCTGAACGCTCTGGAATATCACCGCTCCTCCGAAATTAATATTGCCTGCACGGATCTGGTGCTGATTCTGGGCATGGAGCAGGATATCGACCCCAAAACCTATACATATGATACCTCCAAGGCTGAAGCTTTCTTCGTTCCCAAGGGAACCATGCTGGAAGTCTACGGTACTACCCTGCATTATGCCCCCTGCAATACAGAAGAAAGCGGTTTCCGCTGCGTAGTATTGCTGCATAAGGATACAAACCTTCCTCTGGAAACAAAGCCTGCTCCTGTTGGGGAAGACCGGCTTCTCTTTGCCAGAAACAAATGGCTCATCGCCCATGAGGAAGCCGCCTCGGAAATCGAACAGGGCGCGTTTGCAGGGCTTATAGGCGAAAATCTTTCCATTGAATGATTACCGGATGAAAAGTATAAAACGGGAAAACACCTTTGCCGTATAGGCTTAAGGAAAAGGAGGAAACAACCGTGAGCAATCAAAAAGAATATCTTCTGGGTATCGATCTGGGTACTTCCGGCACTAAGACCGTCCTTTTCGACACAGACGGAAATGCCGTAGCATCCGCCCTCATCGAATATCCCATGTATCAGCCTCAGAACGGCTGGGCTGAGCAGGATCCCCGGGACTGGTGGAACGCCGCCAGAGACACCATCCGTCAGGTGCTTACCGATTCAGGCGTAAATCCCGCTGATGTAAAGGGACTGGGAATCTCCGGCCAGATGCACGGCCTGGTTATGCTGGATGAAAACGGAGAAGTTCTTCGCAATTCCATTATCTGGTGCGATCAGCGCACCCAGGCGGAATGCGACGAGATTACCGAAAAGATCGGCAAAGACCGTCTCATTGAGATTACCGCCAATCCGGCGCTGACAGGCTTTACCGCAGGAAAAATCCTGTGGGTGCGGAAACACGAGCCGGAAATTTACGCCAAATGCCGCCACATCCTTTTGCCCAAGGACTATGTCCGCTATATGCTGACCGGCGAGTTTGCAACGGAAGTCAGCGATGCTTCCGGTATGCAGCTTCTGGATGTAAAGAACCGCTGCTGGAGCGCGGAGGTTCTGGAAAAACTGGAAATCGACCCGGCTTTGCTGGCTAAAATGTATGAATCTCCTGAGGTAACAGGCACAGTTACGGCTGAGGCCGCCGCTCTTACCGGCCTCATGGAAGGCACTCCCGTTGTGGGAGGCGCCGGCGACAACGCCGCCGCCGCTGTTGGAACCGGTGTTGTGGAAGAAGGAAAAGCCTTCACCACCCTGGGAACCTCCGGCGTGGTATTCGCCCATTCCGACAGTGTTACCATCGACCCCAAAGGCCGTGTACACACCTTCTGTTCCGCCGTTCCCGGCTGCTGGACGGTAATGAGCTGCACCCTTTCCGCAGGTCTTTCCCTGAAATGGTTCCGGGACACTTTCTGCGGCGAAGAAAAAGCCGTTGCCGTAGGAATGGATGTGGATCCGTATTATATCATGGATAAGCAGGCGGAAAAATCCCCCATCGGTGCAAACCGCCTTGTTTACCTCCCCTATCTGATGGGCGAACGTTCTCCCCTGCTGGATCCTTCCGCACGTGGCGTATTCTTTGGTCTTTCCGCAATTCATACCAAATACGATATGCTGAGAGCCGTTATGGAAGGCGTTATCTATTCCCAGAGAGAATGCCTGGACATTCTCCGTGGCATGGGCGTAGTTTCCAGCGAGATGCTGGCCTGCGGCGGCGGCGGAAGCAGCCCCTTCTGGCGGCAGATGATGGCCGACGTTTACGGCTTGCCTGTTAAGACCGTTGCCAACAAGGAAGGCCCCGCTCTGGGTGTTGCCATCCTGGCCGGTGTGGGCGCTGGTATCTATGAAAGCGTGCCGGAAGCCTGCCGCAAGGTTATCAAGGTAAATCCTGCCCAGCCGCCCATTGGCGAAAACCACTGGCAGTATGAAAAATACTATGAGATCTACCGTTCCCTGTATCCTGCTCTGAAGGATACCTTTGCTTCTCTGGCCTCTCTGTAATATTTTTCTTAAATTTTACTGATTGTATGTTGTTTGTTTTGGATGGGGCGGTGTTGCCCTTTTAGGAACCCCGCTCCCATTCATTCCATATGCGGGCAGCTCTCGCTTTTTGTCTGAAAGTGAAGCTTTCCCAAAACTGCAAAATACAGCACACACTGCTGAAAAAATGAAAGGATGGAAGGAAAATGAACCAGATCAAAAATATCCCCGACGTAAAGCTGGGCCTGATCGCTGTCAGCCGTGACTGCTTCGTCATCTCCCTTTCCGAGCGCCGCAGAGCCGAAGTGGCTGCTGCATACGCAAAAAAAGGCGGAGACATCTACGAATGTAAGGTAACCGTGGAAAATGAGCTGGATATGCTCAAGGCTGTTGAGGATGTAAAAGCCGCAGGCTGCAACGCTCTCGTAGTCTTCCTGGGCAACTTCGGCCCCGAGACCCCCGAAACCCTGATCGCCAAAAACTTTGACGGCCCCGTGATGTATGCTGCTGCCGCCGAGGAACACGGCGACGATTTGATTAACGGCCGCGGCGACGCATACTGCGGCGTGCTCAACTGCTCCTATAACCTGGGCCTGCGGAAAATCAAGGCCTATATGCCGGAGTATCCTGTTGGCACCGCAGAAGACGTAGCCGACATGATCGCTGATTTTGTTCCCGTAGCCCGCACCCTGATCGGTGTTTCCAATCTGAAGATCATTACTTTCGGCCCTCGTCCGCAGGACTTCTTTGCCTGCAACGCTCCCATCAAGCCTTTGTATGACATTGGTGTGGAAATTCAGGAAAACTCTGAGCTGGATCTTCTGGTGGCTTATAAAGAGCACGCAAACGACCCCCGCATCCAGGAAGTTGTGGAAGAGATGGCAGCGGAACTGGGCGTTGGCAACCAGTATCCCGACCTGCTGCCCCGTATGGCACAGTTTGAGATCACCCTGCTGGATTGGGCAGAGCAGAACAAGGGTTCCCGCAAATATGTGGCTTTTGCCGATAAATGCTGGCCCGCATTCCCCTCTCAGTTCGGCTTTGAGCCCTGCTATGTAAACAGCCGTCTGGTCACTAAGGGAATCCCTGTGGCCTGCGAAGTGGATATTTACGGCGCTTTGAGCGAGTATATCGGCATGTGCGCTTCCGGCGACGCCGTAACTCTGCTGGACATCAACAACTCTGTGCCCAGAGATATGTTTGATGCTGAAATCAAGGGTAAATACGATTACACCCTGAAGGACACCTTCATGGGCTTCCACTGCGGCAACACTCCTCTCTGCAAGCTGAGCCAGGGCGCTGTTAAATATCAGCTGATCCAGAACCGTCTGCTGGAAGACGGCAATGAGCCCGACATCACCCGCGGTACTCTGGAAGGCGACATTGCTCCCGGTGAAATCACCTTCTACCGCATCCACGGCTCTGCGGAAGGAAATCTGCAGGCTTACATCGCTCAGGGCGAGGTTCTGCCTGTTGCTACCCGTTCCTTCGGCGGCATCGGCGTATTCGCTATTCCGGAAATGGGCCGCTTCTATCGCCATGTGCTGATCAGCAAGCATTATCCCCATCATGGCGCTGTGGCCTTCTCGCATATTGGCAAAGCTCTTTACAGCATCTTCCAGTATCTGGGTGTGCCGGATATCGCATTTAACCAGCCCAAGGGTATGCTCTATAAGGACGAAAATCCCTTCGCTTAAGTTACATATTTTGCTTTTCGGTCGTAGATAAAGCGCGAAAGCTTCTAAGAAAGCAGCCCTGTACCAAAGGTATGGGGCTGCTTTTATTTTTCCTTTTCCCTAAATTATGTCCTCTTTTGCACCTTTTTTATCCTTTTATCAAAAATATTTTTTATTATTCAAATACAGAATCAAGGTCGAATCGACCTATTTTAAAGTTAAAATATTCCTTTAGAATATCTACGTATACTATAAAAAATTCCTGAGTTCGTCAAAATATGCGCGACCAGGGAAGTTAAATGGAATAAAATGTCAATATTAGGCCTCAATAAATAATATTACTGATATTATTTATATGTACCTTTATCGCCGATACTGGATACACGTAAGTTGATCGAACCCCTGCTCCAGGCTGAACCCCAAAGCTGCCTTTTAAGCCATATTCGGAACCAATTCAAGACAAAATCGGGAGGAAATATTGTAATGGTAATGAAGGAGAGTTATGTGGAATTCCGAAGAATTGTTCGGAAAGAATTTGCGGAACGCCTAAAGCTTCTGCGAAAAAGCAAAGGCTTTACCCAGAGGGAAATAGCTGCGCTGCTTCAGGTGGATCGTTCCGCATACGCTTGCTATGAAATAGGAAAAAGTCAACCAGATCTCAGCGGGCTTATTGTACTGGCGGATTTTTATGGAGTCTCCCTGGATGAACTTCTGGGAAGACGAGATAACCGAATATTGGAATATAAAGATAAGGCTTACGGAAAAGTCTCCCATACGCCGGACAGGATCCGAAAAAAAGAGAAAGAAATAGAAGAAAATTAAAAAATGACACCGGTAATTCCGGAAAAGAGAGACTGTATAGAAAAAGCAGAAGCAACAAACTGGGATAGCATAGACAAAGATACAAAATAACTTTATTCTTGAAAACAGCGAAAAAGGCAGCGGGGATCTAACATTTAAAAGGCAAAAAACACATCTATCCAAAAGGATCCGGACCGTCGGTATATGCCGACGGTCCGGATCCTTTTTATTTTCTTTTTGTTTCCTAGCAAATTTCAAGCTGCGGCAGCAGAAAGAACGGAAGGGTCTAATAAAGACATCAAAATCAAGCCATCCATTAAACAGCTACAGGAGCGGTTTTTCCGCCTGTAAGCTGAAGAAGAGCAGCGGGAGAAAGCTCCACCTGCGTACCGATTTTGCCGCCGCTCACAAGGATGGTCTCAAAAGAAAGGCAGCTTTCATGGAAAAAAGTAGGAAACAGCTTTTTCATGCCCAGAGGGGAACATCCGCCCCGGATATATCCCGTAGTCTTCAAAAGCTCGTTTACATGAAGCATCTCTATACTTTTTACCCCCGCCGCCCGGGCGGCAGCCTTCAGATCCAGCTCCATTCCCACCGGGATTACAAACACAAAAAAACCGTTGCCGCCTCTTGTAACCAGGGTTTTAAATACCTGCTCCGGATTTTGGCCGGTCTGCTTTGCCACCGAAAGGCCGTCTACAGCCTCATCCCCATGTTCATAAAAATGGCAGACATAGGGAACTCCCTCTGCCTCCAACATACGCATAACATTGGTTTTTTCACCCTGTTCCTTATTTTTCCCTTTTGCTTTTCCCATACTGTAAACTCTTTCCTTTCTGTTTCCCAGGATCTTTAAACTTTCCCTTTTCCATTCTTCTAATTTCCGGTCTTATTCCCAGAGAAGTATTCTGTCTCTTCCGTTTCGCTGCAAAAACTGCAGAATTCCATTTCATATAAAAATAAGAGATAGAAATGCAGAAACAGCCAGCCTTCAAGAGGTCTGGCTGTTCAGGAATTTCACTTTATTCCTCAATGCTCCATTTTACGCCCTGTGGGGTATCCTTCAGGACAATATGCCGGGCTTTCAGTTCGTCGCGAATAGCGTCGGCAGTGGCCCAGTCCTTATTTTTCCGAGCCTCAGCACGCTTTTCAATAAGAGCTTCTATTTCCGCATCCAGGGAATCTTCCTTTTTCTGATACAGAAGGCCCAGAACATCGGCCAGTTCCGTATACAGCTTCAGGGATTTCTCCAAAAAATCACGGCTTGGCTGGGCTTCAGCCGTCATAGCGGAGTTGATATCTCTGGCCAGATCGAAGAGGCAGGAGAGAGCGTCCGCCGTGTTGAGATCGTCTTCCATGGCTTCGATGAAGCGGTCTCTGTGGGAAAGGAAACGATTAAAGGCTTCCTCTTCCCCTTCCTTCATCCCCTCCTGACCGTGGGCAAGAAGGAATTCCATATTTTCTTTGCAGTTATAGAGGCGGTCAAGCCCTGCTTTGCACTGCTCGATAACCTCGGCACTGTAATTGATAGGAGTACGGTAATGGGAGGCCACCATCAAATAGCGGATAGGCTCATATCCGTATTTTTCCGCCACATCCCGGACGGTGAAGAAATTATTGAGGCTTTTGCTCATCTTCCGGTTATCTACGTTGATGTAACCGTTATGCATCCAGTAACGGGCAAAGGGAACCCCATTGCAGCACTCGCTCTGGGCGATCTCATTTTCATGGTGGGGGAATATCAGATCCTGGCCGCCGCAGTGAATATCAATGGTCTTTCCCAAATACCGGCGGGCCATTGCGGAACACTCGATATGCCAACCGGGACGTCCGTCGCTCCAGGGGGAAGGCCAGCTGGGTTCGCCAGGCTTGGCTGCCTTCCAGAGGGCAAAATCCATGGCGTCTTCCTTGATCTCGCCGGTAGCAATTCGGGCTCCGGCCTGCAGCTCCTCCAAAGGCTGATGGGAAAGTTTTCCGTATTCCGCATCCTTCAGAGTACGGAAATACACATCCCCGTTTTCAGCAGCATATGCGTACCCTTTTTCCACCAAGGTGGAAATAATGCTGATGATCTCATCTATATTCTCCGTAGCCTTGGGATGGATGGTAGCGGGCTTTACATTTAGCCCCTGGGCATCCTTTTTATATTCCTCAATAAAGCGGCGGGAAACTGTGAGATAATCGCTTCCCTCTTCATTGGCTTTGCGGATGATCTTATCGTCAATATCCGTAAAGTTCTGCACAAATTTAACCTTCATGCCCCGATATTCCATATAGCGGCGCAAAACGTCGAACACGCAAATGGGGCGGGCATTTCCAATATGGATGTAATTGTATACAGTGGGGCCGCAAGCGTAAATCAGGGGTTCATTCTCGTGCAGGGGGACAAATTCTTCCTTCTGCCTTGTGAGGGTATTATAGATCTTCATGCTGCTGGTCTCCTTTTTCCAGATTTTATTTAATTCTTTTTTCCTTACTGTATCCGGCCTGTCTTTGCTCTCTAAGGCAGACACGCCATTTCGCTTCTTTGAGCGTTGTGGATTGTATTCCCAAAACTCTATTTTGCAATAAAGGAATCCTTTCCGGATTTCCTCTGGTATTCGATTTGCATAGGGAACATGGATTCCTGCGCACATTACCTCTTAAGCAGCCATAGCTGCTAAATCCTTGCCTGCGAATGCTGAAGGAATCCCTTCCGGATTTCCTTTGGCATTCGACTTGCACAGGAGCATAGGGTTCCTGCGCACATTACCTCTTAAGCAGCCATAGCTGCTAAATCCTTGCCTGCGAATGCTGAAGGAATCCTTTCCGGATTTCCTTTGGCATTCGACTTGCGCAGGAACATAGGGTTCCTGCGCACATTACCTCTTAAGCAGCCATAGCTGCTAAATCCTTGCCTGCGAATGCTGAAGGAATCCTTTCTGGATTTCCTTTGGCATTCGACTTGCGCAGGAACATAGGGTTCCTGCGCACATTATACCACAAAAGAAGAGAAACAAAACACAAATTTTGCCTTCTTCTTTTTCTGAACACTTTTTGGAAATGAAATATTCCAAAAAAGCCCCTACGCTTCCTTTTTTAGAAAGCATTAGGCATCGGGATGATTTTCGCCCGCGCCTTGCCGGCAGGATGCCGGATCCTGCCCCAACACCTTTTGAAGCCTTTCCAGGTCCATATGCAGGCGGCAGAACTCCTGAGCCACAGGGTCGCCAACATGGATCTGATCCAGATTGACGGACGCCGGTTTTTCCCCGTTCAGCCGCACAATTCTGGCAGGGACACCCACCGCAGTGGCATTGGGCGGCACTTCATCCAGCACGACAGCGCCCGCAGCCACCCGGGCATTATCGCCCACCGTAAAAGGCCCAAGCACCTTGGCGCCAGCGCCCACCATCACGTTATTTCCCAATGTGGGATGGCGCTTTCCCTGGTCTTTTCCCGTTCCTCCCAGGGTTACGCCCTGATATAGCGTACAGTTATCGCCGATCTCGGTAGTTTCCCCAATGACTACGCCCATCCCGTGGTCGATAAATAAGCCCTTTCCGATGGTGGCTCCGGGATGAATCTCAATACCGGTTTTATGACGGGCCCTCTGGCTGATCCAGCGGGCGATAAACGGGTGACCATGGGTATGAAACCAGTGCGCACGGCGATAGGAGCGGACCGCCTTAAACCCGGAATAGAGAAAATATACCTCCAAGCGGCTTCTGGCCGCCGGGTCCCGGTCCATGAAAGAATCCAGTTCTTCCTTCAACTTTTGAAACATAACTTTCACCTGCATCCTTTTTCCTTGCCTCCGCTTTTGAGGCCGAGGCGGGTTTTCGGGCATATACGGAATATTCCCGGATTTGCGGACTGCTCCCCCGGGAGAAACCGTAAAGAGAACTTGCAAACGCCCCCAAAAAATGCCTTTCCGCAATTTCTGCCCAGGGCGGTATCTTCCCGCAACACGGTATATTCTCACTATATGCCGCAGCTTTCAGTTCGGAAACCTCTTTGAGGAAAAGAACGGAAACAAAAACCGCCCCCGTCCTCAGAAAGGACGGAGGCGGTATACTTCTATCCCGCGGTTCCACTCCGTATTTTTACTCTTTACGGCCTTTAACGGTGCCAGCCGGACGGGCATTTGACCCGCCTGCTCCCGGGCGCATTTCACCAGTCATTCCGCGAAAAGCGCTTCCAGCCTATGGCGCTTTCTCTCTGTCGAAGTCCGTTCCGGCTACTTCTCCCGTTCTCAGCATTTCAGCAGAAAACCTGCAGATGTTGCCATTAGTATATACCAGAAACGGGCAAATGTAAAGAGCCGTAAGGAGAAGAAAGGAAAAAAGCACCAGGTTTTCCTTTCAGAATAGGGTCTTTCTGTTCCCTTATTTCCCAAAAAATTGCTTCATCTTTTAGGCGCCTACGCAGCAGCGCGGCATTTGGGGCACCTGCACCGTATGCTCCTGAGGGCAAAGATGATACACAATGCCGTCCCGGGAAACCATGGAAATGGGCAGTTTGGGAAGAAGCTGATGGAATATGTCTACAAAACCTCGAACAGGGGCTTCTGCCACCCCGGTTATAACCTGAATCGCTCCAACATGTTTGGCAAATCCGGCTGCTGCCAGCGCAGGATCGTTATAAAAATATACGGTCATTTCGGCTCCGGCTTCCTTTGCAATCTGGCGAAGGTCTTCCAGCTCCCGGCAAACCTGCTGAAAGATCTGCTGTTCCTCTTTCGTTTGAAACGACGGCACAGGCTGTACGCACAGCACCTGCAGGGAAACACCCATTTGACGGGCCTCTTTCTCCCCTTCTCGGATAAGCCTTTCCGAATCTTTTTGCCCTGTTACACAAACCAGAACCGACTTTTGGCGTTTCACAAGTATGCCTCCTTTCGCCGTTCCGTCGGGCACGTTATACTCCCGGACAGGTGGATTTCTCTCCACGATTGTAGTATACCTCTTTTCCTCTCCCGGGGTGATAACTAGGAATGTATAGTTCATAAAGAATGTGTGAACGCTGAAAACGACAATTTGCGGCAACCGAGATACAAAAAGTTCTCCCATGGAGGTTTTTCCCGGTTTTCCTATATCTGCGAGAAAACACTGGATGTAACCCCCTGCTGATTTTTTCTTGTCCCAGGCTATATAAGCAAAATTCCCTCCCGCCGGAATCCCCGGTGGGAGGGAAAAATCGCGTAAACCGAAAATGAAAAGAGAAAGTCCTTATTCTTAGTATCCGCACCGGCTTTCCAGGAATTCCTGCAATTCCGGTGTGGCCGCATACCGGGAAAGGAATCCAATTCTGGGATAATACCAGAATTCCATCATAAGCCCAGAAGGAACGGTGATCCGCACACAGACCGAATCGTCCAAGGCATGGCTTCCTTCGCTTCCCGGGCTGAAAGAAGCTGTGCCGCCTTCTTCCCCGGCGCCTTGCTGCGTTTGTATTTCCACGCCCAGGGCACTGGAAGTGCTAACTCCTGATTCTTCTTCCGTATCCTCAACGGAATTTGTTTCCCCGTCATAGGAGGAAAGCGCTTTAAAATACGCTGCGCTCCCGTCCTTCAGATTGGAGAACATGTCGTAAAATTCCTCCGTTTCCCTTTCACTCAAAACGCCCAGGGACCGCTCAACGCCGTCTGCCGGATATTGGATCAGCTCCACGGAAACAAAATCCTCCGCGCTTTCCACTCCATATACCTTTAGATATTCCGCCGCATCCTCTTCTCCGTTTTCCTCATAGGAAACAAACATATAAAAAACATACAACCGGTATTCTCCATCCCGCTCTGCCGCCAAAAGGGCTTGGCTTTCTCCGGGAGCATACACATAAGCGGTCTTCCCTTCCAGTTCTCCTCCTCCCTCAATGGTTCCAGCAGGTTCCCCCAGATCTTTCTCGGGGACTACCGAGGGAAGGGGTTTCCCCATCCAATCCGCATTGCCGGGAGGCACTTCCGTATAGATTTTTCCTTCTACAATAAACCTATCTTCCGCTGCTACCACATACGTTTCTGAAGTCGCGCCGGAAGCAAAAGACTCCGTGCTGCCCCCAAAGGGATCCCCCCATGCAGTTCCGAGAAATTTCTCCAGCCCCATCCCGGCGCCTACCAGGCATACCGCGGCCGCGCAGCAAACCGCAGGGATCCATCTGCGCCGGCGGCTGCTGGGTTCTCTCCTGTTTTTTACACTTTCTTCCCCTTTTCTGTTTGTCTCTTCCCGCATATTCTTCTCCACTCCTTCCCATATCCGGCGCCGGGAATCTTCTTCCAGGCCAATGGCGCCTACATTGCGGCGGAACATTTCCTGAAGGTTTCTTTCTTCCTCATCAAAATTTTCCTTTTTTACAGTACGCATTTCTTATTCGGCGCCTCCTTTCAGATATTCTTGAAGCTTTCTTCGTCCTCTGAGAAGAAGGCTCCGAACCGTGCCGTTTTTCTTTCCCAGCATCCGGGCGATCTCCTCACAGGAATACCCCTCGTAATAATATAGATACAGGGGAATTTTATATAGGTCGGGAAGTTTTAGCAGAAGTTCCAGGGTTTCATCCTGTTTTTCTTCTGCCTCCCCATTCCAGCCGCGCCCCAGTATTCGGAATATTTTATCCGGCTCCTCCGGATATGCCTTTCTGGCCCGCAGCATATCTATGCAGCAGTTTGCGGCCGTTTTCAAAAGCCAGGCTTTCCTATGCTCTTCCTCCCGAAAAAGGGGATTGGAACGGAAAAGCTGCAAAAAAACCGTCTGAACGGCGTCTTCCGCATCCGCTCTGTTTTGCAGATAGAATATGCTCAACCTGTAAATGCTTTCCCCATAGTTTCGGAAGGCTTCCTCCACCTGTTCCGGTTCGGCAAAATTCCCAGCCCCCCGCGGCGCAGAATCCGTTTTCCGCCTCATGCATCTCCCTCCCTATACCCAGCCTGAAAATCCGGCGCCCCCGTTACCCTTCCGCGCCTTTACCGGGATCTCTCTTCATCTTATACACGTTTATGAAAACCCATATGTTGCAGTATTTTTGAAATATTTTTATGCCCTTTTCTATTCTTCCAAATATTCCGAAAGGCTCTCCCTTTCCGAAGCTGCCTGTATTTCTTTAAGCAGAGCCGCGTAAAATTTTTCCGCTGTTTCTTTCCGTTTTTCTGCCATCTTGGCTCCCGCTTCCGTATAAAAACGTCCGTATAATTTTTTTAGTTTCGCGGTATATTCCCGGAAGAAAGAAGGGTTCGAATCCTCTTCACCCAAAAGGATACAGCCCTTTCCATCCAGATGATAGAGGGGATATCCCAATCTTCCCTGATACTGCAAAGTCCTTGCTATGCCCATAGCGCCCGTTACATCCAGCTTATCCGCATCAAAGAGGATCTTGGCTTCCACGCTTTCCGGAGCCGCGCCGCTTCTGTATCGATGCTGGCGGATCGCGGCGGCCACCCGCTGCGCCCTCTCCCGCTCCCAGCCGGAGCGAAGAAGAAAATCCAGCGCCATTTCCGCCCCGGCGGAGGCGTGATCCACAGAGGGATCCGCGTATTGGGCTTCCCTTCCGATATCGTGCAAAAGGCAGGCTGCCAGAAGGATCTCCCCATCCGCTTCCGGAAAATCCTCCGCTATCCGCAGCGCCGTATGCAAAACTCTATAGACATGTTCCCTGTCGTGGGCGCTGTCCTTCATGCAATCCCGCATAAAGGATTCCAGCTTCAAAAATTCCTGCTTTTTCATTTTCATACAATCTTCTCCTCTGCTTTCTTCTTTCCTCTGGTTCTTTCCACAAAAAACGGTTTTCCCTTTTCCGGTTCCATGATACAATAAAAGGAAGCGGACGGGCAATAGGTCTTCCCGCCCGTCAGTCTGTTTTGGAGGCTTTTTCATGGAACCAGCTAAAATGGGATCTTTTTCCCCCTCTCATCCGCCAAAAGGACGGTTCGCGCCCTCTCCCAGCGGGCGGATGCATCTTGGCAATGCCTTATGCGCCCTTCTGGCGTGGCTCTTTGCCCGCTCCCAGGGGGGCAGTATTGTCCTGCGCACGGAAGACCTGGATCCCCAACGCTGCCGCCCGGAATATGCCCTGCAGATCGAAGAGGATTTCCGCTGGCTTGGCCTGGATTGGGACGAAGGCGGCTCCCGGGGCGGGAAGCCCACTTCCTATTTTCAAAGCCGGCGTTCCTTATTTTATGAGGACTGTCTGGAAATTCTCCGGCAAAAAGCGGATATTTACCCCTGTTTCTGCACAAGGGCAGAGCTGCATACCGCTGAGGCTCCTCATTTTGCGGACGGCCGTTTTCTCTATTCCGGCCGCTGCTACCGCCTGAAAACCCAGGAACGGGAAGCCCTTTTGAAGACTCGGCGCCCTTCTTTGCGCATCCATGTGCCCGACGGGGATATTTCCTTTCAGGATGGCCTTTTGGGGCCTTATACAGAAAATCTTGCCAAAGAATGCGGGGACTTTATCCTCCGGCGCTCCGACGGCGTTTTCGCCTATCAAATGGCGGTATCCTGCGACGACGGGGCCATGGGTGTGACCCAGGTAGTGCGGGGCAGAGATCTTCTTTCCTCCACTCCCAGGCAAATCTTTCTTCTGCGGCTTCTGGGATACCCGGAACCGCAATATTATCACATCCCCCTGCTTCTTTCGCCGGATGGAATCCGGCTTTCCAAACGGGATAAGGCTCTGGATCTGGGCCGGCTTCGTGAGCGGTATTCCCCCGAAAAGCTTGTGGGCCTTCTGGCCTTTCTTTCCGGGCTGATTTCCCGTTCTGAGCCTCTTACGCCCCAGGAGCTTCTCTCCGTTTTTAACCCCGAAACTATCAAACGGGAGGACATCCGTCTTCCGGCATCCTTATATCAAGAATAAGGATATGCCGGCGGATGCCCTCCCGCTTTCGGTTTCAATATAGAATATATCCGTATACCCTACCGGGAACCTTTCTCATTCCCGATACGGTATTTTTCTTATCAAGCCATGGTTTTGAGCATAGCTTCCGTCACTTCATAGGGGCAGGAATCCCCTTCCAAAAAGCTGCGGAAAGCTTCTCCCATATAGGAGCCCATTCTGGCTACTTCCATTTCCTGGCTGCCCGCAATATGGGGGGTAAGGATCACATTGGGGAGGCGGTAAAAAGCGTGCCCCTTTTCCACAGGTTCCGGCCAGGTAACGTCCAAAACCGCTGTCCGCCCCGGTTCCTCTTCCAGAGCACGAACCAAATCTTTTTCCACCACCTGCGCTCCCCGCCCCGTATTGATAAATACGGCATAGGGCCGCATAGCGGAAAAGAGGGAGTAATCCAGCATGCCCTTTGTCTGCTCATTATTGGCCAGATGGTTGGAAATCACCTGGGAACGGCTGAAAAGGGCGGGAAGGGAGCAAATCTCCACACCCATGGATTCTGCCTTTTCCGCAGGCAAAAAGGGGTCAAATACCAGAATTTTCAGGTGCAGGCTGCGGAGTCTCTCGATCACCATACGGCCGATGGTGCCCGCGCCGATAATTCCCACAGTATCCCCGTAATTACCTGAAAGGCTGTGGCTGTATGCGGAAGCTTTTTTGAAGTCACCCGTCTCCTTATACAAGCGGGAGGCCTGGTAAAACCCCTTTCCGGCCAGGATGATCTGGGCCGTTGTGTATTCCGCCACGGGAACGGCATTGG
Source organism: uncultured Clostridia bacterium (assembly GCA_944380875.1). Classification (GTDB taxonomy): domain Bacteria; phylum Bacillota; class Clostridia; order Oscillospirales; family Acutalibacteraceae; genus UMGS1264. The sequence goes on from CALWJA010000032.1 coordinate 66,482, forward strand.
CGGCAAAAGCACTGTATATGCGGATGCCGTTTTTCAAAAAAGGCCTGGCAAAATACTGAACGCTGCCCGCTCCATAAAACACAGCCTGCAGTTTTGGGAAATACCCGCGAATCTCCTCTTCCGTGAGCGAAAACATACCCCAGGTTGTAAAAATAACCTCCGTCTGCCGCAGATCTTCCCTGCGGTTTTCCATTTCCGAAGGATCCCATATTCCGGGGAAAAAGGAAATATACCGGGAAAGCTCCTTTTGAGTCTCTTCGTTATACGCATTTTTTATAGCCTGTATCCCTTGGGACGTCATCCATATGCCTTTTTTCAAAGCTTTTTCCATTTTCAATACTCCTTCCCGACTGTTTTCACACTTTTTCCTGTTTTTACCGGTTCATCTCCCATTCCATCTTACGCAGACGATGCAGACGGACATAAAACATAACGGTAAGTAAAATGGCGGCGCCTGTCCAGGCGGTCACTTCGGCAAAGAACACGCCGAAGCTTCCCACCAGCTTTGGAAGCAGCAGAACCGTTCCCACACGCATACCCATCTCGATAATGCCGGAAATCATAGGCGTCACTGTATCTCCCATACCCATAAGGCCGGAGCGATGCACATGCAGCATATATAGGATAGCAAGAAAAGCCGCCATGATGGAAAGATACTGATAGGCGATATCCACAACCGCCTTTACTTCCTCCTGGGATCCGGAAACAAAGAGCGCCACAATATGCCGGCCGAAAATCAGCATAAATACGGTGATAGCCAGCGAGGTAAGAAGCGCCATCCACACCGCGACCCGGATCCCCTGCCGGATCCTGCCGTATTTCTTTGCCCCCAGATTCTGGCCTGTAAAAGCGGAAACGGAGGATCCATAGGAAACGGCGGCCAGCTCCAAAAGGCCATATAGTTTATTGGTGGCGGTAAAGCCTGCTACAAACGTAACGCCGAATCCGTTGATTACAAACTGCACCACCATGCCGCCGATGGCAATGATGGCATTTTGGAACGCCGTGGGAACCCCCATACGGATAAGGCTGAAAAGAGTAAAGCTATCCAATTTCCAATCCTGCTTTTTCAGCCGGAGCGCGGGTATTCTGCGCAGGGCCCGGAGACAGAAAAGGCAGGAAGAAATCTGCGCCAACACAGTGGCAAAGGCCGCCCCGGCGATTCCCCAGTGAAACACCAGCACAAAAAGCAGGTCCAGCCCTATATTGACCACGGAGGCCGTAAGCATAGCAAACAAAGGGGTTTTGCTGTTCCCCATTGCCCGCAGAAGAGCGGCCATAACATTATATGTCATAACTACGGCGATGCCGGAAAACATGACCCGCAGGTATTCAAGGGAACCGCCGATAATATTGGAAGGCGTATTCATCAGCAGCAAAAGCGGATGCACCGCCAGATGGGCTGCCGCCGTCAAAATAGCGGCGATCCCTGCGGCCAGAACCACAATCATGGCCACAGTTTTCCGCAGCTCGTTTTGGTCTTTTGCTCCAAACCGGTGGGAAACCAGAATGGAAAAACCATCCGCAAAGCCCGTTATGATTCCCAAAACCATCCAGTTGAGCCAGTCGGCAGCGCCCAAAGACGCCAGCGCATCCACCCCCAGCGCCTGCCCTACTACCGCAGTATCCACCATCGTATATAGCTGCTGGCATATACTGCCCAGCATCAAAGGCAGGGCAAAACGGATAATCAACCCCGCCGGTTTTCCCTGGGTTAAATCCCGTGTCTGTTCCATAAAAACTCCTTTCCCAAAAAGAGCGCTTCCTAAAGAAGCGCATACGTTGCTGTATTCCTGGATTTTATATTATTTCCATAGTAACATGTCCCAGGAAGAAATGTCAACGGGAGACAGAAAAGTAACAGGGAGATTCTTTTGCATTCCGGGCATAAGAGAACAAAGTTATTAGCCATTCCCCTGTTTACTTCCCTTTAAAGAGAATGGTATACTATAACGTAGAAAAGCATCATTCGTCAACGGATCCGGAGCCTTCCTTATATAGGTTATGGAAAAGCTGGGTCCGGGAAACAAAGCAAATGGAGGAGAAAAAATGGCAGTCTATTTTGGAGCGGATTATTATCCGGAGCATTGGCCGAGAGAACGCTGGGAAACAGATGCGGCTCTCATGGAGGAAATGGGGATCGACGTGGTCCGTATGGCGGAATTTTCCTGGGAGAAAATGGAACCTCGGGAGGGGGAATTCCATTTTGAATGGCTGAAAGAAGCCATCACCCTTCTGGCGGCCCACGGGATAAAAACCGTATTGGGAACGCCTACAGCTGCGCCTCCCGCATGGATTATCGAAAAGAACCCTGAAATACAGCCTATTGATTCCAACGGTATTCAGCATCATTTCGGCGGAAGGCACCACGACTGCCAGTCGAATGCAGTATATAGGGAGCACATCCGCCGGTTTGTGACCAAAATGGCGGAAACATTTCGGGATAATCCCAATGTCATCGGCTGGCAGATCGATAATGAACTGGGAAACAGCCATGGGGATCTTTGCTTCTGCCCATCCTGCGAAAACAGGTTCCGGGATTGGCTCCGGGAAAAATACGGCACCATAGATGCTCTGAACAAAGCCTGGGGAACGGCCTTCTGGAGCCAGGGGTATTCTTCCTTCGAGCAGGTGCAGGCGCCGAAAATTACGGCATCTGGAAAGAACCCTTCCCAGATGCTGGATTGGAAACGGTTCTGTTCAGATCTTATTGTGGAATTTCAGCAGTTCCAGATCGACATCATCCGCTCTATCTGCCCGCCCAGCCAGTTTATCACCCATAATTTCATGGGCTTCGCGGATAAGGTAAGCTATTTTGATTTGGGAAAATCTCTGGATTTTGCCAGCCACGACCAATACCCTGGCGGCTATTTCGCCCAGGCGCCCCATCAGCCCAACGAACGTCTGGCGGCGGAGCTGGATTTCGTCCGGGGGACAAAAGAGAAAAACTTCTGGATTATGGAGCAGCAGTCCGGCATAACCGGCTGGGAATGCATGGGCAGAGCGCCTAAACCCGGCCAGCTTTCCATGTGGAGCATGCAGTCCATAGCCCACGGAGCCGATACCATTGTCTATTTCCGCTGGCGTGTCTGCACGGTAGGCACGGAGCAATACTGGCACGGCATTCTGCCCCACAGCGGCAAACCCGGCCGGCGGTATCAGGAATTAAAATCCTTCATCCATAAGGTTCGTCCTCTGATGGCGGAAATCCAGGGCGTTTCCCCGAAACCGGATGTGGGCATCGTATTTTCCTACGACCAGGAATACGCCATGCAGATTCAGCCCCACAATCCGGAGCTTACCTATATCGGGCAGGTCATGCGGTATTATAAAGGCTTCTATAAAAAGAATATCCCGGTGGATTTCCTGAGCGATCAGGGAGATTTCAGCCGGTATAAGCTTCTAATCGCTCCTCTGCAGTATTTGATGGATCCCGTTCTGGAGAAAAAATACGCGGACTATGTGCGGGCAGGGGGTCATCTTCTGCTCACCATGCGAACAGGCGTAAAAGACCGGAACAACATCTGCATGAGCGATAGAGAACTGCCCGGCGCCCTTTCGGAAGTTGTGGGGCTGGAAGTCTCCGATTACGATTGCCTCTGGGAAACTTCCCTCAAGGTGAAATGGGGATCAAAGGAATACCGGGCGGAGAAATGGAGCGATATTATCGAGCTGAAGGGAGCCTCATCCCTGGCGGAGTGCGCCTCCGAATTTTACGCAGGTTCCCCTGCCGTAACGGTGAACTCTTACGGGGACGGCCTGGCCTATTATGTGGGCAATGAACCCGGAGAGGAACTTATGGACCGCCTTTTGGAAGAACTGACGGAAAAAGCCGGTGTATCCCCCATTTTGGAAACACCGGAAGGGGTGGAAGTTATGTCCCGCCGGAAAGAGAATACGGAATATATTTTTGTGCTGAACCATACGGAGGATACCCAGAAACTGGAAATTCCCTCGGATTGGGAAAGCTGTCTGGAGGGGCAGGAAAAGGAGCTGAAGCCCTTCGCTTTCCAGGTATATGTAAAATCGGTATAACGGTAAGGCGCAGCCCAGTAAACAGGAAGATGAAAGGAAGCGCCGCCCGGCTTTTATAGGCAGGGCGGCGCTTTTTGGGGGAGGAACAAAATTTGGAGGATCCAATTGAGAACCGCAGGGAAGGTAAAAAACAGCGGAATATAGGAATTCTAGCCCACGTAGACGCAGGCAAGACCACTGTGACAGAGCAGCTCATGCTTCTGAGCGGCAGTATACGCGCCGCAGGGGATGTAAATTCCGGAACCGCTCTTACAGACTGGCTGGATGTGGAGCGGCGGCGGGGTATTTCTGTAAAAACGGCATGCGCTCTTTTGGACTGGCAGGGAAATCCCGTATGCCTGGTGGATACTCCCGGCCACGTGGATTTTGCGGGAGAGGTAGAGCGTTCCCTGGGTGTTCTGGATGGAGCCGTTCTCGTTATTTCCGCCGTGGAGGGCGTGCAGGCTCATACGGAGCTGATCTGGAAATCCCTGCGGAAGCTGCAGATTCCCACCATTCTTTTTATCAATAAGCTGGACCGTCTTGGGGCGGACGCCCACCGAATACTGGGGCAAATCGGGGAAACCCTTACGGATTCCGCCCTCCTTATGGAAGAAATACAGGGCCAGGAAACGGAATCCTGTTCGGTTTCCATGCTTTTAAAGCCCGAGACTTCCCCTACTTTTCGGGAGGATGTGCTGCTGACCCTGGCGCAAAAGGAACCCGATTTGGAAGAGCGGTATCTATCCGGCGAAGAGATTCCCTGGGAAGAGCTTATGGAAAGATGGGCGAAAGCGTGCCGCCGGGGGAAATGTTTTCCTGTTCTTGCAGGCTCCGCCAAAATGGGAGTGGGAATAGAGGAGCTTCTGGATGGGATCCTGCAATTTCTGCCGGATGCTTCCGCCCAGGAGACGGAGGAGCTTTCCGGTATTGTGTTCAAGGTGGAGCATGATCCCGAAATGGGAAAAGCCGCTTATGTGAGGCTTTTCGGCGGTTCCCTTCGGAACCGGGCTTCCGTCGTGATCCCCGGCTCCGAAGAAGAAAAAGAGGAAAAGGAGGAAAAAATCACCCAGATTCGCCGGTTTTCGGGAAGAAAATACCAGGATTTAGGTGAGCTGCACGCAGGGGAAATCGGCGCCCTTTATGGGCTTTCCTCCATTCGCAACGGCGACGTGCTGGGAAAAATCCCCCTCCATCGGGAATGCTCCCTGGCTACACCCCTTCTGATGGTAAAAGCCCAGGCGGAAAGCGAGGAAAAGCGGCCTGCTCTTCTCACCGCCCTGCGGGAGCTTTCGGAGGAAGATCCCCTTTTGGGTCTGGAAGTAAACCCCGAAACAAGGGAAATGTATGTAAAAATCACGGGCGCTATCCAGCTGGAAATTCTGGAAGAGCTTCTTTCCCAGCGCTACGGCCTGAAAGCCGGTTTTTCAACTCCCACTGTGATCTATAAGGAGACACCCGCCGGGCCGGGAAGGGGATTGGAGGTATACACCATGCCCAAACCCTGCTGGGCTGTGGTAGAGCTTTCCATGGAGCCGCTGGAACGAGGCAAAGGCCTCCATTTTCGCTCCGTTATCAAGGAAAAACAGCTTCCCTACCGATACCAGCACCATGTGGAGACCAGCGTGAAAGAAACCCTCCGGCAAGGGCTTTGGGGCTGGGAGGTTACTGACGCCCTGGTAACGCTTATAGGCGGGCAGCACCACCATGTGCACACCCATCCCCTGGATTTCTTTGTGGCTACCCCCATCGCCGCTCTTCGCGCCCTTACAGACTGCGGATCCCAGCTGCTGGAACCGTTTTTGCGGGTGCGGATGTCCGCAGGGGAAGAATATCTGGGAAAAGTGCTGGGGCAAATTCTGGATATGCGGGGAGAATTCGATTCTCCCGTTATCCGCCGGGGAGAATTTACGCTGGAGGCGGTTTTGCCCGTTGCTTCTTCCCTGGAGTATCCGGTGGTTTTCCGCTCCCTTACATCGGGAAAAGGCATGTATTCCTCCCAGTTTGAAGGTTACCGGCCCTGCCCCGATGGCCTTGGCGCCTCCATTCCCCGGCGGGGTGTGGATCCTCTGGATAGGTCCCGGTGGATCCTGCACTGCCGCAGCGCGCTGGAATAAAGAAACCGGTTATGGCATTTTTCGGGGATACGGCGTTTTAGCGCTGCACAACCAACTCTTTTCCCACACCATAACACCATAAAGTATCTCTTACGGAAACAACATATAAAAAGGAGGAACCAAAATGGAACGAACGTATACCAGCCCGGAAAGGGTTCCTAAAAAAACTCTTGCATCGGGAACGGAAATCCCCATGATCGGCATGGGAACTTTCGGATCAGACCGATTTTCGGCGGATCAGGTGGCTGAAGCTGTAGCCGGCGGGATACGGTGCGGCTACAGGCTTTTTGACTGCGCCGCCTGTTACGGCAATGAAAAAGAAATCGGCCGGGTATTTCAAGCCGCCTTTGAAGAAGGCGTGGTAAAAAGAAGCGATCTTTTCATAATGACAAAAGTCTGGAACGATATGCATGAAAAGGTAGAAGAAGCCTGCCGCAAAAGTGTGGAAGACCTTCAGTGTTCCTGGGCGGACCTGTATTTTATCCACTGGCCGTTTCCCAACTACCATGCGCCCGGATGCGATGGAGACGCCCGGAATCCCGACTCCAAGCCATTTTCTACGGAAGAATTTCTTTCCACCTACCGGCAGTGTGAAGCCCTGGTGGATAAAGGGCTTATCCGGCATATCGGAATTTCCAATATGACCATTCCCAAGCTGAAAGCCGTTCTTCCCCATCTTCGAATCCGCCCCGCCGCCTGCGAAATCGAGTTGCACCCCTGCTTCCAGCAGGAAGAGCTTTTCCGTTTCCTCCTTCGGGAAGGGATTCAGCCTGTGGGGTATATGCCCATGGGCTCTCCCGCCCGGCCGGAAAGGGATATGGTGCCCGGGGATATAGCGGATCTGCAGCTGCCGGAAATCCGCGCAATCGGGGAAGCTCATGGAGTATCCCCTGCCGCTGTGGCGCTGAAATGGGCTGTCCAGAGAGGGCAGATTCCCATTCCCTTCTCCCTGCACCACTATGAAGAAAACCTCCGCTGTGTAATCGAAGATCCTCTTACCCAGGAGGAAATGGATGCCATAGCCCGCCTGGAAAAAGGCAACCGTCTTGTAAAGGGTCAGGTGTTCCTGTGGCCCGGCGCTAAGGACTGGCATGACCTCTGGGATGAGGGCGGCACCATTACCGTCTGATGTTTTCAAGATTGTATATTGTTAAAGAAAAACAAGGCAACTTTTTCTCTGAAAAAAAGAGAGGCGGGATGAATCCGCCTCTCTTTTTATTTGAGAAATTTCAGTATTCTTGCTTTTTAAATAAAAGAATTTTTATTCCAGGTTTCCCCAGTAAATGGCTGTAACATTGGGCATGCAAAGGGTTCCCCCCGAGGCATACCGGTCAAAAAGCTTTTTAAGATCTTCAACAAAGGGAAGAAAAGTTTCCTCCCCTTCCTTAGGGGCATAGGAGGAAGAAAGGTTTCGGTTTAAAAAGCCTTCCCATGTAAAGGTAAGGTCATTCTGAAAGATGCTGCTATGCAGATTCTTCCCAAAAAAGAGGGAGACCACATGAGAACTCCCTCGATTCCCCCCGCTGAAGCCCGTAAAAGACGGGCAGTGCCTCCGGCAGATCTCTGCGTTTTCCCGGACAAGCGGAGCTTGCTCCACCCGATGATTCCATAGAAGAAGCACATTTCCTCCGGGTTTCAAAATGCGCAGGCATTCCCTGCGGAAAGCATCGGGGGAGAACCAATGAAAAGCCTGAGCTGCCGTAACCCCATCCACACTGGTATTGGGCAGCAAGGTGTTTTCGGCTGTGCCCTTTACGGAAAAAAAGCCCGGGCAGGAAGAAAGAAGCATTTCCGCCTTTTCCCGCATATCCTCATTGGGTTCTACTCCATACACCCGGTATCCGTTTTGAAGAAGCTGTTTAGAAAAAATACCTGTCCCGGAACCCACATCGGCTATAGAACCCCCTTCGGGAAAAATCTCCTGTTCCCTGAGAAAAGGGAACAGAGCCTTTGGGTATCCGGGTCGAGCCTTCCTATATGCATCCGCTTTCCCGCTGAAAAGATCCGTTGTTTCCATGGTATACTGCCTCCCTTTTTCTTCATATGTCTTTCTAGACTCAAGCCCCATATTTCTGCATACAGTCTACCATATGAAAACCGAATGGGTCAAACTTGCATTTTGCCGGAAACTGTGGTAATATGAAAAAAATGAAACAGGGGAGCTTGCCAGGCAGGCTGAGAGGAAGCAAAGGCTTCGACCCGTGACCTGATCCGGATAATACCGGCGTAGGGAAATACAGAAACGCGTGTATGCATGCGTTCTTTCCTTTTCTGCATAAAGGTAGGAACGGATACATGTGCAATGCGATTGTATGGAAACGGGAAAGCCTTTGAAACGGTTTTGCCCGTTTTTTTGTTTCCCTGTTTTTGCTGTCCACCGGAGAGCAGAATGCAGAAATAAACATACGCTCCGGCATCGGCAAAGTGAAAAAGGAGGAATATCCAAGATGGCCTATAAAACACAGATGGAGGCCGCCAAACAGGGCATCATCACAAAAGAGATGGAAATTGTAGCCAAAAAGGAATATATGGAACCGGAAAAGCTTCGGGAACTGGTAGCTTCCGGGCAGGTTGCTATTCCCTGCAATGTGCGGCATACATCTATTTCCCCGGAAGGAATCGGCGGCGGGCTCCGCACAAAAATCAATGTAAATCTGGGCATTTCCGGAGATTGCCGGGATTACACCCAGGAATTTGAAAAGGTAAAAATCGCATTGAAATACGGCGCGGAAGCCATTATGGATCTGAGCAACTACGGCAAGACCAACACTTTCCGGCAGCAGCTCATAGAAATGTCTCCCGCCATGATCGGCACCGTACCTATGTATGACGCCATCGGGTATCTGGAAAAAGATCTTTTGGAAATCTCCGCCAAGGATTTTCTGAAAGTGGTAGAAGCTCATGCCAAAGAAGGCGTGGATTTTATGACCATTCACGCCGGCATCAACCGCCGCTGTGTAGAAGCCTTTAAACGGCAAAAACGGAAAATGAATATCGTTTCCCGGGGCGGCTCTCTGCTCTTTGCCTGGATGGAAATGACCGGGAACGAAAATCCTTTCTATGAATACTATGACGAAGTGCTGGAGATCCTGAGGGAATACGATGTCACCATCAGCCTGGGAGACGCTCTGCGCCCCGGCTGCATCGACGACAGTTCCGACGCCGGCCAGATCTCCGAACTGATCGAATTGGGAAATCTGACAAAACGGGCCTGGGAAAAAGATGTGCAGGTCATGGTGGAAGGGCCTGGCCATATGGCCATGAATGAGATCGCCGCCAATATGCAGATGGAGAAACGCCTCTGCCACGGAGCGCCCTTCTATGTGCTCGGGCCGCTGGTTACGGATATTTTCCCCGGATACGATCACATCACCTCTGCCATCGGCGGCGCTATCGCTGCGGCTAACGGAGCGGATTTTCTCTGCTACGTGACCCCTGCGGAGCATCTGCGTCTGCCCGATGCTAATGACGTTAAAGAAGGCGTTATCGCCAGCCGGATCGCCGCCCATGCGGCCGATATTGCCAAAGGTGTCCCCCATGCCCGGGATTTGGATAACCAAATGGCGGAAGCCCGGCATAAGGTGGATTGGGACGCTATGTTCGACATTGCGGTGGATCGTGAGAAGGCCCAAGCCTATTTTGAGAGCACTCCTCCCGCAGACCGGCACACTTGCTCCATGTGCGGCAAAATGTGCGCTGTCCGCACCACCAATATGATTCTGGAAGGCAAAAAGGTGGAATTCTGCACGGAAAAATAAAACCGTCCGATTTCCCTTTTCTATACATATGGCTAACAGCCATTTTCTTTTCCATTAGCTGAAAATATCCCTTTGCACTGTGTATGTGCGTATGGTGCAGAGATGCTTTGCCTGAGCCGCAGGCAAGGGGATATTTTTTTGCCGGGCAGGTATACTGCGCGGCAGCCCCGCGCCGGGGATCCGGGCGGATAGAGGGGGAGCGCCCTGTATCCGCAATGCGGAAGACATGTAAACAGCGAGGGAGCCCGTGTTCCGGGATGAGAGGAAGCCATTTAATCCGCCTGTGTGGGGTAAAAAAGCTTCGACCGCCTTACAAACCGCCGCTTTCACAGCGGAGAGGCGTGTTTTAGCGCTGTTTCTCTTCCGGTTCCGGCCCGTCCAAGGGCCTGCCTCCTTTCCGGCTCAGGGACTTCCTCCCCTGGCAAAAGAAAAAACAGCTATAGAGCAAAATTTACGCCTTTCCGCTGTGTTCCGGCAAAACACACAGACAGGAGAGGTTTTTATGACAAGCAAAGCAAATTTCAAGCCCGCCTTATTAAAGATGGTCATGCTGGCCATGCTGGTTGCCATTGGAGTGGTAATTTCTCCCTTCCTTCGGGTAGAATCCCCCTTTGGAAACATGTGTCCTATGGCGCACCTGGTTGATATTGTCTGCAGCGTGCTGCTGGGGCCCTGGTATTCCCTTCTCTGCGCTACGCTCATCGGCATTCTGCGCATGACCCTTATGGGGATTCCTCCCGTAGCTCTTACAGGCGCTGTTTTCGGAGCGCTGCTTTCCGGCGTTTTTTACCGCATTTCCGGCGGAAAGATTCTATTCGCCGTGCTGGGAGAAATCCTTGGCACAGGTATAATCGGAGCTGTGGCGTCCTATCCCGTAATGACCCTCTGGTGGGGGAAAACCGGCCTTACATGGCTTTTCTATGTTCCCTCGTTCCTCTGCGGTACATTAATCGGCGGCACCATTGCTTTTATTTTCCTGCGTGCGCTCTCCCGGGGAGGGCTTTTGGCAAAATTTCAGAAAACACTGGGGGCTGCTGTATATGATAAACCAAAATCCCACAAAGAAGAGCCCGAAACAGCCGGTCAGCACTGAATCCTCGCTGCCGGGCCTGCCTGCCGGTCTTTTGAGCCGTCTTTTTTTCGCTCGGCAAGCTCTGCGGGAAAACCGGCCCCTTCTGCACTGCATCACCAATCCCATTTCCATTAACGATTGCGCTAACGCTATTCTGGCAGTGGGGGCCCGCCCTATTATGGCGGAACATCCTCTGGAAGTCCAGGGTATCACCCAGAGCGCTCAGGCGCTTTCCCTGAACCTTGGAAACATCACCGACGCCCGTATGGAATCCATGCGTATTTCCGGTGAAACAGCCCGTTCCCTTCCAATTCCCTGCGTTTTGGACGCTGTAGGCACTGCCTGCAGCCCTCTGCGCCTGGGCTATGCTTTAGAATGTATCCGAATATGCCGGCCTGGAGTCGTAAAGGGAAATATTTCCGAGCTGCGGGCCCTTTGCGGAGCCGCTTCCCACGCCATAGGAGTGGATGCAGGGAAACAGGATGCGGTTTCTTCCCGAAACCGCGGGGAAATTTTTTCCCTTTTTTCCTCTTTTTCCAGGGAGCACGGCTGTGTGGTGTTCTGCACAGGGCCGGAGGATCTGATTGTGGACGCTGTTGATTCCCCTCCTGGTTCTCATCCAAAAGCCGCCGTGCTGCAAAACGGCAGCCCGGCTTTGGGTTGGATTACGGGCACGGGCTGCATGGTGGGCGCACTGACAGGCGCATTTTCTTCAGAAGCTTCCCCTTTTGAAGCGTGCATTCTGGCCGCTGCCGTAATGGGGATAGGGGGAGAAAAAGCCGCCGCAGCCTCATCCGTAAAAGGGCCGGGATCGTTTCGTTCAGAACTTCTGGATTCTCTCTTTACTCTCACCGACGAAGATCTGCTTTCCTCTCTGCGGCTGGGAATATATGAAAAAGGGATGGATCCGGAAAGCGGATGGGCTCTCTCCGCCGCATCCCCTAAATATAGCCCCTGAGGGTTGCGCCCCCCTTTTTGCGGGTATACTTTCCCTTTTTATAGTATGATTATGCTTCCCGCCGGTTATCTTCCGGCGGGATTTGCCTTAACTGGTTCGAAAGGAGACCTCTTTCATGGAAAAACCTACAGCAGACGTGACCCTGTATCTGGTCACGGACAGCACCGGATTTTTGGAAGAAGATTTTCTGGCCCGGGTGGAAAAAGCCTGCCGGGGAGGAATCACCCTTCTGCAGCTTCGGGAAAAGGAAAGAAGCGGGCGAGAGTATTTCCGCCTTGCCCTTAAGGTAAAGGAAATAGCCAATCGCTACCACATTCCCCTTCTGATAGACGACCGGGTGGACATTGCCTTCGCAGCCGGCGCCGACGGAGTGCATGTGGGTCAAAGCGACCTGCCCGTAAAAGAAGCCCGGCGGCTTCTGGGTCCCCATAAAATTATAGGCGCCACCGCCAAAACCGTGCCCCAGGCTTTGGAAGCCCAGGAACAGGGTGCCGACTATCTGGGAGTGGGAGCCATATTTCCCACTACCACAAAGGTGGTTACCATCCTGACTCCCGTAGAAACCCTGAACCAGATTTGCCGGGCTGTTTCCATCCCCGTGGCCGCTATAGGAGGCCTCAATGCTCAAAATCTTTCCATCCTGCAAAACAGCCCCATTTCCGGGGTATCAGTGGTTTCGGCCATTATAAAGCAGGAGGATCCCGAAAAAGCCGCCCGGGAGCTGAAAAAGGCTGTCCTCTCCCTGCCGGAAAGAAGGCATATGCCATGATGGGGAATGCGGTCCAAAGGGGAACGGAATCTGCCGGGCTCTTTCCTAAATATATTGTTCTTACAGTAGCCGGCTCCGATTCAGGGGCTGGCGCCGGGATCCAGGCGGATTTGAAAACCATTCTGGCTTTCGGCGGCTATGGCGTCTGCGTCATTACGGCGCTGACAGCGCAAAACACTCTGGGTGTATCCGGCACTATGCCTGTCCCCGGCCCGTTTATACAAAAACAGATGGAATCCGTTTTTTCTGATCTTCCTCCCGCGGCCGTCAAAATCGGCATGCTGCCAAACGCTGAGGCTGTGGAAGCAGTATCATCCGTTCTCCAAAAACAAAAAGAAAGCTACCGGGCCCGGGGAAAAGATCTTCCCATCGTGCTGGATCCGGTAATGGTTTCCACCAGCGGGACGCCCCTTTTGGAGCCGGAAGCTCTTTCCTGCCTCAGAGAACATCTTTTCCCCCTCTGCTCCCTGCTGACGCCCAATCTTCCCGAAGCACAGGCCCTTTTGGAATGTTCCATTAAAAGCTCTTCCCAAATGGAAGATGCAGCCGAAGAAATTGCCCGGCGCTTTGGCTGTTCCGTCCTGCTGAAGGGAGGCCACAGCGACACCTTTTCCCAGGAGGCGGCCGACTGCCTGCACATAGGGGAAACAGGAAAAACCATATGGGTTTCTTCTCCCCGTCTGGATTGCCGGAATACTCATGGCACAGGCTGCACACTCTCTTCCGCAATAGCCTGCGGCCTGGCTCAGAATTTCTCCATGGAAGAAAGCGTGCGGAAAGGAAAAAACTATCTGGAAAAGGCACTTCGGAACGGTCTGGATCTGGGGCAGGGAAACGGCCCTTTAAACCACGGCTGCTGCCTGCAAAACACGCTTTTGCTATGAAATTAAAAAAAGCAAAGGCAGAGGAATGGCTTTGCACATTCCTCTGCCTTTTTTATTGGCTATTCTTTTCAAAACCAGAGACCAAAAACAAGGAGGCAGCCTTCCATATCCGCAAACCGGAGTTCCCGTTCTACCTGAAACCCGTTTTTCTCCAAAGTGCGGCAGGAGCCACGGTTTCTATCCACCACATAAGCCAAAAGCCCTGGGCAGCGAATGGTATTTTTAGCGTATTCTATATCCCGGCGTACCAGTTCCGAGGCAATGCCCCGGTTCCAGACCGCTTCATCCAAAAACATACTCATGGAGTATCGGCCCCCATCCTCCGAAGATGTAGGCGGTTTCAAAGCACAAACTCCCCGAAAAATTCCTTCTGAAAGGACTGCCCAAGCTACTCCTTTCCTATACTCCTCAATCAGCTGTTCAGCTTCTTCCAAAGTTTTGAGGGTATTAAACCGCATATATCTGGCTACTTTCTCTCTGGATGCCAGCCGCAGCACTTCTTTGGCGTCTTCCGTTTTCAGCGGACGCAGATAAATTTCTTCCACTGCTTTTTTCTCATCCTCTTTATGCATTTTTTCCACAATATTTTCCATACGTTTTTTAAAAAGTCCCTATTAAGGGAGATTCTTCTCCTTCCTGTATGCTGATTGTGTCATCCCATGGTATTTTTGCCTCATCCGGTAACTTTTCGATTTTCTCTAGTCTCTCTTTTCAGGTTCGTTACATGCAAAAGTATACCCCTTTTTCAGCCGCTTACAACAGTCTAATTTTGCCGGTGCCAGAGTTATACGAATCTACACTGCTCTTTTTCCCAACAGTTCCATTTGTTTCTTCCGGGTTTCAATGTATTGGAGTCCCTCATTTTATCCGTAGAAAATCTATGGGAAATCTTCAGAGCTCAACGGACCTTGCAGAAATAGATTTTTTATACTGTTATATTTTTATTTATGCTATATTTATTTTGTTGAGCTGGCGTTATCCGCTGCCAAAACATTACCTAAACCATTTCGACAATATTCGTTGACCAAATATTTCTTTTGTATTATATTATAAGTAAGAAGGGATACTTTTGAAAAAATTAGTTATATGCAAAACATGCGGCGCAAAAATTGCGAAAACAGCTAAGGCTTGCCCATCGTGCGGAGCGAAACAACATCAAGGAGCATATATAGCAATCAGTATTATTTCTGCATTTATTGTGATTGCTATCTTCGGCGTAATAGTCGCAGCCATTCAAGGAATCGAAACGGAACCGACTTTAGTGGATAAGACATCCTCTGCATCGGGAACATCCGTATCTGAAAGCAAAAGCGAAGCAGAAACGCCTTCTGTCTTTGGGGTAGGGGATACTGCTAATCTAAATGACATCCACGTAACCTTTACCAGTATTTCACAAGGGAATGGCAAAGAATATATGCGGCCTGAGGATGGAAATGTATTTATTCTCTGTGAATTTGAAATTGAAAACAACTCAGACCGGGATATTGCGGTGAGTTCCCTGGTATCCTTTAATGCATACATAGATGACTATGCTTCCAGTATGAGCCTTACCGCTATTATGGCCGGTGATAAAGGCCAGTTGGATGGTACTATAGCTGCCGGCAAAAAAATGAAGGGCACTATTGGATATGAAGCAGATGCCGACTGGAAAGAAATAGAAATACACTTCACACCTGAATTTTGGACAGGAAAAGATATCAAATTTTCATACAAACGATAACGCAGGAAACCGGGCATTCACAGAATGCCCGGTTTCCATTTCTCGCCCTATTGGGCATACTTCTTCCTAGCGTTTCTTATTCTTTTGTCGATAAGAATTAAAATTTTATTCTAAATATAAGAATATCAGCTTTTAAAGAAAAAATCCACTATTTTTTAAATGGGAAACGCCTCCGTGAAAACGGAGGCGTTTCCCAAAATGCTCATCTTTCTTGCAGTTTATTAATACGCAATCATGGGAATGCTCACCGGCTTCTGGTCGGAAGGAAGTCGGCTGCCTTCCTTCACCCCATAAATGTCCCGGCTGCATTCCCGAACCTTTTCCAGCATGGCCGGATAAGGCTGAGAACAAATATCAAAAAGGCCGATATTGTAGTTTTCCCCATCAAACCTTCCCAGCGTAAACTGATCGTAACACTGGAAATAGTGGCAGCCAACCCCATAGGGATGAGCCGCCGTTCTCTGGCAGTAATACCGGTAAGCAATCCCTCGGTCGGCTTGGGTAGCAACTCCCTCCAGTCCGGTGGCTGTAGGGCCGCCGTCCAGAGCGCCAAAATGGAATTCCCCAATCATAATGGGGAGATCTACCCCAAGATTTTTTACATTGTCCAAAGCAGGTGTAGGATCTACAGCGTAGCAGTTAATGGAAAATACATCAAAGTTTTCCCAGCCTGTTACAAGATCCGGATCCGATATCCATGCCCACCGCATACCCAAGATCATATGATTAGGATCTACCCTGCGGCAAGCCTTGGATGGGATCTCTACATACGCCCGCAGAAGAATTCGGGAAAACGCCTTAAGATCCTCTTTGGCTTCCTCTGAAAACTCCGATGCTTTCCTCATGGGCGCATACAGATCGTCAAAGCTCCCAAATGGCTTTTTCCATGCCTTCGAGAGGGCTTCTGGCGTACCGTATTTTTCTTTGAGCGCTTCAATCAGTTTTTCCCGGCAAATGGTTCTTTCAGGATTATATAACACTTCCTCCGCCAGAATCAGATTATCCACGAACGCCCAGGAAGGCTCATTTCGCAGGAAATACCCAATCTGGTAAGGATCGTCTTTTCTTTCCCAAAGCCACTGTGCGCAGGCTTGGGCATCCTCTGCATATTCCTCGCTGAGCACATCCGGAAAATCCCGGAAAATTTTCTTTTCTGTAGAAGGGAAGCGGGGCAACATCGTCACATAGGGATGTTTTTCCGTCCCGTAAAGCCGGCTGTCTGACCAATTCCCCAGAGTATTCATGCCATATTGCCTGAGTTGACCTACAATAAGCTTTTTCCACTTTTCATACCAGTCTTCTCCAAAAGCCTTATAGAGATTTGCCATCTCATACGAAAACAGTTTGCAGGTACGCCTTCTCTCTTCCCGCCCGCCTCTGGAAGGGGCAAACATTTTACCAAATATAGGGTCATCCTCCGGAGGAAGCCATTCCAGGTATTGCTCCATACCGTCCACCCGGCAATCCGCCCTGGCAACAACTCCATCCGGCCCCATGCTGAAAAACGCATTTCCCAGAGGATCTGTCAGATACCAGCGCCCATCTTTCTTAATTTTTGAGAAAAACCCAGTGCCTTCTGCAAGCTTTCTGGTGGAGTCCCCGCCATATGTATCCCATTCGGGGAAAGGATATTCGCCGGTTAGGGATGCCAGCACTCCGTTCAGTGTATCCGACAATTCTTCAAGAGAATGCAATTTTCCAGGCCACTCTTTTTTTACCGTCTGCCCCATGGAATCCACCAGCAGATCTTTTTGCAGAGGCTCTCTTTGGGGCCTTTCATCTGTAAGCTCCATACGGGAAATTTTTACACGCACAGGATGGTAGGTAGGGAAATTTTCTAAAACAGCCCGGCGTATTTCACTCTTATCTACTCTTCCTCCATGGCAGACCACTTTCAGTTCTCCTACTTCCGCTTCGGGGAACAAAATATGTCCATCCAGCCAATTCAGATCCAGACAGATAAAAGTGCGAATTCGAGGCAGAACGCCGAAACGAATATCAAAATACGCTTCATCCTTTCCGTCTCCCGGATCCTGTTCCCGATAGACCAAAAGGTTCATTGAAAGGCTGTGCTCTTCCAGGTTTTCCAAATAGAAAGAAAGATACCGTTCCTTGCTTTTTACATATTGGGTAACGTCCAGCCCGCCTCCTGCCTTTGGAAGAATGCATTCCACACTTTTTCCTTCTTCAAAAACCCCATACAATCTCCTCCTTTTTGATCCGACTTCTACTGCTCCGGAAAACTCCCCTATCTCAGGAGAAAAAACCTTCCTCTGTTTTATCCGGCGGCAGCAGTTCGAAATCAAACTCTTCATCCCGATCGCAAATAAGGGTATCCCCCTGCCGGTGCAGGAGCGCAACCTGGACGGAAGTCCCTTCAACCCGCTGTTTTTCCTTAACGGAATGAGAAAAATAGAAAATATACCCTTTGCCGTTCTGGATCAGCACGTCCGCATGATTTCCCATACTGGAATCATTGGGACGGTTTCCTCCCTTATCTAAAATATAACCGGCAAATTCCCAATTTTCACAGTCT
>CALWJA010000033.1 GCA_944380875.1 uncultured Clostridia bacterium
CTTGCAATCTTTGCCATGCCCTGATTTTCCATACATACCATATATATGTTTTTAAAAAACACAAAAGAAAAAAGAATAAACATTCATATTTATTGAATATGTATAGTATATACTGTATTATACAGGAGGAATTCAAAAAAAGAAAGAGTTTCCAATTAAATCGACAGATTTTACTTGACCGATACAGAAAATTGACAGGAAAAAAGGCTAATCCATTGACAAAATATGAATAATATGTTAATATTAGCGTATCAATATACTATATTAAATGAGGTGTTACATATGCAGCAGAATAATCCTAAGGCAATCGGCGGCCTGGTTTGCGGCATCGTTTCCTTGGTTCTTATGCTCATCGGCCTTTTTACTGTTGGCATCGGCGGAATCGTTGGCCTGGCAGTAGGTGTTGTGGGTCTGGTTCTTTCCATTATGGCTCGTAAGGAAATGCCTTCCACTATGGCTACAGCTGGTCTGGTTATCTCAATCGTAGGCGTATGCCTTTGCGCGATCTTCGGCTTGGGCTGCTTCGTTTGCTATTGCTCCGCTCTGGCTACCTATGGCAATGCTGTTAATTCTTTGGGCCAGTGGGCAGCTTATCTGGATTAATTTCAGAAAGGCAAAAACGCTTAAAACAGGCAAACAAATGGTGTTTGCCTGTTTTTTTCGTTAATTACAGTAAAAAAGATGTAAAATGACCCATGTTACCATGGGGAAAGGATGGTTGCATGTTACCGTATTTGTATTTTGGGGATCTGGCATTTCCCATGTATGGCCCCATTATAGGGATAGGCTTTATGATTGGCTGTCTCATTTCCATATATCGTTCCCCAAAATACGGGATTCCCAGGGAAGACTGCCTATATGCTATGCTGTTTGGCATAATCGGCGTGGTGGTAGGAGGCAAGGTCCTCTATATCCTGACGGATCTTCCCCGTATTATCCAATACAGCCAGTATCTGTTTGGCACACTGGAGGGCATTACTTCCATTCTTGGAGGAGGATTTGTCTATTACGGCGGCCTCTTCGGTGGCCTATTGGGCGCTTACATATATTGCAGAATGTATAAAATCTGCTTTTACGACTTGCTGCAGACGGTTGTTCCCGTAATACCGCTGATTCACGGAATTGGGCGGGTCGGCTGTTTCTGTGCAGGCTGCTGCTATGGTATACCCTGGGATCCGCCTATTGGGATGATGTTCACGGAATCTGTATCCGCGCCAAACAATATATATTTGTTTCCCGTCCAGCTTTTGGAAGCGGCGCTGAATATTCTCCTGTTCGCTATTCTTATCTGGATCTTCCGCAAACCGCGAAAGGTTCCCGCCGTAGGGGTCTATCTGATTGGATATGGAATTGTCCGCCTGATCTGTGAAAGATTCCGTTTTGACGGCGCCAGAGGATTTTTTCTCGGTCTTTCCACTTCCCAGTGGATCAGCATCCTGGTCATACCGGCAGGTCTCCTAATCCTGTGGATTGCCCGCCGCAGAAGAATAAAAAAGGAAGCTGTCTTAACTCCGATAGAAATATCTGCGGAGGGGGAAGAGGAAATCTCTGCTAAGGAAATGTCCCCGGAAGGGCAAGAGGAAAAAAAGTAAAATATTTAAAGGATTGGCTCCAGGAAAGGGCTGTTTTCAAGGGAAAAGAGGAATAGCAGGGGATTTTTCTTCTCGTCTGGCGGTTAGATGGGCTCCTTTGGAAATAATTTAACAAACACCCTTTCCATCGGGGAAAAAATGCGGTATAATAAAAGCATCAATGAAATCTATGGGAGAGTGACACCAATGCCATTAGTAAATACGACCGAAATGTTTAAGAAGGCTTACGAGGGTGGTTATGCCATCGGCGCTTTCAACGTAAACAACATGGAAATTGTGCAGGGTATTACCGAGGCCTGCCAGGAACTGCAGGCTCCCGTTATTCTGCAGGTTTCTGCTGGTGCCCGCAAATACGCCAACCATACCTATCTGGTAAAGCTGGTGGAAGCTGCTGTAAAAGAGAATCCCAACATCCCGATTGCTCTGCATCTGGATCACGGCGCAAGCTTTGAAATCTGCAAGGACTGCATCGACGGCGGCTTTACCTCCGTTATGTTTGATGGTTCTTCCAAGCCCTATGAGGAAAATGTGGAAGAAGCCCGCCGCGTGGCAGAATATGCCCATAAATACGGCGTAACCGTTGAGGCCGAGCTGGGCACCCTGGCTGGCGTGGAAGACGACGTAAAAGTGGAAAACGACAAAGCCCAGTACACGGATCCCGATGAAGTACAGGATTTCGTAACCCGCACCGGTGTGGATTCCCTGGCTATCGCTATCGGGACAAGCCATGGCGCTTATAAATTCAAACCCGGCCAGAAGCCCCAGCTTCGTCTGGACATTCTCCAGGAAGTTGCAAACCGTCTGCCTGGTTTCCCCATCGTTCTTCATGGCGCATCTTCCGTTGTGCCGGAGTTCGTGCAGATGATTAACCAGTACGGCGGCCAGATGCCCGACGCTATCGGTATCCCCGAGGAGATGCTCCGGGAAGCTGCCAAGATGGCTGTCTGCAAGATCAACGTGGATTCCGACATTCGTCTGGCTATGACGGCTGTAATCCGCAAGTATCTGGCTGAGAATCCCAGCCATTTCGATCCCCGCCAGTATCTGGCTCCTGCCCGTCAGGCTGTTAAGGATATGGTTGCCCATAAGATCAACACCGTTATGGGCTGCGCCGGCAAGGCCTGATCCGAATTTTTGGGGCTGGCGCCCTGAAATGGTTCCAAATTGTGAAAGCACCCTGTGGAAAACTGCAGGGTGCTTTTTTTCATAGGATTAGCATAGCAGCATCCTCGTTGGCTGGTCGCTGGGGGTCGGTCTTCCTGGATCCCAAAAAAGACAGTGAGGAAGAGTGGGTGTTGAAGGGGCAGAGGTTGGTTTTGGAAAAATTGGAAAGGGTATTTCCCCGGAAATAGCCGAGTAAAAATAAAATAAGCCGGGTGTGCTCGGAAAAAGGTTCCGAAAGAATCCGGAAGGAGTTGTGTATATGATCGAAGCCACGATACGAATCAGAAATACAAAGGAAAAATCCATCCTTTTACCTATGGGAGGAAAGGATGCTGCGGGCAGGGAGTATACGGTAGACAATACGGGATTTTGCAAAGATAAGAAACGGTTCCTGCCTGTTATGGGGGAATTCCATTTTTCTCGGTATGATCCGAA
The DNA here is from genome assembly GCA_944380875.1 of uncultured Clostridia bacterium. Taxonomy (GTDB): domain Bacteria; phylum Bacillota; class Clostridia; order Oscillospirales; family Acutalibacteraceae; genus UMGS1264. Next base: position 3,192 of record CALWJA010000033.1, read on the forward strand.
ATCCTGGGAAGAAGAGCTTTTGAAGATGAAAGCGGGCGGCGTGACTATAGCCGCCACCTATGTGATCTGGATCCACCATGAAGAAAAAGAAGGGGAATGGGATTTTTCCGGCTGCCGGGATCTGCGAAGGTTTCTTATGACCTGCCGAAACATCCGGATGCCCGTATGGCTGCGGATAGGGCCCTGGGCCCATGGAGAGTGCCGCAACGGAGGATTTCCCGATTGGGTAGCCCATTCCCACCGATTTGAACCCCGCACCAACGATCCCGGCTATTTGGAGGTAGTGGAACGGTTTTATGATAGGCTGGGCCGGGAGGCCGCGGGGCTTATGTGGAAGGATGGAGGCCCTGTGCTGGGTATCCAGCTTGAGAACGAATACGGTCATTGCGGAGGTCCTTCCGATAAATGTGAAGGTATGGCGCATATGCGAAAGCTGAAAGAACTGGCCATAAAAGCCGGTTTCTGCGTGCCCTATTATACAGCCACGGGATGGGGAGGGGCGTATGTGCCGGAAGGGCAGGCCCTGCCTGTTCTGGGAGGCTATGTGGACGCCCCCTGGGCTATGCATGTAGAGGAATCCCCGGCCAGCGCCAATTTCCTTTTTTCTTCCTACAGAATGGACGATTCCATCGGCTCGGATCTGGGAGAAAAGGAGGATTCGGAATTTACCTTTGAGCCGGAGCGGAACCCCTATCTTACGGCGGAGCTGGGAGGCGGGCTGCAGGTTACCGCCCATAGAAGGACATACCCCTTCCCGGCGGATACGGAAGCCCAGGCTCTCTGCATGTTGGGAGGGGGCGCCAACCTGCTGGGGTATTATATGTATCACGGCGGCATCAATCCCGACGGAAAATACAGCACTTTGCAGGAATCCAGAGAGACAGGCTACGCAAACGACCTTCCCCAAAAAAGCTATGATTTCCAGACCTGTATCCGGGAATCGGGGGAAGTGTCCGAAAGCTATGGAAGGCTGAAAAAGCTTCATCTGCTGCTGGAGGATTTCGGGGAGCTTTTGGCGGGAGCGCCGCCCTTTTTCCCGGATATATTGCCCCATTCCCCGGAGGATATGGATACCCTGCGGGCGGCAGCCCGGGTTAACCGGGAAGAGGGAGTAGGGTTCCTGTTTCTCAATAATCATCAAAGAAAGCGGAGCATGAAGGCACATGAGGATTTCAGTGTTAGTGTTCGGCTGGAGGATAAAGAAGGGGAGGAGGAAATTTTCCTTTCCGGTCTTTCCCTTTCTTCAGACGAATGCGCCGTAATCCCCTTTCTTCTTCCCAACGCTGGGGAAAAATGGAAAGCCCTGCTGCCCCTTTCTACAAACGCTTCTCTTCTTTGCCGAATCGGAAACCGAGTGTTTTTATACGCTCTGGAAAAGGAAAAGGGAAAATGCATCTGGGCGGGTAAACCCGGTAACGCAGTGTTTCTTTCCACAGAGGAAGCCAACCGGGCTTTCCGATTTGGGAACCGGCTGTATATTTTGAAAAATCCGGGCAGCTGCCTGATCGAGAAGGAAGGAAAGATCCTTCTCTTTACAAAAGAAGAGAAGGAGGAAATCCTTGTCTACAAAGAGACGGGGGAACCGGAAAAACAGATTCTTTCCGGGGAAGTATCGTTGATCCCCACAGAAGCGCATCTTCTGGGGGAACTGCCCGCAGAGGACGGCACACCTCTTTTCCGGGAATATCGGGTGGAAATTTCCCCCTCTCCGGAAGTCCTCTGCGGCCTGCACGAATTGTATCTGGAGCTGCCCTTTGAGGGAGACCGGGCGGAAGTATACCAGGGGGGAAAGTTAATAGACGACTGGTTCTCCAATGGGGAAAAGTGGCATATGGCCTTGCGGCGTTTTGGCTATCCCCGGGAGCTTACAGTGCGGGTTTATTCCAGCGATCATCCCATTTCGAATCCGTATGGAAATCGGGTCTATTACGATCTTCCTGTGCATCCGGGCTGCCGGCTTTTGGAGATAAAAGCCCTTCCGGAATATGAAAGAGAACTGTCGGTTTTATAAAAGTATAGGCTATATTTTTCCCGGGTTTTTAAAAGGAATCGGGAAAAAAGCTGGGTATATACATGCAGAAAAACAGGGAGCCGTGCGCGAATGCACGGCTCCCTGCCTTTTGGGCGAAGCTTCGGATTGATTCACCCTCCATATATTTCCCTGCAATATGAAGTATGCAGGGGCAGCGGTAGGCAAAATTTTGCAAGGCCTAACTATAACAAATAAAGAAGACTTGCCTCTACGCTTTATCCTATGCAGATCTCCGTAAAGGAGAAACGGGGGATGGGGAAGGTCTGGGGGACTCTTGTATCCACTTCCAGATAGCTGTGTTCTTCCCTAAGATTCCCCTGATCCTTAGCGGTCTCCTGGGTATAGCCTTCCGCGGCGCTCATCACGTGGGAAGTAGCAGGAGCCGTATCCCGGCCCAGAACACGCAGGTCGAAAGATACCCGGGTATCCGTGTCGGTTCTGTTCAGGAGATACAGAATCAGTTTTTTCTTATCCATATCCCAGGCCGCCTGGATCTGGATGTCGTTCCGGGAAGAGGGCTCATAGCCTTCGATTTCTACAGGCCAGCGGGCCTCTGTCCGGCTCATGCGCTCATACACAAGGCCGCAGAAGGGAATCATGGCGCCTTCCTTGGGAGTCTCGATACAGGACTGCCCGGAGGTGTTGGCCAGGTTATTGAAGCACATAAACAGCACTTCTCCACCGTAGCGGTGATCCATCATCAGGTTGGAAACCAGGTTCAGGGCATAGATCCAGGTTCTGCGGGCGCTGCGGTATGTAATGTTGTGGTCTTTATAATACTGTGCCACAAAGGGAGCGGGGGAAGGATCCCGGTTCTGGAGAGCTTCCGTATCCGCATAGATCACCTTGTGCTCATGCTTGGCATTGTATTCCCGGAGAATATTGATTTTTCTGGAAAGGTTATCGGGCTCGCAGACACGGTCTGCCAGGAAGTCCACATCGTCGCCGCAGATTTCCAGCATCTCCGGCACATAGTCCCTATAGAAATGATAGGAGCAAAGGCCGATGTTGATGGTAGGATCCACTGCCTTCATGGCCTTGGAATACCGGGAAACGGTCTTGGCGTAATCTTCCCAGGTGAACCACCGGAAGGTTTCGTTATCCATCTCCCAATATTTTACCCCATAGGACTCGGGATGTCCGTTTTTAGCCCGGAGGGCGCCGTATTCGCTGTCCACAGGGCCGTTGCAGTATTCTACCCACTGGGCCGCCCGGCGGATGCCTTCATCGATATCGGTGATATGGTCCAGAACAAAACCGTGGGGTTCTTTTTCCGCGCCGTTGACGCTGTCCGTCATATAGAGGCGCTTTTTGGGATGGAACATATCCACAACCATCATGGATTCGCAGCCCAATTCCTCGCAGAGCTGGAGAAATTCATCGGTGCCCACATCGTTGTAGTTCAGATCTCCCCAGAAATAAGAGGGCTCGGGCTTTCTTTCGTCCATGGAGCCTATGGCGTCTTTCCAGTCATGGAAGGAAGCGAAGCAGCCGCCGGGGAAGCGGATCAGCTTGGGATTTACTCTCTTGAGCCCTTCCACCACATCGGGGCGCCAGCCCTTCATGGTATCCTGGGGCTTCAGGGAGAAAGCATCCAGACGAACTTTGGTTCCCGGAGCCAGGAAGATGCTGAAGGCACACCAGGCTTCCTCCCCTTCATAGGTAAAGGGAATTTCCACAATGCCGCCCTTGGCGGAGAGACCTTCTACCGGCAGAGTGAGAATGGGATTTTCCCAATCAATGGTGTCTTTTCCCTTGTAAAAACGGATTTCAGCCGCACCTGTTTCGGAGAGAAGCTCAAAATAGCCCCGGAAGAAATAGTTTCCCTGCCGCATGAGCTTATCATTCTGGGCTACGCCGCACCAGCGATCTTCTTCGTAGTTATGCACAATAAGACAATGCTTTCCATGGATTCCTCCCGGCTCCTGTTCCACGGAAAGAGCATAGAAGGGCGCTTTTTCCACAATAAAGGAGCTGTCCGGCCGCATAGCCGGAGGGGCATCCTGCGCCGGGCAGGCATACCAGCGGGGATGCTCATAGGCGGAATGATACCAGTCCTGTTTCCGCCAGTCTTCTTCTTCCAGATATTTTCCGCCGAACCAGTCATAGGTGGCGGGGGTAAGCTGGAAGCTTTTTTCAAAGCTCCGGTTAAAGAGCATCTCGGACCACATGCCCTCTACCTGATATCCAAATCCAAGCTCGATAAAATTGCTGCACAGGATATCGCTGATGGGGGTCTGGGACATGGTGCGGTCTGTTACGGTAAAGACCTTCTCGCCGTTCTGAAAGGCGGAACGGTTTGCGAATGTTGACATACAAACTACCTCCCTGTACGCTTTTTTCATAGCGTTACAAATAAAAGGGGCAGGCGGGACATCCGCCGGCCCCTTTCATTACCTATCATAGGATGAAACAATATAGAAGTAAAGAAAGAATAGATATTTTTAGAGACAATTCTTATTCTGCCATATACCGATCATAAGCAGTCTGCTTGATTTCCAGCCAGCGGGAAAGACCCATGTTCTCAAGCTCGCTCAGATAGGTTTCCCATTCTGCATCGATATTGCCGTTCATCATCCATTCGCTTGTTTTCTGCTCGATATAGGAACGGATATCGGTCTGCAGCTGGCTCATTTCGTCGGATTCCTCACCGGAATAGTAAACAGGCTGCATGGGATTGGGATCGGCCAGAGGATGGACATATTCTTCTACGAAAGCAACCTTTTCATCGGTGCTGGGCAGCTTCAGGCGCTCTGTATACATACGAGGCGTTACAGCCAGAATCAGAGCGTCGCAGTTTGCAAAGCGGTCATCGGCAACAGAGAGGCCCTCGGCGTTTGCGTTTTGCGCCTCGCCCGGCATAGAAAAGAGAGAATACGATTATCCTTTTATGGAACCTACCATAATACCTGTAACAAAATATTTTTGCACAAAAGGATACAAAACCAAAACAGGCACGCTTGCAACCACGATGACACCGTATTTGATAAGTTCTGCGGCCTTTTGCCGCTCGATCAGGGAAGCCATATCGTCCATCATACCGGCCACAGGCTGATTCTGGATCAAAATATTCCGGAGAATAATCTGCAGGGGATATTTGGATTCGCTTTCCAGATAGATCAAAGCGTTAAAGAAGGTGTTCCAGTGGGAAATGGCGTAGAACAGAACCATAACGGCGATGATCGCTTTGGATACGGGCAGCACGATTTGGGTAAAGAAACGCAGTGTCCGGCATCCGTCTATCATGGCGGCATCCAGAAGTTCCGTGGGTATGGTGGATTCAAAGAAGGAGCGGGCAATCATCAGGTTCCATACCTGCACGGCTGTGGGAAGAATCATAGCCCACATGGTATCGATAAGGTGGAGCTGATCCACAACCATATAGGTGGGGATCATGCCGCCGTTAAAGAACATGGTGAATACAATGAAAATGAGAATTCCCCGTCTTCCGGGCAGATCTTTCCGGGAAAGAGCATATCCGGCGCTTAATGTAAGGACTACATTCAGCGTTGTGCCTAAGATAGTGTAGATGATGGTATTGCGGTATCCCATCCAGATATCTTCTTCACCCAGGATCTTTTCGTATCCCAAGAAGGTGATGCCTTTTGGATATAAGATAACCTGGCCTGTGAGCACATAGTTTGGATCGCTTATAGAGGCGATGAGCATGAAATACAGGGGATAAAGGCATATGAAAAGGACAAAAAGCATAATTACGAATACCACGGCGTCGAAAATAATATCGGACCGGGAACGGCGAATATGATTTCGTTTTATATGTACCATGTCAATGCCTCCTTTCTCACCACAGGCTGGTATCGGTCAGCTTCCGAGACGTATAGTTCACTATAATAACCAGAACGCAGCCGATAACGGAATTAAACAGACCTACGGCAGTAGAATAGCTGAATTGAGCCCCCAAAAGTCCCTGTTTATATACGAAAGTGGAAATGATTTCCGAAGCGGAAATATTCAGCGTTGTCTGCATCAAAAGGGCTTTTTCAAAGCCAATGGACATAATCCGCCCTAGATTCAGAAGCAGCATGGTGATAGCTGTGGGCATGATGCCGGGAATATCAATATGTATGGTTCGTTTTAACTTGCTGGCTCCATCCACCATGGCGGCTTCATGGAGATCCTGGCTGATACTTGTTAGGGCGGCGATATAAATAATAGCGGCCTGCCCGGTATTCTGCCACACGCCGGACCATACATAGACCGATTGGAAAAGCTCCGGTTCCGCCATAAAGTAGACAGGTTCTCCGCCAAGAGCGGTAATAAAGAAATTGAGAACGCCGGTCTGGGGAGAAAGGAAAAGGTTCAGCATACCTACCAGAACCACAACGGAAATAAAATAAGGGGCGTAGGAAACAGTCTGCACCACCTTTTTAAACCGCCGCATCCGCATTTGGTTCAGCAAAAGCGCGAAAATGATAGGAATAGGGAAATTTGCGACGAGATTATACACGCTCAAAGAAATGGTATTGTAAAAAATCTGCCAGAAATTATAGGAGTTAAAAAAACGCTGAAAATGCTTCAAACCGACCCAGGGACTTCCGAAAATACCCTTGGTGGCTGAATAATCCTCAAAGGCCATTAGCACTCCGCCCATTGGCATATAGAGGAAGATAAAAATGTAGAGTAAAGTAGGAGCCAAAAGAAGATAAAGTTCCCAGTGTTTGAAAAAATTTAGTTTGAACCTGAACCAGAAACTTTTTTTGGCTGTTCCGGCATAGGCCGTCATATAAACACCTCCCGCTGCTGCCGCTTCCCTATGGAAGCAGAACTTTTTAATTAGGACCACTTCAGAATAAAATGCTGCCTATTGTTTATACTTACGTCCCCTCCTTCCTTTCACAACGAAAAACATTTGGAAAGTTGGCTTATGCAGCAAAAAGAATAGGTTATCGTTCTTTAGTCTTAAAATAAAAAAATGTCTCATTCCCAACGGGAATGAGACATAACTCAAATAAAATGTAGAATTTTATGCTGAATGATAATGTATATTTATTCATATAAAATAATAAATGGTAACCATCATTAAAATAAATTTTTTAGAAATTTAGCAATTTCATATTTTTGTTTAAATTTATAGGTCAAAAGAAACTGTAAATACATTTTATTTAATAAAAAGGTTTAATAATAAATAAATTTATTGAATACTCTTACAAGATAGCATATTATAATATAAATATCAATATATTTTTTCAAATATCGCGGAGGAAATGATGCAATGTTACACTATACTTCTATGCGCTCTGCCATTTATGTATGTAAAGCTTTAAGTGCTGAAGCAAGAATTGAAATAATGGAGCTTCTTTATAAAGAGGGCAGCAGCAATCTGAATGACTTGGCAAAGGCTCTGGGGCTTTCCAACAGCGCTATAACCTTGCATGTGAGCAAACTGGAGGAAGCGGGGCTAATACGGATCCGGACAATTTCAGGCCGGCGGGGTTCTATGAAAATCTGTGAACCCACCGATACATCTATTTTTATTGAGATGCAGCATACGGAGATAAGCCGTAAGTGCTATACGCATCATATAGAGATAGGCCAGTATACCCTTTTTCATGCGGAACCTACTTGCGGGATTGCCACACAGGAGCATGTTATAGGGGAATACGACGACCCCCGTTACTTTGCTTTTCCTGAAAGATTCCAGGCTAGTCTTCTGTGGCTTACCAACGGCTTTGTGGAATATACCCTTCCAAATAGCTTGAAAGCGGGAGAAAAAGTAAAACAGATTTCCTTTTCTATGGAGATTTCTTCCGAAGCCCCCGGCATAAGGGAGGAATACCCCTCGGATATTTATTTTTCTGTTAACGGAATCCCTATAGGCTGCTGGATCAGCCCCGGAGATTTTGGGGCGCACAGAGGCCGTTTTAACCCTTCCTGGTGGCCGGACGACAAGAACCAATACGGATTGCTTAAGGAAATTTCCGTAAACGAAGAGGGAACGTTCATAGACGGCGGCTTGAAAATTTCCGATGTTACAATAGACCAGCTGGATATTACCTATAACAGCTCCCTGACCCTTCGTATCGCAGCCCCCTTGGATACGGCTAATTCGGGGGGAATGACACTCTTTGGCAAGGATTTCGGGGATTTTAACCAGGGGATAAAAATGTGTATGATCTATGAATAGGAAATAGAAGGATGGATCTCTACGCATGTATTCTTGCAAAAAACCTTCGGATATAGTATAGTTGTATGCATGCGCGGCTTTCGGAACTTTGAGATTCCGGAAATACCAAGCTGTGCTGGTCAGTTCGCAATATCCTGACCGGGTGAAAACCCATATCAAAACTACGGAGGTTTTAAAAATGCGTATCAATCAAAATGCTGCCGGAGCCCGGCGGCAAGGGAGCTCTGTGCTCTTTATGGCACAGGCGGCGGTAATTGCCGCCCTTTACACGGTGCTGACCCTAGTGGCCATAGCCATGAATCTGGCTTTTGGAGCGGTGCAGTTCCGGTTCTCAGAGGCTCTCACCATCCTGCCGGTATTCACGCCGGCTGCTATCCCAGGTCTTACTTTGGGATGTGTTTTATCCAACCTTTGGAGTTCCTTCGGTGTGGCGGATATCGTCTTTGGTTCCTTGGCCACCCTATTGGCTGCCCTTTGCGGATACTGGTTCCGTCGGGTACAGATAAAAGGGATCCCGTGGGTTTCGGTTTTGGCCCCAGTGATTTTCAATGCCCTGATCGTGGGGGCGGAAATCACGTTCCTGGCGCCTGAAGGTTTCCTGTGGCCCGTTTTCGGCTCCACGGCTCTTTCCGTAGGAGCAGGGGAGCTTCTGGTCTGCGTGGTTCTGGGGATCCCCCTCTTGCTGCTCATCCGCCGTATGAAGCTGGACGAGCGGTTCTTTGCGCTGTAATCGGCGCTTACGTTTGTAAAAAATCCGGTCCCGGCAGTTTCGCCGGAACCGGATTTTTTATTGCAGTCAGTTTGAAAGCGATACGTAATTCAGACCCTAAGGCAGGGGATCCATTTTTTCCGCCTGTTGTTCCCGATAGAGACTGGGGGGGATGCCAAATTCCTTTTTAAAGGATTTGGAAAAATGAAATTCATCGCAGAACCCCAGGTTTTCCGCCACTGCCCGAATGGTGGCCTGGGGATGGTTCATAAGTTCTATAGCGGCTTGGCGAAGCTTATACCGCATTTGGTAGGCGCAGGGAGTCATGGCATAACGGCGAAGAAACGCGTTGCGGAGGGTTCGTTCGGAGACATGGGCGGCCTGGGCCAATTCCCCGGCAGAACAGATCTTTTGGCTGTTGGAGACCATATAACCGATGGCGGCGCTGAAAATATCCCCGGGAATCTTATGATGAGCGCAGGCATACAACTCCCTGAGCAAAAGCTGGCAGAGGGAGGAAATTTTTTCTTCCCTCTTGTAGGTTTCCAGCGCAAAGGTTTTGGCTATAGCGTCAAAGAGAAAACGTACTTCCTCACTGCCCTGGCAGGAGATTTTTTCAGGAAGGAGATCGTCAGCAGGCTCTTCCTGGGAACGATTCTCTGGGGCATAAGGGGAATCCGGAAAGACTGGGACGGTTTTTCCCTTATTTGGTGGAGAAGGAGGGAAATACCGGTCATTGTCAGCTGGAAAAAGATGGATATAAATGGTATTGGTGCCCGCTTGGCAGGGGCGGCGGCTAAAATGATGACGGCCGCCGTGGAGCAGAATAACATCCCCGCTGCGCAGGGTATAGGGGATTCCATCCTGATAAATTTCCCATTCTCCTTCCAGAAAATAGACAAGATCGTGTTCCTCCATAATGCGGTCAGGATGCTGGCTGGGGGTTTTATAGCCGATATAACTTGCGGCGCTGGCTTTTCTTTGAGCCGCAAGGTCGTAAATGCCCGGCATACGTATTTCTCTCCTTTTCCAAAATACACATGTAAAATAGCTGGAATATACATTCTGTTTTCTTCCCGTTCAGTATATCATAAAACCAAGGAAACAAAAAGCTAAAAAACATAGAGGTCACAGAGATACTGTAGATTTTGTTTAACATGTAAAATCGGATTATAAGGAGGAAACAGATTTGAAAAAACTGAACGTGGCTCTTGTGGGCCTGGGATTCGGAGGAGCTTTTGCCGAAATATACAAGGAACATCCTTTGGTGGGCGAACTCTCTGTTTTTGATACGGATAAAGCCTTGGAAAAGACCTTCCGGGATAAGCTGCATATTCAAAAGGAATACGGAAGCTTTGAGGAAATATTGAAGGATCCTTCCATAGACGCCGTGCATCTGGTTACACCCATTCCTCTCCATGAGGAGCAGAGCGTGCAGGTGCTGGAAGCCGGAAAACACTGCGCCTGCACCGTGCCCATGGCCACTACTTTGGAGGGAATCCGGAGGATTACGGAGGCCAAACGGAAAAGCGGCAAAAAATATATGATGATGGAAACCACCCTTTATACCTATCAGTTTTTCTATGTAAAGCATCTTCTGGAAACGGGAGAGCTGGGAAAAATTCAGTTCCTGCGGGGCTCCCACTATCAGGATATGGCGGATTGGCCGGATTACTGGCTGGGGCTTCCTCCCATGCATTACGGCACCCATGCTATCTCGCCCCTGCGTGTGCTGGGGGGATCCCGGATACGCCGGGTTGTGTGCTTCGGAAGCGGCTCTATGGATAAGAGTCTAACGGAGCGGTACGGAAATCCTTTCCCGGTGGAAACGGCGCTCTTTGAATTTGAAAACGGCATGAAAGCAGAGGCCACCCGATCCCTTTTCGAGACGGCAAGAGCCTATCAGGAAGGGCTCTTTGTTTACGGAAGCAAAAAGAGCTTTGAATGGGGATTTGAAGACGGAGACGCCCCTTATGTAACGGAGCTGCTTCCCAATCCCAGAGGGGAAAGAGGAGGTATAACAAAGATTTCCCAGATCACCATGCCCAACCCGTATCAGTCCCTGCCGGAAGAGATTCAGCATTTCACTGTTGGCGGGAATTATGATCCCCTGAACCCCCAGAAGACGCTGGAAACAGGCGCCGGCGGCGGGCATCATGGTTCTCACCCGCACCTTGTCCACGAATTCCTTATGAGCATTGCGGAAGACAGGAAGCCCTTTGTGGATGAGGAACTGGGCGGCAATATAACAGCCGCCGGTGTGTGCGCCCATATATCCGCTATGAAGGGCGGGGAGTTTGTGGAGATTCCGCAGTTTTAATCCTGCCGCTATGGCCTCTATGAAGGAGGCATAGGTGCTTTTTCGTATTTCAGCTTCTTAATAGATATATTTACCAGAGGCCGATCGAGGTCCCAAAAGGGACGCCGGGCGGCCTTTTTTGTTCCGGCAGGGGGGTATATACATGCATAGCTGCATAGAATCCCAATATGGGCCGTTACAATTTTGAAAGGCGGGATTACAGGTTTGATAGAAACCTTGCCCGGGCTTCCCGAAAAGAATATAGTTATTTTATAGAATAGAGGAATACGGCGGATTTTTTCGCCGGAAAGAGGCCCGAAGCAGCCGGGAAAGGCAGGGTGAGGAATTGTGAAAAGAACCTATAAAAGCCAAAAACACAGAAAAACAGTGCAAAGTATTCTGATCTATACGATTTGCCTGCTGCTTTTTCTTTCCTGCCTGCCGGCGTCGGGCTGCAGCGTTTTTGTAGCCACAACAAGTTTGGAACAGGAAACTTCTTCCAGAGAACCATCTTTATCCTCCTCAGAGGAAGATTCCGAGGAGGTGCAGGCTCATGCTTCCTCTGTGCCTCCCTGGGACGGTGCAAAGGCTTCCCAGGCTGTTTTCGGGGAAGAAATTTCCCCGGGCCTTCGGAAGCTCCGGCTGGAGCCGGAAGAGGCGGAAACCTCGGAAGATTCCGAAAATTCGGAAATCTCCCTGTGGCTGTATCCGCTTTCCCAAAAGCTTCTTGTAGTGCGGGCGGAGCCTTTGGGGTGGGGTGGCATGGTGCAGGCCAGGCTGACCGTGTATGACCCGTATACGGGAGAAGAAACGGCGCAAGCCCGGCTTACGCTGAACGGCATGGACGCCTTGCAGGTTTCCGGGGAGACGGTTTCCATTTGGCAGAATGGGGAAGTATTTCTCTACGATGCCGATTTGCATACCATTGGGAAATATACGGTATCTGTTGCCTGCGAAGAATATTGGGTTTCACCGGAAGGAAGCCGCATATACTGCATGGATGGGGAAGGGAACTGCCTTTTTGCCAGCCTGACGGAACAGGCCCAGGGGCAAGAATTGGTGTTTTCCCCGACTTTTAGCTGGTATTATGATACAAAGATAGTAAAGAAGGTAAACGGAGGGGCACAGCTTATTATACAGGGCATCGATCCCCAGTCTCTAAAGAGGGAGTATTATGCGGCGGATGCGGAAAGCGGCCGCATATTGGGAACTTTGGGCCAGTATCCTCTTAAAGAAGCGGCGTATTCTGCCGGAAGGAACGGGCAGAAGGGCAGCTACCTCCTTTCTTATGAAACGGCAGGCGGTTCCGGGGAAAGGGCTTACTCCGCCGTATCGGTGGAGGGGGAAAGCTTCAGCACGGGGCGGGAGCTGCTTTCCGGAAAAGCTCTTATCCCAGTGGACAAAGCGGGGGTATATTTGAGCGCCGATCAGAAGGAAGGGGAATGCGCGTTTTCCTGTTATTCCCCCGACGGCTCTTTTCTTGCTTCGGCTCGGTTTTCCGGAGAAGTATTCTTTTCCGGCCGAGGGGAGACGGTCTGGCTGCAGGAGGGAGCGTGCCTTGCGGCTGTGTATGAAGACGAAGAGGGCAGCGGGATCCTCTTTTGGAGCCCCGGCGAACAGGAACCCTCTATAAAGGGAGAGAATCTGGCGCTCAAAAAAGCGCCCGCCATACCGGAAGGGGAGCTTTCTCCCCTTTATGAAAGAGCGGCGGCCATGGGAAGGCGCTTTGGAGTGGAGATCCAGATCGGGGAATGGGTGGATCTGACCCCTGTGGGATACGAAATTTCCCCTACGGCGGATTACCGGACTTTGGAAGACGGTCTGGATAAATTGGAAGAAGCTATGGAAAGATATCCGGAGGGCTTTTTCCGCCAGCTGTGTTATGGGGATATGCAGGGAATGAAAATCGCTCTGACGGGAGGGCTGGTTTCCAGCGCAGACAGCGGATATCCCACCAAGGCGGACGGCTATGTGACCCAGGCGGAAAACTTCCTGGAAATGGCTCTCAGCCTGGAGGACGTATACTATCTTCCCTCTGTTTTTTATCACGAAACAGCCCATCTAATAGATAAAAGGATCGCTTTCGACGCTTTGTATGACGTCACGAGCCCTTTCTCTGAAGAAGAATGGAATCACTATAACCCGGAAGGATTTTCTTATGACATGTCTTACAGCGGGGAAAGAAAGCTGAAACAGGAGGATTGGGGCGCATATTTCCTCAACTCCTATTCGCTTACCTATCCTACGGAGGACAGAGCCGAACTTATGAAAGATGCCATGAGCCAGGATCCGGTGTGGGCCGGGGCAAAGAGCATCCGCACTTCGCCTCAGCTCCAGGAAAAATTTCAGTATTACTGCCTTTGCATCCGCAACGCTTTCGATACGGAGGATTGGCCGGAGACAACAGCATGGGAAGAAGTTCTCCGGCAGGGGCGGGAAATACAGAACGCCGCATAATACCTGCATGGTAAAAGCGGCAGAATAAGGAGGGGGAACCAGTTGCTGTTGCTGCATGGGGAAAAAAGTTTCCGGCGGAGAGCCGGAAAAGAAGGTTTTTCAGTGGGAAGCCGAAGAAGCCGGCTTTGGAAAAAATCCAAAGCCCTGGGCTTTACGTTCCTGGCGATATGCGTTTTGCTGCAATCCTGCGCGCTGCCTATTCTGCCTCCCCAGCAGGAGGAATCCTCTTTGCCGGAATCCTCCGCTTCCGTTTCATCCCGGCCTAAATCCTCAGCCGCTCCACAATCCACCATACCGGAAGAACCGGAAAAAGAGCCCGCTTTCCTTTCTGCAGGGATCTCTTTGGAAGAAAACCTGCGGAAGCTGGCGCTGGAGGATGCTAAGGAGGAAGAATATCTATATGTAAAACCCCTTGGAAAGGAAAAGCTTCTGCTGATTTTGGAACAGATGCTGAGCAGCGGCAAATTTCAGGTTCGCCTGAAGGCATATGATCCATATGAAGGCAGGGAGCGGGAAAAGACCCTTTCCCTGGAAAGGGGAGGAGGTTCCATTCAAACAGTGGGGAATCTTGTGTATGTCTGGAATGAGGATACTCTTCAGGTATACGATGAAAACCTCTCTTTGCAAAAATCATGTAAAGTGGATTTTGCGTATATATCCTATTGGGTTTCCGGAGATGGTAAAAAAATATACGCAGAGGATATAAACGGAAAATTATACAGCGGAGATATTCCTGCGGATGGCGGAAAGATCCATTTCCAGCCCTTTTTTGAAGGGTTTTATAATGTCCGAATTCTGGGGGAGGGGGACGGCACCTTTTTCCTGGATGCTGTGGATCCCCGAACGCTCCGCAGGGAAACCTATCTGGTGGATGCTTCCGGCGGCTATGTGATGGAAAAGCTGGGGCAATACGCGCCTGTGGAGGCTGGATTCTCCCTTGGGGAAGATGGTTCGGAAATCTGTGTTCTAAAAGAGGGTTCTTCTGTTTTCTGCCGATCTCCCGAAACAGGGGCGGAGGAAAAGGAATACGCTATCCAGTCCTATATTTCCTTGGATAAAGCCGGAGGGTATCTTATCGGGGAGCAGGAAGCGGGGGAAGAAACTTGCTTTTCGGCCTATAACCCGGAGGGAGAATGGGTTTCTTCCTTCCTCTGGGATGGGGAGAAATACGGCTATATCAGCGCTACAGGGGGAAGCGGGTATTTCCCGGAAGACTCCTGCCTGGTTCTTTCCTATAACGGGACGAAGGAAAAAGGGCTTGTTTTCTGGTTCCTGAAGGAGGATGCAAACAAGCCTGCCAAACCGGATTTGGAAAAAGTAGAAAAGAATCCCCAAACCACGCCCGCTTCCGGGGCGAAGGCTATGGAGGAAAACTATAAAAGGGCGGAAAACCTGGGGAAGAAATACGGCCTGGAAATCCAGGTAGGGGAAAAAATTCATTTTACCCCTTCGGATTTTACCATAGAAAAAGAGATGGATCCCCAAAAAGTATCACAGGCCCTGCATGAGCTGGAACAGGCCCTGGATCGGTATCCGGAAGGCTTCTTTGAACAGCTTTGCTATGAGGATATGCGGGGCATAAAGGTAGCTCTGACAGGAACTTTGATGAACAGCGGAAATCCCGACGCCATCTCTGAGGCGGGAGGATATGTAAAGACTGCGGGGAAGTATACGGAGGTTGCCGTCAGCATTTCCCAGGGAGAGGGCAGTGTGTATTCCACGATCTACCATGAAATTTCCCACTTAATTGATAACCGTCTCACATATGCCGATCTTGTAAGAGAGGACTGTCTGTTTTCCGAAGAGGCTTGGAACAGCTACAATCCCCCGGATTTCTCCTATGATTACGCCTATAACGGCGCCCATTACAGCAATGGGGATAGGGATGACCGCTATTTTTTGGATTCCTACAGCATGACGTATCCCACGGAGGACAGGGCTGTCTTGATGTCCATGGCCATGACGGTGGATGCGGACGCCCCCTGGAACCCCTTTGCCAGCTCTCCCGGTCTGCTGGAAAAATACACCTATTACTGTCAGTGTATCCGCGATGGATTCGACGACCAAAATTGGCCGGAAGTCACAGCCTGGG
The DNA here is from genome assembly GCA_944380875.1 of uncultured Clostridia bacterium. GTDB lineage: Bacteria > Bacillota > Clostridia > Oscillospirales > Acutalibacteraceae > UMGS1264. Next base: position 18,926 of record CALWJA010000033.1, read on the forward strand.
AAGAGACTCCTGCATTTTTAGGCCGGCAGCTGCAGCCTGCCGCCTGAATTGCAGCCAAAATGAAAAACGCTTCCAAACGACCGTGCTATACAGCACAGCGCTCGGAAGCGTTTTTATTATATTTGGTTGAATAGGGGAAGAGCACATCTGGAATTTATTTTCCCTTTTCTTTTTCTTCGGCTTCCCAGTCGTCGTCCAGCTCTTCAGGGGGAAGAGGTTCTTTTTCAATCAAGATCCGGGAAATGCGCCGCTCTTCCACGGCCTCCACCGTAAGATGCAGCCTTCCTATATCGGCGGTGGGGTGTTCGCCTTCGCTGGGGATTCTTCCCAGACGCTCCATCATAAGCCCTGCGATGGTATCATAGTCGCTTTCCGGAATTTCCACACCCGTCAGGTCTTCAATCTCATCTATGGGAGTGGTGCCGTCTACAGTAAAGGAGTTATCGCTGACTTTGCGGATCTCCTCTTCCTCATGGTCGAATTCGTCCTGGATATTGCCCACAATGGATTCCAGAAGATCTTCCATGGTGATGAGTCCTTCCGTACCGCCGTATTCGTCCACAATAATGGCGATGGTGAGCTTCCGCTCTGTCATCTCTGTGAAAAGATCGCTGCAGGCTTTGCTTTCAGGGATAAAATAAGCGGACCGCATAAGCTTCGTGATATCCACATTCTCCGCCGGAGTTCCCACAAATTTCAGCAGGTCTTTTACATAGATCACGCCGATAATATTGTCCAGGTCTTCATGGTATACGGGAATACGGGAATGACCTTCTTTCAGGGAAAGCTCTACTACCTCCGAAATGGATGCAGTATCTTCAACAGCCCCGATATCCGTCCTGTGGGTCATGGCTTCCACAACGGTAGTGTCATGGAAGTCAAAGATGTTGGAGATCATGTCCTTGGCTTCTTCGTCGATCACGCCTTTTTCTTCGCCGGCGTCCACCATCATAAGAATTTCTTCCTCTGTGACGGTGTCTTCCTCCTTATTGGGGTCAATCCCCAGAATACGGAGCACCAGATTGGTGGAGGCGGTCAAAAGGGAAATCAGGGGTCGGAAAAGCACGGAAACTCCCTGCAAAATGCCCACAGCTTTGAAGCTGAATTTTTCCGGATTCTGGATGGCGATCTTTTTTGGCACCAGTTCGCCGAATACCAGGGAAAAATACGAGAGCAGCAGGGTGATAAGAACGGTGGAGATTCCATCCAGCATCTCTCTTGAAATGGGGATGAAAGTAGCCAGCACATCCGCCAGTGGGTCGGAAAAGCTTTCCGCTGCGGAAGCGGAGGTCAAAAACCCCGCCAGGGTAACACCGATCTGAATGGTGGAAAGGAAACGGCTGGAATTCTGCGTCAGACGCAGGATCCTCCTAGCCTTTTTGTTTCCCTCCTCCGCCATTTTTTTGATGCGGTTGTCGTTCAGGGAAATTACCGCCAACTCGGAAGCGGCGAAAAAGGCGTTTAAAAGGATCAGCACAATAAGCAGCAGGATGGAGAATAACGGGTTGCCGGCGCTTTGGCTAACGGCTTCCACCGCTCCTCCTTGAGCAGATTCAATGGCATGAGAAGCGCCGGAGGACGCCTGGGATACGGCGGAATAAGAAGCGCCGGTTCCCAGCGGCAGGAAGCCGCACAGTAAGTGCGAAACGGATGAGATACAGCCTTCTGGTTCGGGAGGCATAAAAATGATTACCCCTTTCAAATTTTCATATTTTTTATTTATCTTTTCGCCCTGGAACAGCAGGCAGGGAAAGGATTTCTCCTCCCCGGCGCACAATTCGGGCACAGATATAATAATAGTATAATTGTATCGTAAGAAACTGCCTTTTTGCAAGAGGCGCAGGTTTGCGGGAACGCAAGGCAGAGTAAGATAGGGCGCGCCAGAATGACCCTATCCCCTGGAAAGGAACCCAGAAGGGGGCGATTGCGCCAAAACGGGGCAATTTGCCTTTAAAATCCCTCCAAAGGCAAAAAAATAAAAAATGTTTTGGAATTTTCAGGCAATCTGCCCGGACTCCACAATTTTTTTGACTCCATAGAATTGGATTTGAATGGAAAAATGCCCGTTTTCCCTTTACAGAAAGGGGAAAAGATGATATGCTTTAGTAAGCGCGGCAGGTGCTTTTTTTGCCGCGCCCGGAAGTTATACTCTATCCTTAAAAGGAGGAACATACCATAATGGATACCAGAAAAATGAAAAGTATGGATGGTAACACTGCCGCTGCGCATGTAGCCTATGCGTATACGGAAGTTGCTGCTATCTATCCCATCACGCCCTCCAGCCCTATGGCTGACAATGTGGACGTATGGTCCGCCGCCGGCCAGAAGAACATCTTCGGCACACGTGTAAACGTAATGGAGATGCAGTCTGAGGCAGGCGCTGCAGGTGCTGTTCACGGCTCTTTGGCCGCCGGCGCTCTGACCACTACCTTCACCGCTTCCCAGGGCCTCTTGCTGATGATCCCCAACATGTATAAGATCGCCGGCGAGCTGCTGCCCAGCGTATTCCACGTATCCGCCCGTTGTGTGGCCAGCCATGCTCTGAACATTTTCGGCGACCACTCCGACGTATACGCTTGCCGTCAGACCGGTTTCGCCATGCTGGCTGAGACCAACCCCCAGGAAGTTATGGACCTTTCCGCTGTAGCGCATCTCGCTGCTATCAAGGGCAAAGTTCCCTTCATCAACTTCTTCGACGGCTTCCGTACTTCCCATGAGATCCAGAAGATCAAAGTTTGGGATTACGAGGATCTGGCTGAAATGGTGGATTGGGACGCCATCCAGGCTTTCCGCGACCATGCTCTGAATCATGAGCATCCCGCAATGCGCGGCTCCCACGAAAACGGAGACATATTCTTCCAGCACCGTGAGGCCTGCAACAAGTACTATAACGATCTTCCCGCTGTTGTGGAAGAATACATGAACAAGGTAAACGAGAAGCTGGGCACCGATTACAAGCTCTTCAACTACTATGGCGCACCCGATGCAGACCGCGTGATCGTGGCTATGGGTTCTGTATGCGACGTAGCAGAAGAAGTTATCGATTACCTGACTGCTAAAGGCGAGAAGGTCGGCCTTGTTAAGGTTCGCCTCTATCGTCCCTTCGTAGCAGAGAAGCTCCTGGAAGCTATCCCGGCTACCGCCAAGAAGATTGCAGTTCTGGATCGTACCAAGGAGCCCGGTGCTCTGGGCGAGCCTCTGTATCTGGACGTTGTGGCTGCTCTGCGTGAAGGCGGCAACAACGCTGTTGTGACCGGCGGCCGTTATGGTCTCGGTTCCAAGGATACGCCTCCTGCCAGCATTTTCGCCGTATATGACGAGCTTGCAAAGGACGAGCCCAAGAAGCGCTTTACTCTGGGCATCAACGACGACGTTACCTATCTCTCTCTGGAAGAGAAACCCGCTCCCAACACCGCTGCAGAAGGCACCACCGAGTGCAAGTTCTGGGGCCTGGGCGGCGACGGTACCGTTGGCGCCAACAAGAACTCCACCAAGATCATCGGCGACCATACCGATAAGTATATTCAGGCATACTTCCAGTATGACTCCAAGAAGACCGGCGGCGTAACCATCAGCCACCTGCGCTTCGGCGACAAGCCCATCAAGAGCCCCTACTACATCAACAAGGCTGACTTTGTGGCCTGCCACAACCCCTCCTATGTTGTAAAGGGCTATAAGATGGTCAACGACGTAAAGCCCGGCGGTATCTTCCTGATCAACTGCCAGTGGAGCGACGAGGAACTGGATCATCATATGCCTGCTGAGGCGAAGCGCTACATCGCCAAGAATAACATCCAGCTCTATACCATCAATGCTATTGACAAAGCTATCGAAATCGGCATGGGCAAGCGTACCAACACGATTCTCCAGTCCGCTTTCTTTGCTCTGGCCAATATCATGCCTGCTGAAGATGCTATCCGCTTTATGAAGGAAGCCGCTAAGAAGTCCTATTCCAAGAAGGGCGACGCGGTTGTAGAAATGAACTACAAGGCTATCGACGCCGGCAAGGACGCTATCCATAAGGTAGAAGTTCCCGCTTCCTGGGCAGACGCTGTGGATAACGGCGAGAAGCCTGTTCTGGAGGGCCGTGCTGCCACCGTTAAGATGGTGCAGGAGATCATGGAGCCCGTTTCCAAGATGGACGGCGACAGCCTGCCTGTTTCCGCTTTCACCGATCATGTGGACGGCCAGTTCGAGCAGGGTGCTTCCGCTTATGAGAAGCGCGGCGTTGCTGTTACCGTTCCGGAATGGCATCCCGAAAACTGCATCCAGTGCAACCAGTGTGCATTTGTATGTCCTCACGCTACCATCCGTGCTTTTGCAATGGATAAGGACGAGGTGGCTAAGGCTCCCGAGGCTCTGAAGAGCGTGAAGATGAATGGCAAGGGCTGCGAAGAGTATCAGTTCTCCATCGCTATTTCTCCTCTGGACTGCATGGGCTGCGGCGTTTGCGCCAAAGTTTGCCCCATGGCTGCCAAGGAAAACAAGGCTCTTGTTATGGTTCCTCAGGAAAGCCAGGCTGCACAGCAGGATGTATTCAACTATGCTGTGAACAATGTAACCAAGAAGGACAACATGCCCGCCGAGACCACCGTGAAGGGCTCCCAGTTCAACCAGCCGCTGCTTGAATTCTCCGGCAGCTGCGCAGGCTGCGCCGAGACCAGCTATGCACGTCTGATTACTCAGCTCTTCGGCGAGAGAATGTTCATTTCCAATGCTACCGGATGCTCCTCCATCTGGGGCGGCCCTGCTGCTACTTCTCCCTATACGGTGAATAAGGTAAGCGGACACGGCCCCGCATGGGCAAACAGCCTCTTTGAGGATAACGCTGAGCACGGCTTCGGTATGTATCTGGGCCAGAAGGCAATCCGTGATTCCCTGATCGCAAAGCTCCAGGAGCTGGCTGCATCTGCAGAAGGCGACCTGAAGGCTGCTGTGGACGAGTATCTTGCTACCGTAAACGACGGCAAGAAGAACACTCCCGCTGCCGACAAGCTGGTTGCTGAGCTCCAGAAGAATCCCGAAAACGAATACAGCAAGGCTATCCTGCCCAAGAAGAGCTATCTTGCTAAGAAGTCCGTTTGGATCTTCGGCGGCGACGGCTGGGCATATGACATCGGCTTCGGCGGCCTGGATCATGTTCTGGCTTCCGGCGAAGACGTCAATGTGATGGTCTTTGATACCGAGGTATATTCCAACACCGGTGGACAGGCTTCCAAGGCCAGCCAGATCGGCCAGGTTGCGCAGTTTGCAGCAGCCGGCAAGGGCATCGGCAAGAAGAGCCTGGCAGATATCGCTATGACCTATGGCTATGTATATGTAGCACAGATTGCTATGGGCGCTAACCAGGCTCAGACCATGAAGGCTATTGCAGAGGCTGAGGCATATCCGGGACCGTCCCTCATCATCGGCTACGCTCCCTGCGAGATGCACGGCGTTAAGGGCGGCATGACCAACTGCCAGGATGAAATGAAGAAGGCTGTTGCAGCTGGATACTGGAATATGTTCCGTTACAACCCGGCTCTGAAGGCTGAGGGCAAGAACCCCTTCATTCTGGACAGCAAGCCCGCTACTGCTGACTACAAGGAGTTCATCCTTGGTGAAACCCGTTACAGCCGTCTGAAGCTCTCCAACCCTGACCGTGCGGAGAAGCTCTTTGATAAGGCTGCTGAAAGAGCTGTTAAGCGGTATGAGGAACTGGTAGAAAGAGCGAAGTAATTTCGTTTCGGTTTTTAAAGTCCCTCTGCTCCCTGTGTGTATGTGCCCCTGGCGCATAATGCGTCAGCACGTGCATATATGGGATAAAATTACTGGTAAATCCATTATGGATGTAAAAGCCCCCTTTAGGGGAGCCGTAAGGGCTCCCCGGAGGGGGTTTTTTGCCAGTTTTCTTCTCAAATAGGAAAGGAAAAGGGAATCCGGAGGAAAAAAGAAAGATTTTCAAAAAAAAGTTAAAAAATCGTAAAAAAAAGCTTGCATTTTCAATCGAGATATGATATTATATCAAAGTCGCCGGAAGACAGGTTAAAAAACGGTCGGGAAGGCGGAAATGTGAATAGTTGGTGTTGATGACGGTGAGGGTCCACCTGTTCCCATCCCGAACACAGAAGTTAAGCTCACTGGTGCCAAAGATACTTGGCTGGCAACGGCCTGGAACAATAGGAAGATGCCAACATTTAAAGCAGCCACCCAATAGGGTGGTTGTTTTTTGTTTTATTCTGAAAAATTTGCTGCTAACCTGTATGCTACCGCAGGACTTTGGGTTGTTCAGTTTTTTAGACACGAAAAGCAGGAAATCTTCTCAGATCGGGAGACCGTAAGCACAGGCAGAGGCACCTTCGTATACGATAGCATGAAAAGAGCAAAGGGATCAGCCCTTTGCTCTTTTCTATAGGGCTTTTATATGTATGAATTTTTAGTCTGTGAGAAAAAATTTAAAATTGTAAACTTAATATAGTATTAGAGGTTGACAAATTAAAGCGCATCCCCTATACTATACACAGATCGTAAACTATTAAAAATATATAGGTTTACTATTAAGAGCCTGATGCTGGATTTACAGTTTATGCAAAAGCGTAAATGTATATGGCAGGTATTTGGCAAAGAGCCAAAGAGAAAGGAGAGCTGATATCCAGAGCTGCTCCAATATCCTAGAAAAGGAAGACGTTTATATGCGAGAAACTATGCAGGAAAATCAGCAGGAGAAAAAATTCCCTACTTCCAAGAAACCCGATACCAAGAGAAAAGCGTTGCTGGATATGACATTCTGTGCAGTCTGCGCCGCGCTGACGTGCGTGTTGGCGCCCCTTTCGATCCCTTCATATAATCCGGACGTGCCCATCAGCCTGGCTACCTTTGCAGCTATGGTGGCGGGGGGGCTGCTGACTCCCAGATACGCAGCGCTGAGCCAGGTGATCTATATTTTGATCGGCTTCGCGGGATTGCCGGTTTTTGCGGGTTTTACAGGGGGAGCGGGTATTCTTGCCAGACCCTCTGCCGGGTATTTGTTTGGTTTTATTGCCCTCGCTTGGATAGAAAGCGTAGTTTTCCATTGCTTCGGAGGGGAGAGGAAAAGTGTCCCTGTGCAGACAGCGCTCCTTGTTGCCGGTATGATCGCGGGGACAGCAGGGTGCTATATTTTTGGGACCATCTGGTTTATGGTTATGATGGGCACACCTTTATGGACAGCGTTGGTTTCCTGCGTGATTCCCTTCCTTTTTGGGGATGCGGTTAAAATCTTGGCTGCAGCTGCGGCGGTTCCTCAGATCCGCCGTGCGGGCAAGTTGGCTATGGGGAAGCGAACAGCCTGATGCAAGGCACATTTTTCCTGCTTTTGAAACAGAAAATGCACAGGAAAACCCCAAAGTATAGAACTTAAGAACGGGCGGTGCAGGTATAAAAGCCTGCGCTGCCTATTTTTGTGTGTTTGTAAAACAAGGAAAGCGGCGTGATGCTTGCCTGGGAGAGGGAAAAAGAGGTATACTGAAATAAATTTTGAAGAGAGCCGCATCGAAAGACGGCAGAGGAAAAACATAGCCGGGTAAATGGCGCTTCCCGTTTTGCGGAGGGAAAATTGCCCGGAGAAAAGAGGGAGATTATTTGAGTGAAGCACCAATATGTATTCGCAGGGCTCTTAATACGGATGTGGAAGGTATTGTGCAGGTGATGGAAGAAGCTGTCCGCACCATGGAAAGACCGGAGTGGTTCGTGTCGGATGACGAGGCCTTCATCCGGGAACATATAGATAGCAAGGGGTTTACCATGATAGCGGAAAAATCAGATCTCCAAGGCTGCGAAGAAGAAAAGGGAAATCCCCCGCACCGGATTGGAGGATTTCTCATTGTAAAATTTCCGGGCCTTTCGGAAAAGAACCTGGGGCATACCCTCCATATGCCGAAAGAAAATCTGCTTCGGGTAGCTCATATGGATTCCGCGGCGGTATTGCCTTCCTGGCGGGGGCAGGGGCTTCAGGGAAAGCTTATAGACGCAGCGGAAAGGGAACTCATCGGCGGTCCCTACACCCTTCTTATGGCTACTGTACATCCGGAAAACCGGTTCAGTTTGAATAATTTTTTGCGCAGAGGGTATACCGTAAAGGCTACTGTCCGGCGATACGGAGGGCTTTTGCGCTATGTGCTTCTGAAAGATACAACTAAGGGAAGTGTATAGCTTCCCCAGCAGAGATACTGCTAGGGAAGGAATATCGGGCTGCCTTTTGCAGAATGGGATGAAAATAAGAAGCAAAAAGTGAAACGGCGGGATAGCTGTGGAGAGAATACGAGTAAAAACAGGAGAAAACGAGAGATAATACAGAAGTAAATTAAAATTTTGAGAAATTGCTATTGACAGGCTGTGCCCGATGTGGTACTATCTATAAGCAACAATTTGGGAATTTTATAAATTTCTATGGATAATACAGGAGGTAAACGCTATGTCTACTTATATGCCCAAAAGCGGCGAGATCGACCGCAAGTGGTATGTACTTGACGCCGCCGGAAAGCCCCTCGGCCGTGTAGCGGCTCAGGCTGCCGTTCTTCTCCGGGGCAAGCACAAGCCCACCTACGCTCCCCATGTGGATTGCGGCGATCATGTAATCATCGTAAACTGCGCGCAGGCTGTGCTCACCGGCAAGAAGCTGGAAAAGAAATATTACTATCGTCATACCGGCTGGATCGGCCATCTGAAGGCTGTCCGCTATGATACCCTTATGGACCAGAAGCCTGAGAAGGCTATGGAACTGGCCGTCAAGGGAATGATCCCTGACAACACCATCGGCCGCGCTGCTCTGGGCCGTCTCCGTCTGTTTGCAGGCGCCGAGCATAAGCACGCCGCCCAGAAGCCCGAAGCCTGGGAATTATAAGGGAGGTATAGAAGATGTACGAGAAAGCGCCTTATTTTTACGGAACCGGCAGAAGAAAGTCTTCTGTTGCCCGTGTAAGAGTATATCAGGGTACCGGTAAGGTTACCATCAATGACCGGCCCATCGACGAATATTTCGGTCTGGAAACCCTGAAGCTGATTGTCCGCCAGCCCCTGGTGCTGACTGAGACAAACGAGAAGTTTGACGTTGTTTGCCGCGTATCCGGCGGCGGCGTGACCGGCCAGGCCGGCGCTATCCGCCACGGTATCGCCAGAGCTCTTCTGCAGTATGATTCCGAAAATCTTCGTCCTATTCTGAAGAAGGCCGGGTTCCTGACCCGCGACCCCAGAATGAAGGAACGTAAGAAGTACGGCCTCAAAGCCGCTCGTCGCGCGCCCCAGTTCTCCAAGAGATAACAGGCCCGACAAACCAATTCAAAAATGCTCAAAAAGCCCGGAACCATGCGGTTTTCCGGGCTTTTTCCTTTCC
>CALWJA010000034.1 GCA_944380875.1 uncultured Clostridia bacterium
AACATGGTATATGTAAACGGAAGCTGGCAGCTCTATGACGCAACCTACGGCGCAGCAGGCCAGAGAGCTTCCTCCTATGTGGCACAGCGCGTATACTGATCTTCGTTTCAATCTGCTGATGCTTATGCCTTTACCCTTTCGGATTCCCGCGCTATATAGAGTTTGATTTTACTCTGCGGGCTTCCGGGGTTTCCAATAGGATCACTTGGATCCGCTTTTGAGTCTCCAAGACTTTTCGACAACAGGGAGAGCCGGTTCTCAGGAACCGGCTCTTTCTGTTTCTTATAGAACGATGTAAGTGACAACAGTGTCTAGCTAAATTGCTTACCTATAGAAAAGAGATGATAGACCGCAGGGTGTATACTTGGTTTAAAAAGAATGTGCGCATAAAAATAACCGGAAGGAACTCGTCCTTCCGGTTAAAGATGTATGTATTGTTTTTACTGCGGCTGAATACTTAACTTTGCAAAGCCATACGTTTTTTATCGTACACTGAAGCAATAAATCGTAGTGGATTCAAAGGTGTCGCCGGGCTTGAGAATACAGTTGGGGAACTCCGGAATATTGGGCGTGTTCGGATAGAGCTGTGTTTCCAAACAGAATGCGCTGTAATCCGGATGAGTCACACCGTTTTTGCCTTTTGCACAGCCACCCATAAAGTTACCGCTGTAGAACTGCATGCCGGGCAAATCGGTAGAAACAGCCATGCAGCGGCCGGAAGCAGGATCATACGCTTCCGCTACTTTCCGCAGGCCTGTCCCCTTCACACAGAAGTTCAGGTCAAATCCCTTGGTTCCCTTCAAAAGAGGATCGTTCAGATCCATATCTTTACCGATGGGCTTTGCCGTATTGAAATCGTATACTGTTCCCGCTACAGGTGCAATCTCGCCGGTAGGGATCAGCTCGGAATCGTTCACGGTATAAGAATCGGCGTCTACCTGCAATTCTTGCTCCAGAACCGTCTTGCTGTGGTCGCCGCTGAGATTGAAATAGCTGTGATTAGTCAAATTGATGGGGGTAGCCTTATCCGTGACGGCTGTATATTTCATAATCAGAGCATTGTTCGCGGTAAGCGTATACTGAATAGTGGCCTGCACAGTTCCAGGGTAGCCTTCTTCTCCGTCCGGGCTGGTATAGGCAAAGGTAATGGAAGGAGCTGTGTCGGAGCTATCCGTTTCCTTTACGCTCCAAAGACGTGCGTAATAACCGGTGGGGCCGCCGTGGAGAGTGTTGGGGCCTTCATTTTTTGTAAGAGTGTAGGTTTTTCCGTCCAGAACAAAGGAAGCGTTTCCAATACGGTTGGCGAAACGGCCGATAGCGGCGCCAAGAAAATCTTTTTCGTTGGTGTATTCTTTCAGGTCGTCATGGCCCAATACTACGTCGCCCATTTTCCCGTTTCTGTCGGGAACCCAGAGCTTTACAATACGGCAGCCATAGGGGATGACTTCCATAGACATGCCTTTTTCATTTTTCAGTGTGTAAAGTTCTACTTTGGAACCGTCCTCCAATGTTCCGAATGTTTTTACTTCAAGACTCATTTTATTTCTTTCCTCCCGAAATTATATTTCCAACAGCGCCGCGCCGATTATGCCGGCGTCATTACCCAATTCCGCCCGGCATATTTTCGTAAGTTTGGAGCAGTTAGCGCTGTTGTATGTCAATTTTTCAACCTTTTCACGCAAAGGAGCAAGCAAGGTTTCCCGCTCGTTGCTGATTCCTCCGCCAATACAGAGGATATCCGGCTGGAATATATTGATGCAGTTGGCAACGCCGCAGGCCAAATAGTCGATATATTCTTCCACAACCAGAGCGGCCAGAGAGTCTCCTTCCCGCATGGCGTCAAAAGCTGTTCTTCCCGATACGCGGCTCAAGTCACCCTCTACAGCTTCCCACATGGAGCTGCTTCTGGCAGGATCCTCCAAAAGCATATGCAGACGGGTGGTTTGGATAAGCCCCGTAGCGGAAGAATAGGTTTCCCAGCATCCGCGCCGGCCGCAAGTGCAGAGACGGCCATTATACTCGATAACGGTGTGGCCTATTTCGCCACCTGCAAAGTTAGAGCCGGAATATATAGCGCCATTTATAATAATTCCGCTTCCAACACCGGTGCCTAAAGTGATGGCCAGTGCATTCTGCGCGCCCCGCAAAGCACCAGCTTTATATTCGCCGAAAGCTGCCGCATTGGCGTCATTTTCTACAGCAACGTCTTTTTGCAGCCGGTTTGCCAGAAGCCCCTTTAAAGGGAAATTCTCTAAATACAGATTGTTGGCATATTCTACCACACCTGTCTGCCCGTTAACAGTGCCGGGGCAGCCGACTCCAACCCATTTTACATCATTAAGGGATAGACCGGCGTTTTGAATGGCTTCCAAAGCCGTTTGAGCCAAATCCTCAATCAGCTCCAAAGGCTTGCAGGGAACTTTGGTTTTTCGGTTTGCCCGCGCGATTATTGCAAATGAATCGTCGATGACCCCAGCGGCAATGTTTGTACCGCCCAAGTCGATACCAAGATAATACATAGTATCATCCCCCTTAATCCGTATCTAAAGATACGGTGATGTTGATTTTAGTATAGCATCTTCCCATGGTGATTGTAAACAATTTGCTATATGCATAGGAAAAAATTGTTTTCCTATGTTTCCTGTAGTATAATGTATATCGGTTTACGGGTATATAAAAGAAAGAGTATGTTGTGGAATCCAAACAATAAAAGCTTGGGAAGTCTTTGCAGAAAAATATATCCGGTGGCCGAAATCCCCGGATTTCAGCATAAAAGAGGTTGATTTCAGGAGACCGGTTTATGGGCTCTTGATTTTCGCAGAACCGGTTGCGGCGGGCTCCGCTAAAAACCAGTATTGCTGGGCAACCGGCAATTAGTATGAAGGAAAAGGAAGAAAGGATATATGCTCAATGAGTTTTCCCGTTCCCAGCTGCTGCTGGGCGAACGGGCAATGGAAAAACTCTGGAACAGCCGGGTGGCTGTTTTTGGCCTTGGAGGCGTAGGGGGGCACGCCGCTGATGCCTTGGCACGGACAGGTATCGGTTCTTTTGTATTGGTGGATGCTGATACAGTAAGCCTCACGAATATTAACCGCCAATTGGTAGCCGATCACACGACTTTGGGAAAACGGAAAACGGATGTGATGCGGGATCATATGGCTTGTATCCATCCAGGCATAAAGGTGGAGACATTTCCGGAATTTATTTTGCCGGGGGCAGAAATGCCCTATCTGGAAACCTGCGACTATATTGTGGACGCCATCGATACCGTTTCGGCGAAACTGTATCTGGCGGAAGAGGGGCGCCGGTTGGGAATTCCTGTTATCAGCAGTATGGGAGCGGGGAACAAGCTGGATCCCACCCGGTTTCAAGTTGCGGATATATATGATACCTCCGTGTGTCCTCTTTGCCGTGTTATGCGCAGGGAATTAAAAAAGCGAGGAATTCCTTCCCTGAAGGTTGTATATTCCACAGAGGAACCGGCTCCCCTTGAAGAAAATGCTGCGGCTCAGGAAGATTCCACCAAAAGGAGAGTGCCGGGCAGCGTGGCTTTCGTCCCGTCTGTTGCGGGGCTGATTTTAGCTTCTCAGGTAATCCGGGACTTAACAGAAGGTCTTCGTCCTGGAAAAGAATAAAAAGCACATAGAAAAGAAAGGAATCGGAAAATATGATTCAGTTTATCCGAAATGTGGCAAACGGTATCGTTATTGGTATCGCAGAAATTATTCCAGGCGTCAGTGGAGGAACACTGGCTGTGCTGCTGAATATTTACGATCAGTTGATCGGTTCTATCAGCCATTTGAAAAAAGAATTCAAAAAGAGTATTTCTTTTTTAATCCCCGTAGTGCTGGGGATGGGAATAGGCATTTTTGCTTTCAGCCATCTGATTAAATTTTTATTGGCCAATTATCCCATGGCCGTAAATTTTCTCTTTATGGGCTTGATTGTGGGAATCGTTCCCATGCTTTTTGGCCGCTCCACCGCCGGAGGAGTTAAGCCGGTTTCTGTGGTGAGCTGCCTTGTTATGCTGGGAATTATGATCCTGCTGGCTGTTGTTTCCTCCCAACAGGGGGAGACTTCCCAGATTCTTACTTCTCTTGATTTTCCAAACGCGCTGCGGTTTGCGGGTGTTGGCATGCTGGCTGCCGTTTGCATGATATTGCCGGGCATCAGCGGTTCTATGATGATGGTCATTTTCGGCACATATGATTCCGTGGTCAATGCGGTAAGCTCCCTTAATATTGGAATGCTTCTGCCTGTGGGAGTAGGAGTTGTAGTAGGTCTTCTGTTTGGCGCGAAAGTGGTGGATATATGCCTCCATAAATGGCCCCAGGCCACATATGCGGCTATTTTAGGATTGGTTGTAGGCTCCCTAGCGTCTGTGTATATGAAGTCTGGTTTCCAGTTTGGCACGGCGCAGAGTTGGGTCGCCATTTTACTGCTGGTTTTGGGCGCCGCGGTCTCTTATTTCTTTACCCATTATGAGCCCGGAAAAAGCGGGGAGAGTGCTCAAAAGGTTTCGGAAGAAACCAAAGCCTGATGGTTGCTTTTTGCAGAAGAAAGCGGGGCCATTCCAGAGTGGAGTAGGCGCTGAGATGCATTTGGGTTAGCAAAGAATATTGTAGAGATAAAAACAGGATGCAGACAAAGGCGTCTGCATCCTGTTTTCTGTTGCTTTCAGCAAGAAAAATCCCCCGGTATATAAACCGGGGGATACATACATCAAGAGGGAGCATGTAAAGGTTCTTTAGCCGATCTGTACTTTTTCCAGAGGAAGCTTGGAAGGAGGGGGTGCCATCCGATTGGAGGCAAAAGCCAGAAGAATGGTGATGGATCCCACACGGCCGAAAATCATCAGTAAAGTCAATACGATTTCAGAAAGGGAGCTCAGTTCGGGCGTAATTCCCAAAGAAAGGCCTACAGTGGCAATCGCAGAAGCAGTTTCAAATAAAGTAGTAAGAATGGGAAGGGATTCCACGGAACTGATGAGCAGGGCCGAAAAAATGGTAAGCCCCAGATATAGCATCAATACACAGGAGGCGGTACGCAGGGTATCGTCATCCACACGGCGGCCGAAGCATTCGATGGATTTCTTTCTGCGGAAAGTGGCTCCAATGCTCAAAAGAAGAACGGCAAGTGTGGTGGTTTTCATACCTCCGGCCGTAGAACCGGTGGACCCGCCTACCAGCATCAGACAGATAATAAAGAGCAGGCTGGTTTCCCGAAGGGATGGAAGATCCACAGTGTTAAAGCCAGCGGTTCTTGGGCTGACGGATTGAAAAGCCGAATACAAAAGCTGTTCACCGGTGGTTTTGCCTTGAAATATTTCTCCGCCCTGCTCCAATAAAAAGAGGGCAAGGGTGCCTCCAATTATAAGGGCCAGGGTTGAAGAGATTACAATTTTTGTATGCAGCCGTAGATGTCGGAACCGAAATTTACTATGGAGCAGATCGGACCAAACAAAAAAGCCGATACCTCCTATCACAATCAAAGCCATGATGATACAGTTGATATACGGATCGTTCTGCATACTTGTCAGGGAGGAATAGGGTTCCCAAATGCCCATTAAATCAAATCCTGCATTGCAGAAGGCTGAAACAGAATGGAAAACAGAAAAATATATACCTTTCCATAATCCAAACATGGGGCAAAAACGCAGGCATAATAAGATGGCGCCGATACTTTCTATGAGAAGAGTGCCAAGAAGGATTAATCGTGTCATCCGGACAATGCCGCCGATTTGCGGAGAAGAAACGGATTCCTGCATAACAAATCTTTGGGAAAGGCCGATTTTCCGTTTTGTGATGGCGACAAAAGAAATGGCCACCGTCATAAAACCTATGCCGCCGATCTGTATCAGGATGAGAATAATAATCTGCCCAAACAGCGACCAGTATGTGTACGTATCAAATCGAATAAGCCCTGTAACGCAGGTAGCCGAAGTGGCTGTAAAGACTGCATCGAGAAAATTAGTGGAAACACCGCTTCTCGTAGCCGCAGGCAGGGAAAGAAGCAGCCCGCCCAACAGGATAATACAGCAGAATCCTGTCAGGATAATTTTCATGGGAGATTGCTTTTCCAGTTTTAGTAACCGCATGGATCGGTACACCTCTTATCTAAAAATAAAACGGAGATTATATAGGAAACCTGTGGGATATATTGAATAGATATATTCTTGGTTTCAGACAAACATGATAGCATGTTTAGCCGGGAAATTCCACTCTTTACTAGCTTTTTTAAAAGAATTTTATTGCCCATTATGAAAACACATTTGTATACTGCCATAAAAAGGATAAATTACCATACAAAGGATTCATAAAACAGTCATCCTTTTTCCCGGAAAACTGGTATACTGTATACAGAAGAATCCAAAATGAGGCTCGAAGTTTTGCCGGGGTTATTGTAGCAGGGAGAAAACGTTGGAGTATGAGTTTCAAAGATTCTTAGTTTCAAATACAGTAAAGGTAAGATGAAAATGAACATTATTTTTTTACTTAAGCCTAAAAACACAGTGGCCTATGTGTATGATATCAATACACTGCGCCAGGGGCTGGAAAAAATGCGGGCTCACGGATATACAGCTGTCCCCGTTATACAGAAGGACGGCACGTATGTGGGAACTGTCAGTGAAGGGGATTTTTTATGGCACATGCTGGATCATGGCAGTTCCGATATGAAAGCGCAGGAAGAGTTCTATGTAAAGGATTTGCTGCGGCTTGGATGGAACCCTGCGGTTAAGGTTACGGCTACTATGGATGAACTGCTGCTTCGGGTGATGGAACAGAATTTTGTGCCTGTTGTGGATGACCGCAATATGTTCATCGGTATTATTACCCGAAAAGATGTGATCCAGTATTTCTGCAAAAAGGAACAGGAACGGCAGGAAATTGTAGTTGAGGAAAAAAGTGCGCTTTTCTCGGAGAATATAGCCCAATAATATGGTTTGCTTTTAAATGCCTTATACATAAGCAGTGTATTTATATTGGAATAAAAAAAGGAGAACGGCAGTTTGTGCCGTTCTTCTTTTTTTGAACTTTCTATTCTGCTATGGGAAAGAATTATCCCAGCACTTTTTTTGCAATATCCGCGCTGGCTTTCGCGTCTTTGGCATAAAAATCCGCGCCGATTTCCATGGCGTAGTCTTCCGTGAGCACAGCGCCGCCCACCATAATGGTGCAGGGAA
>CALWJA010000035.1 GCA_944380875.1 uncultured Clostridia bacterium
GCCGGTGTGGAAGGAATTACTTCCCAGGTGCGGCGGTTCTGCAAAAAGCCTTTGATGGTAAAGCTTTCGCCCAATGTGGCGGATATAGGCGAGATTGCGGCCGCCGCGGAAGCAGCCGGGGCGGATGGGGTTTCTCTTATCAACACCCTTACGGGAATGCGGATTGATATTGAATCCAGAAGGCCCATTATCCGCAACAATACGGGCGGAATGTCTGGCCCGGCAGTGTTCCCCGTAGCGGTTCGAATGGTGTGGCAGGTCGCCCAGCGGGTTAAAATTCCTGTTGTGGGGCTGGGAGGTATCTCCACCTGGCAGGATGCTGTGGAAATGCTTCTGGCGGGAGCGGACGCCCTGCAGATCGGTACAGTATTTTTCACGGATCCGTATGCGCCGCTGAAAATCAAAGAGGGGCTTAACGCCTATTTAGACAGCCACGGCCTTTCCTCTGTTACAGAGCTGACAGGTAAAGTGATTCCGTGGTGAGGTTGATTCCGGGTAAGCTTCTGGGCTTCCAGAGGCTTACCCGCTTCTATCGAAAGGTATGTGGAAAAAATAGGCCCATCGCTTTTGGAAAGAATTCGAAAGCAAGCGCTGTGTAGGGAAGACGTTTGCTTTTTAAGATATGTACAGAAAGAGGCTGATTTGTATGCAGAATGCGATATGGAATGCTGCTGTAGACCCGGATGAAGGGCTCCCTTTTTCGGAAGAATATGAATTTTTCGTGCCTGTCCGGCTTTTAGGGGGAGAAAAAGCCGTTTGGAGAAACCGGTCGCTGCTGCCCTCTCTTGGGAAACGCTGCCTGCTGGTGACGGGCAAACATTCGGCCATTTCCAGCGGCGCCCGGCAGGATGTGGAAGAAGCTCTTAAGGCGGAAGGAATATCTTGGAGCGTATTTGACGGTATAGGAGAAAATCCCACTCTGGAGGCTTGCCGCGCCGCAGCACGGCTTTGCCGGGAGGAAAGGGCCGATTTTGTTCTGGGTATAGGGGGCGGTTCCCCTATGGACGCGGCGAAAGCCGTAGCTGTTTTAGCCGCAGATCCTCAATTGCCGGAAGATTTGCTGTTTTCAAAAAAATGGCCGGCGGAGCCCCTTCCTATTGCCGTGGTAGGCACGACCAGCGGAACGGGAAGCGAGATCAGCAATGTTTCCGTTCTAACCTGTTCGGATGGCCGGAAGCGTTCCATATCGGGGCCTTCTTTGTATCCCACTCTTTCCTTCGGGGATCCCCGGTATACGTATACCATGAGCCGCGCCGCCACCATCACCACCGGGTTGGATGCTTTTGCCCATGCGGCGGAAGGGTATCTCTCGCCCAAATGCGGGAAGATTACCGCTTCTTTTGGGGAAATGGCCATACCGGTTCTTTGGAGAAACCTGTATAAGCTGTATAAGGGCGAGGAACTTACGGAAACCATGCATAAAGAGCTATATGAAGCTTCTCTCTGGGCAGGATTTGTGCTGGCAGCCAATGGGGCTTCTTTTCCCCATCCCTATGGATATGTTCTGACAGAGCGCTATGGAGTGCCTCACGGGCGGGCTTGCACAACATTTTTCCCGGCGCTTCTCCGCCGAGTGGAAGAGACGGCGCCCAGCCGGGCAGAACGCCTCCTAACTCTCTGCGGCTGCAGCCGGGAAGAATTGGAAGAAGTGCTTTATTCCCTGAGCGATACGGATTCCATCCGGATGACAGAAGAGGAGATAGAGGGCCTGCGCAGCCGTTTTCATGGATTGAAGCATTACGCAAATGTGCCGGGGGGCTATAATGAAGAATGGGGCATTGCCCTTTTCAGAGAGCTTTTTCTGGAAAAGGAAAGCGGAAGGGGGAAAACCCTGTGAGCGGTGAGGAAACAAACATAGGGCTTACTTCTTCTCATACCTTTTCCGCCCTTCCGGAAAAAACCAAAATACTCCTGATTCGCCACTGCGAAGCTACAGGTAACACGGACGGCGTATTCCAGGGGCGTATTGATACGGATATCAGCCCCAACGGGGCCAAACAGCTGGATCTGCTGGCCCTTCGCTGCCGGAATATGAAAATTGACGCTGTAGTTTCCAGCCCGTTGCTGCGGGCTGTGCGCACGGCGGAGGCTGTGAACCAATATCATAGGCTTCCTTTGGAAACAGAACCCCTTCTGGCAGAAATTGATGCGGGAGAATTTGAGGGGGTAAAGTGGGAAGAATTGCCTCTCCGGTTTCCGGAGGCCACCAGACAGTGGTATGAGGAGCCCTGGAATTTCCAGGCGCCGGGAGGCGAGAGTATGCGCCAGGTATACGATAGGGTCTGGAAAGGAATTTTACAGGTGGTGGAAAAACATAGAGGCCATACGATTTGTGTAACCTCGCACGGCTGTGCGATCCGCAACCTCCTTTGCAGAGCAAAAGGCCTGCCCATAGAGAGGATCGGAGAGATTCCGTGGATGGATAATACCGCCATAAGCATATTAGAATTTTCCGGTGAAACCTGCTTAGGGGTACCAGTTTTGGGGGATGCCTCCCATCTTTCCCCGGAAACTTCTCATTTTTCTTCCCAGTCTTGGTGGAAACAGTAATACATACCGAAATGCGGCCAAGAGGACAGAAAAGGAGTTGGATCGTGCAATGAAAATATTGGCGGTAGATCTGGGAAAGGCCAGGACAGGCCTGGCGGTCTGCGATGAAATGGAACTTTTGGCCAGCCCGGTGGGAACCATCGCGGAGTATAACAGGGAAAGTCTTTGCCGGAAAGTGGCGGAACAGGCCCGGAAGCTGCATGTGGGAGAAATTGTATTAGGGCTTCCCAAAAATATGGATGGATCGGAAGGGGAAAGCGCCCAGAATGCCCGGGAATTTGCCCATATGCTGGAAGAAACTTCGGGTATACCGGTGGTTCTCCGGGATGAGCGGTTAACAACCGTATCCGCCCATGGATATCTGAACGCCACGGATACACGGGGTAAAAAGCGGAAAGCGGTGGTGGATACGGTATCAGCTGTTTTAATTCTGGAAAATTATTTGGCTTACCGGAAAAATCAACAAATGTGAGATTTTGAAGGCTTTCCATCGGGTGCCGGCTTATGCAAATAAAGAGAAAGGCTTGTCATCTGCAGGCAGCGGATGACAAGCCTTTTTGTCTGTAAGAAATCCTTGAAAGGGGAGTCCTTTCTTTCAAGAAATTATGCGCAGAAAACCATTTCCATGGTGCTGTGTATATGTCGTTTTTCTATACAATGCTTATGCTTGAGGAGGAATATCCCCTACGCCATTTAAGATTACACGGGGCCTGTAGGGGAAGGTATCCACTGTAGCTCTGGAAGAAACGCCCGACAAAACAAGCGCTGTATCCAATCCACTTTCAATACCCGCCACAATATCCGTATCCATACGGTCGCCTACCATGACAGCCTCTTTGGAATGCACGCCAAGCATGTTTAGCCCTGTCCGCATCATAAGAGGATTGGGCTTGCCGATGTAATAGGCCTCTTTGCCTGTAACCAGCTCAATAGGCTTTACAAAAGCCCGGCAGGCCGGCATAATTCCCTGCTCCGTGGGTCCGGTCAGATCATAGTTGGTGCCGATAAGCCTTGCGCCGTTCTGGACAAAGTGAACAGCTTTACAGATATTGTCATAATTGTAGCTGGAAGACTCCCCAATGACTACATAATCAGGAGCCGTATCATCCAGCATAATTCCCTTCTCATAAAGAGCATTGTATAACCCGGGTTCCCCGATTACAAAAGCTCTGGCGCCTGGTTTTTGGCTGGCGATAAATTCCGCTGTTGCCAGAGCGCTGGTATAGAAATGGTGCTCATCCACATCCAGGCCCATTCTTGATAATTTTTCCTGAAGCTCCCGAGGCGTTTTACCGCTGTTATTGGTTAAAAACAAAAACTGTTTTTTCTCTTTATAGAGCCATTCCACAAATTCTTTTACACCCGGCAGTATCTGATTTCCGTGATAGATGACACCGTCCATATCACAAATAAATCCTTTTGCGTTTCGAAGCTGTTCCATGGGATTATTTCCTCCTGATAAAAATTTTGCTCTGCGGCTCATTTTCCGCAACGGGTATATCTTCTTATATGAAAGCCAAATATGGCATCCTTCGCCGCGTATACATCGCGTGTCTATATTGTATTGTAACATGGCATAAAGGGGATTGCAATTTACTCTTTCCATGGAAATTTGCCTGTATGCAGGCGTACACCGGCTTTGTCCGCTAATATAAAATGTATGTTAAAATATATCCATCCCCATTCACATGTTTTTCTGGGGGTTATAAGCAATATCTCTGAATAGGTTTCCACTGTTTTCCGGTTTTGATTGATTTCATAAGCTGTTTGCATTAATATAGAATTAACATATATGGGTAGATTGTTTCTATTATCTAAAATAAGAAAGGAATGAAAGTTTATGGAAATCCCCGCGTTCGATATACAGGCGCTGCTTTCTCCGCCGGATATTCTCCATTGCAAACGTGTACTGTGTATCCAGCCTCACCCGGATGACAATGAAATCGGTATGGGAGGGACTATAGCGGTTCTGGCTGCATCCGGATGTCAGGTTCATTACCTGACGGTGACCAATGGAGACCAGGGCAATAAGGATCCTTCTGTTTCGCCCGAGGAAACTGCACGTATACGCCGTGCTGAGGCAATTGCTTCCGGCAGGCATTTGGGTGCGGCTGAATTTCATTTTCTGGATCACGGGGACGCAACTCTTTCCGATATATTAAGCCTTTCCGCTGAAATCGCACGGGTTATTCGTATAGTAAAGCCGGAGGCTATATTTGCCCCGGATCCGTGGCTTCCCTATGAATGCCACCTGGATCATGTGATAACCGGGCGGGCGGTGGCAAACGCTTTTTTGATGAGCGGGCGCAGTACCATTCCCGGCGGGGATGGTACACAGCCTCATGCAGCTGGAGCTATTGGGTATTATTTCACAGCTCAGCCCAATACCGTCATAGATATTACCGATACCTTTGAGAAAAAATTTCAGGCCATCGCTTTGCATGAAAGCCAAATGGATGCGCAGACGCTGGCTATGTACCGCTTCTATTTCGAAGGAAAGGGAAGAGAGCTGGCCCAGGGCCGCGGCTTTACGCTGGGCGAAGGGTTAAAGGTTCTTTCACCCCTGCATTGCCATTGCTTTGTGGATGCAAATCGGATTTAGAACCTAAAAGAAAGGGTAACCAAAATGAAAAACAGCAAAGCGTATAATCGTCCCTGGCGGTATTCCCTGGCTATGTTTGGCCTTTCCATTGCAGGATATATGTATGTTACATACGGCACCTTTTTCTATACGGAAACCATAGGTCTTTCCATGCAGCTTATTGCGCTGGGCAATGTGGTGTATGCTATATGGGACGCCTTTAATGATCCCATTGCCGGATATCTCTCCGATCGGACACGCACCAGATGGGGGCGGAGGAAGCCGTGGCTTATGGTAAGTGTTCCCGTATTTGTCCTTTCTTCCATATTGTTTTTCTGCCCTCCTTCCGCTCTTGGGACTGGAATTGGTTTGGCGATATATTTTACGGTTTTCCTTGTTTTAACAGAAACCGGAAATACCATTTCCACCGTAAATTATCATTCTCTTCTTCCCGAACTATATCGGGATGAAAAGAAACGCAACAAGGCCAACGCACTGCGGCAGGGGATGCAGCTTATCGGCATGATTATCGGTGTTTCTCTGGTTCCTATGATTACCGCGGCGATCGGGTATCCAAACACGGCCATTATACTGGGGATACTCAGCGGCGCGCTTATTGTCTATTCTGTTTTGGGTTGCAGGGAACGCAGTGAGTTCAGCCAGAGCGAACAGCCCGGCCTTCTCAAATCCCTCAAGGCTTTAGCTACCAATCGGAATTTTTGGCTGGTAGCGGTTTCGCATTTCTTTTATCAATCCACCAGCGGATTGCTTCTGGCCGGTATTCCTTTCTACGTGAAATATGGGCTGCAGCTTCCGGACAGCAACGCCACGTTCCTATCTGCAGCTGTTTTTGTCAGCGCCATCCCGTCCATGTATTTATGGTATCGCCTGATTAACCGGCTGAGAACGCTGAAATGCTGGCGAATTGCCTTGGCATGGCTGGGGCTCTCGCTTATTCCCATGTATTTTGCCCACTCGCTTCTGTTTGCATGCCTGGGAGGAATCTTTGTGGGAATCGGCATAGCGGGTGTAACAGCCAATTTGGATATGGTCAATTCCGTGCTGATTGAAGATGATGCTGTTCGCTATGGTGTACGCCGTGAAGCTACATTTTTTGCTGGTATCAGTTTTATCACCCGCCTTTCCAGTTTAACACGCAGCGGCGTATTCCTTCTCCTGTTTGCGTTGTTTGGTTTTGAATCCGGTGATAATCCCGGCGCCATGCCCGGAACCGCTTCGCGTTTTATGATGATTGTTTTTCCCATCGTTTTGATGCTTTTTGCTGTTGGTGCTTCCCTGTTGGTTCGGTTTAAAGCATCCGCGGCAGAAAAAGGAAAAAAATAAAAAGGGAAAAGTGATAGGAACACGCTTGACAAAAGCGGCGCCTCTTCCTATAATAAAAATAACATGTTACATGCGGTGTTGGGAAATTCAGCACCAATAGTGCAAAACAGAGACAAAGGCAATGAAGGGAATAAGACGTTAACAGAGTTTTCAGAGAGCCGGCGGGCGGTGGAAGCCGGTAGCTGTGTTTATGTGTATAGCTCATCCCGGAGCCGTTGGCCTGATACATTTTGTTTTGATGTAGGGTCAGCCGCAGAGGCAGCGTTAAAGGCCAAAGCCTTGTTGGAGGCTTGAGGGTGTGCATATTTGGCACACTGAATTTGGGTGGTACCGCGGATCTGATACATTCGCCCCGAACATTCCTGAGAGGGAAGGTTCGGGGCTTTTTCGCGCCGGATTTGCTGCATTTTGATCTGTTGAACATACTTTTTATATTAGGAGGATTGGTAGCATGTACGAAGGCTATAAGAAGTATATCCCTTTTCAGCCGGTGAAGCTGCCGGACCGCACATGGCCCGATAAGGTAATTACAAAAGCGCCTATTTGGTGCAGTGTAGACCTGCGGGACGGAAACCAGGCTTTGATTGATCCCATGAATCTGGAAGAAAAGCTGAAGTTTTTCAAGTTGCTCGTAGATGTGGGCTTTAAAGAGATCGAGATAGGATTCCCTTCTGCTTCTGAAACGGAATACGAAATCTGCCGGACTTTGATCGAACGGGATTTGATTCCCGATGATGTAACCATCCAAGTGCTGGTGCAGTGCCGTCCCCATCTGATCCAGAGAACATTTGAAGCTATCGACGGGGCAAAAAATGTGATCGTGCATTTTTACAACTCCACTTCCACCTTGCAGAGAAAGGTTGTCTTTAAGACCGATATGCAGGGGGTTATTGATATCGCCGTAGAAGGCGCTAAGCTTGTGCGGGAGTTGACGGAAAAGGAGATTGCGCGCACAGGCGCCAATATCCGCTATGAATATTCCCCTGAGAGCTTCTCCGGAACGGAAATAGACAATGCCGTGGAAATCTGCGAGCGGGTGCTGGAAACGCTGGGCGCTACCCCGGAGAAAAAAGTTATCCTCAATCTGCCCAATACAGTGGAAATGTCTACCCCTAATACGCACGCAGACCAGATTGAATATTTCTGCCGTCATTTGAAAAACCGGGAATCGGCTATTATCAGCCTCCATCCCCATAATGACAGAGGCTGCGGAACAGCAGCAACGGAGCTGGGAATTATGGCCGGCGCTGAACGTGTGGAAGGTACGCTTTTCGGCAACGGTGAGCGTACGGGAAATGCGGATATTATGAACGTAGCCATGAATATGTATTCCCAGGGTGTGGATCCGGAACTGGATTTCAGCGATATACGCCATATCCGCCAGGTGTATGAAGAGTGCACCAAAATGAAAGTGCATCCCCGTCATCCCTATGCGGGCGATCTGGTGTTCACCGCGTTCTCCGGCTCTCATCAGGACGCTATTAATAAAGGCGTGCAGTATATGCAGCAAAGCGGGACGCCTTATTGGGAAGTACCGTATCTGCCTATCGACCCTGCAGATGTTGGGAGAAAATACGAGCCCATTATTCGGATCAACAGCCAATCCGGAAAAGGCGGAGCAGCTTTTGTTATGCAGCAGACCTTTGGGTATGAGCTTCCCAAAGCCATGCATCCGGAATTCGGTGCCCTTGTGAAAGCGGCCTGCGACAAAGCGGGACGGGAGCTGAAAGCGGAAGAGATTTTTGACATTTTCCGCACCCATTATCTGGAGGTAAAAGCACCTTATAATTTGAAAAGTTATAAGCTGTATGAGGAAAATACCGAAGAAAACAAACCGGCCGTGGTGCATTTTGAGGGGAATCTGCGCTTTGGGCATCAGGATCATCCTCTTTCTGCAACTGGTAACGGACCTATCGATGCATTTTTCAATGCCATCCGTGGAATCGGTATTACGGATTACAGCTTTGTCTCCTATAGTGAACATGCCGTAGGCAGCGGAGCGGATACTCAGGCTCTTTCCTATATCCAGTTAAAAACTTCCCAGGGGAAAACCATATTTGGTGTAGGAATGGATCATAACATCAGCCTTGCCTCCATAAAAGGCATTATTTGCGCTATCAACCGGGCTGTGTCAGACAACGGTTAAATGTGCAGAGCTTTCATTTAGATTCCGTTACTGCAGTATAGAAGTTTAATATATAAAGGAAAGAAGGTTCCCTTTTATGAAAACCTATTCAATTGTATTGCTGAAAGGAGACGGCATTGGTCCCGAAATTGTGGAGCAGGCCGTTAAGGTATTAAAAAAAGCCGGAGAAAAATATGATTTTTCCATAGATTTCAAGGAAGCTCTGCTGGGCGGAAGCGCTATTGATGCTACTGGTTCCCCCTTGCCTCAGGCTACCATTGACGCCTGTAAGGCCGCGGACTCCACCCTTTTGGGTGCTGTAGGCGGCCCTAAGTGGGATACTTTGCCCGGCAATCAGCGGCCGGAGAAGGGCCTTTTGGGAATCCGGGAGGCTTTGGGGCTTTTTGCCAATCTGCGGCCGGCTGTGATTTTCCCCGAACTCAAGGAGGCGTCTCCTCTGCGGGCGGATATTATTGGCGACAAGCTGGATATTATGGTAGTCCGTGAACTGACTGGCGGCATCTATTTTGGCGAACGGGGCAGAAAAACAGTAGACGGCCAGGAGGCTGCTTATGATACGGAGATGTATTCTGTGCCGGAGATCGAGCGCATTGCCCGTGTTGCTTTTGATATGGCCAGAAAGCGCGGCAAGCGCCTTTGCAGCGTAGATAAAGCCAACGTTCTGGAAAGCTCCAGACTCTGGAGAGCTACTGTCGCAAGGATTGGCGCAGAAGAATATCCTGATGTGGAGATTACCAACATGTATGTGGATAACTGTGCTATGCAGCTTGTGCGCAATCCCGGTCAGTTCGACGTGATCGTTACCTCGAACATTTTCGGCGACATTCTTTCCGATGAAGCCTCCATGATTAGCGGCAGCATCGGTATGTTGGCCAGTGCCAGCCTGAGTGCCGGAAAAGCAGGCCTTTATGAACCCATCCATGGTTCCGCACCGGATATTGCCGGCACAGGAAAAGCCAATCCGCTGGCTACCATTCTCTCCGGTGCTATGATGCTTAAATATTCTCTGGATCAGCCGGAAGCATCCGAAGCTATCGAAAAAGCTGTTTCCAAGGTGCTCAAGGTAGCGCGTACGCCTGACATTTATGTGGAAGGCCTGCGGAAGGTATCCTGCGACGAAATGGGCGATTTAGTCTGTGAAGCGCTGGAATAAGATCCAGATTCCGCAAAAAGGGAGCTTTTTCAGAGTTGCTCTGATAGGCGAAAAGTGTTGTATAAATACTATGGCTTAAACAGAATAGAGGGCTTGCTGCTTGTGTATAGGCGGCAAGCCCCTTTATTTTGCATAAAATGAGAATCGGATTTCACGAGTTGTTAGATCCCTTACAATACGATTAACAGACAAGAGAAGCTATCGATATAGTTCCACTGCATGACTGCGCGCAGGCGAAGAAATAGCAAAGAGCCCGGGTCCATGCTGTTTGCATAGACCCGGGCTCTTTATAATCCTGCTTCAGAAATAGTATTTTACATTCCTTTGTTGGTGCCCATATAAAATACTGCCGTACCTCCCGGCCCAGTGTGGGCGCCGAGAATGGGGCCCAGCTCATTGACAATGAGCTGGCCAATTTTCATATGGCTTTTAATTTGTTTTACAAGGTATTTGGCGTCTTCCGGCGTGTGGCTATGCACAAGAAAAACCGTTTGCTTCTCCGGCTCCTGTATGGTCTCGGCCATCTTTTTTACCAGCGTATCGAGAGAAGCCCGTCTCCCTCTTACTTTTGCAACAGGGATAAGATGCCCTTCGGCATCGCTGCTCAAAATAGGTTTGATCCCCAGCATGGTTCCGAAGAGAGCGGCTGCTCCCGAAAGCCTGCCGCCCCGTTTTAGATGGAAAAGATCGTCAACAGTAAAATACTGGGAAAGGAAATGGCGATGGTTATTGACCCAGGAAGCTACTTGCTCAATGGTAGCTCCGGAACGCTTTTCCTGAACGGCATAATAGACCAAAAGCCCTTCGCCCATAGAATAGGCCAGCGTATCCGCCGACATAATTTTTCTATCCGGATATTTTTCCCGCAGTTCCGTTATGGCTTCCTGAGCGCGCATGTAGGTTCCGGAAAGAGCGGAAGAAAATCCAATATAGAGCACATCCAAGCCCTGTTCCAAATAGGGTTCAAAGGTTTCCAGAAAAGTAACGGTGTTGATTTGGTTGGTTTTAGGCATTTCACCGTTCTTCAGACGGTTAAAAAATTCTTCACTGGACATTTCCCGGCCGTCAGGATAATTGTGATATACTTCGTCTCCAAAGACAAATTCCATGGGAATTACATGGACGTCCAATTCTTCTACCAGTTTTGGGGTAAGATCCGTGGTAGAATCTGTAATAATTTTAAAATCTCTGCATTCCGGCATAAGGAATTCCCTCCGTTTTGCATCTGTTCAGGCAGATGTAGAAATAAGGATATATACGAATCATCAATTCTTGTCTTTTGCCAAGAAGAAAAGTGCGATCGTACCTGGGCCGGAGTGGGCTCCGATGACAGGGCCGATGAAATGTATGTAAATATCTTTTACCTGTAATTTCTCCCGGATTTTTTGAGCAACATATTTTGCATCGTCTAGGGCATCTCCATGACTAATAAAAATTACCTGTCTTTCGGGATGTTCTACGGTTTTTACCATATGGGAGACAAGCGCATCCAGGGACTGCCGGCGTCCACGAACCTTTTCCATAGGAATTAGATGCCCTTCGTCGTCCACATGAAGAACGGGCTTGATTCCCAGCATTGTCCCAAAGAAGGCAGCAGCACCGCTGACACGGCCTCCCCGCTTCAAATGATTCAAGTCATCCACGGTAAACCAGTGAGCCAGTTTATTTCGGTTTTCTTCCACCCAGGTTTTTAGCTCTTCCATGGTGGCGCCTTCCCGTTTCTTTTGAACGGCATTATAAACCAGAAGCCCTTCGCCCATGGACGCTGCCAATGTATCGACCACAATAATTTTACGATCCGGATACTTTTCTCTCAGATCATTCGCCGTAATACAGGCCGCATTATAGGTACCCGAAAGGCCGGAGGAAAACGCCATATAAAAGATATCGATTCCTTTTTGTAAATAGGGTTCAAAAGCTTCTGTAAACTGCACAGCATTTAACTGGTTAGTGGTGGAACTTTCACCTGCACGAATTCTTTTATAAAATTCCTTGCTGGTGAGTTCCCTTTCATCGGGATAATTCAGATAGGAAATACCGTTCATAATAAAGGTGAGAGGAATGATTTCTACGTCAAGCTCTTGAATCAACGCAGGGGAAAGGTCAGTGGTAGAATCTGAAAAAATCTTATATTCGCTCATTTTATCAGCTCCTTAATAAAACTAAAGCTCTGCTTAAGGATAATTCCCAAATTATAAAGGAGAGCTCTTCATAAGATATTTTTGCCTGCCGAAGACGGCATCATCTAGGTTGCTTTCATTTACGCAATGTGATGTGTGTATATCCGCAGTCAATATATAAGGTATTATAACACGAAAATGCACAGAGTGTCCATCTTTACTATACAGTTTGCGGAAAAGAAAAAACACCTGCTGCAATTTTTTGCAGCAGGTGCTGTTTTTTCAAAAACCCCGCCTGGCCGTAATGTGGCAAAATAACCTGCCTACGAAAGACAGGTGGGTGCCCTCCCAACAGATTCACGCTCCCTTCTTCCGGCAAAAGCCGGGAGGTCTGCAATCCACTGCCGGAGACAGGCTCCCGAAGAAAAATTGTAGGGTTATTTGTTCACAAGTCCGCGAACCAGGCAGGAAATATTCGGTTTCAAAAATAACTTAGAAGGGAAATGACAGCAGGGGCTTTAGTCCTCTGCGTCCTCCTCATCTTCCTCGTCGTACATCTCCTCAAAATGTTCCTCAAAAACAGCTGCAAGACGGTTTAGGAGCTCTTCATCCTCCACCTCGGCAAGCTGCTGTTCACCGTCTTCCTCAATGGATTGGAAGATGAAATATGTCCCTTCAGATTCCAGCTGCATCTGGGGATCTTCAAAGGTGGGAAGCAAAGCGTAGAAGGTGCCTTCATCGTTATCGATTACATCTAAAATTTCAAATTCATGCTCTTGGCCTTCATCATCAATGAGAGTGAGCAGATCCGCGCCGAAATCTTCGTTCATAATCATATCTCCTTAATTCATAATAATATATCCATCTCTTACTAAAATGGTAGAAACCATTCCAGAAAACAATATGCTGATGCTGGGTCTTTATATACTTTGTTTCCTGCATTTAGGATTTATACCCAACAAAATTGAAAAATTCTGAGAATAAGAAAGAATCGAAATCTGTCTTGTGTACTATTATTGTATCTGCTGATGCAGGTAAAGTCAATATGAAAACGCAACTAGGAAAAAACATATAATAAAATTAAATTTTGATGAAAAAAACTATTGACAGTATAGATTTGTTGTGGTATATTATAGACACAGAAAGGGAAATTAAGAAAAGCTCATACCCCTGAAGATGATTGAAAAGATCAGAGACGCCCAGCTAAAAAGTGTGAGATCCGCTGAAAAAAGCCAAAAGGCTTTTCAAAAAGAGAGCGAGAGTTCCACCAAAAAGAATGGTGTGGGAAGTGAGAACAGGGGAAGAAGGATGGGCGTGAAAGTACCTTAAGCTGAATGAGAATGATTAGGAGGTGAGTCCAATGGACAGTGAACAGTTTCATTCAGCAGTGAGCCGTCTGTTGGGCTGCCGCTGCTGATAAAAGGAAGATTTCGGAAGCGGGGAAACTTGTGAAAGGAGTAGAACCGGGGAAGAAATCAGCAAAGGAAAAATAACTTTGCATAAAAACACAGTAAAGGAATGATTCCCAAATACAGTTTTCTCAGAAATGCCATTTAAAGAAAGGACAGTGTTGTAGGATTACGAACTGTTTTAAAATAGATGGTCGTAAAAGAGGAAATATGATTTCTAAATCGGCGTAGAGTTTTTTGAATTCCCTGTTTGAGCTTTTATGAAAAGCATGAGTATATTTCGTGGATGAAATTGCTTGGTTTAAATAGGTGGAAGAGAGAAAGAATGTATAGCAGCCGGTTAGAGGTCAAGTGTGTGAGGTAACCACCAATGTACTGAGTTGATCCGTGCCGAAAGGTGAAACGGATAAAATAGAAATCCGAATTCAGTAACTTTCTTATAGTGAGTATATATGTAAAGATTTCTGATACGGAAATTTATTAAATAAAACAAATAAACAGGGGCTCCCGTCTTTTAGACGAGAGCCCTTTTCTTTATCCACTAGGAGGTTAGGAGGCAAGATTATTTGCTTGTATTTTGGAAAAGTTATATGCTTCTCCCATTTATCTTTTTCGTATAGATGCATAAGCATAATAGAGAAAATAGGGAACCGCTTTTCGAAGAGGAAGGTTCAGCTTGCGCCGAAGGGTTTTCCAACGGGCAGAGGCCATTTTCAATTTATTGGAGGAACGGGAATGGGGAGCTGCCCGGTAGAATACCAAGGATTCGGAGAGGGAAAGGGCTTCCTGCCCATTTTTCAATAGATCCAGCCAGTAAAGAAAATCTTCCAGAAGTTCATGGCTTTGGAATCGGGCGGTTTTCGCAAGAGAACTTTCTACCATAGAGGTAGAAAAACCAATATCATTTTTGCGGTAAAGATCCTGCAGTGTCATGCGTTCTGGGGGAACTATGGTGCCGAGAGTATTGTTTCCCTCAAAATCCACTCGATAATATCCGGTACAGGAGATATGGCAGCAATTTTCCCGCATAAAGGCAATCTGCTTTTTCAGCTTCTCAGGCTGCCACCAGTCGTCGCCGTCCAAAAACGCAATGTAGCTTCCCCGGGATGCATCCAGCCCCCGGTTGCGTGTTTCTGCCACACCTTGATTGGATTCGTTCTGCAGAAAACGGATACGGCTGTCCTTTTGGGCATATTCTGCTAATATGGTAGGTGTTCTATCGGTGGAACCATCGTCAATGACTATAAGCTCCCAGTTTTTTTCCGTTTGCTGTAAGACAGAATCTATGGTTTTTCCGATAGTTTCTTCACAGTTATAGGCAGCGGTGATTATGGAGCAAAGAGGTCTGGATTCATTTTCTTTTTCTGCCCGACCGGCGATGCAATCGTTAGCACTCAAATTATGTGTTATATCCAAAGGAAATCCTCCTTGTTTATTTTATAAAATCTGTTTATTATTATATTGAGTATACTAAGGAAAAGAAAACTTTTCTATCAGCATGCTTTATCTTAAATGTGCATATCCGAAATGAAAACCTTAGCTTAGGAAATGAAGCTTTGCTCCAGTTATTTCATTGGATACGGTGTCCAGCATAAAGCAAAAGCTGTTAAACAGAGTATAGCATAGTGTTTGCGGCTTTTCAACGAATAGAGATACACGAATATACGCATCGGTTTTATAGCAGCTGCCGCTGCTATATTGTTTAAACTGGAAAGGTAAAGTGCTTTACACAATACTGCTTGTGTATTTTGTAAATTGAGCAAAGGAATATGGAAATCCGGCAGAATTCAGCGTGATTTTCAAATTATTGGTATATACTGAAAACAAAGGATAAGGAG
Source organism: uncultured Clostridia bacterium (assembly GCA_944380875.1). GTDB lineage: Bacteria > Bacillota > Clostridia > Oscillospirales > Acutalibacteraceae > UMGS1264. The sequence goes on from CALWJA010000035.1 coordinate 15,142, forward strand.
GTTCAACAATGACGGAATTAGAAAAAACACCGGAGGTGCCTGCAATGGAAGATAAAGATAGGATCCATGAAGAACAGAAAGTGTATGATATTATTGTGGTGGGTGGAGGCCCCTGCGGCTGCACAGCAGCTTTATACGGAGGAAGAGCGGGGTTATCTGTATTGGTTGTGGAAGCTTTGGCTCCGGGAGGCCAGATGGCGACTACCGATAGGGTAGAGAATTATCCCGGTTTCCCCCAGGGAATCGGCGGCTATGAGCTGGCAGAGCAAATGAAAACAGGCGCGGAACGCTTTGGCGCGGAATTTGTCTCTGGAGAAGCGAAAAAGGTAGAACTTGGAGGAAAAATAAAGAAGATTTATACAAATAGTAAAGAATATTGGGGGCGTTCTGTTATTCTTGCCACCGGTGCTTCTCCCAGAGAATTGGGGTTACCCTTGGAAAAGGAGCTCCGAGGGCGGGGCGTTTCCTATTGCGCAACCTGTGACGGGATGTTTTACAGAGGGAAAAAAGTGGCAATAATTGGCGGAGGGGATACGGCTGCTGCCGATGCGGTGTATCTTTCCCGAATCTGCGAAAAAGTTACTATGATTCACCGCAGAGATACATTGAGAGCTTCCCGAGCTTATTTGGAACCGTTGAAAGCATGTTCCAATGTGGAAATCCTGTGGAATACGGTTGCAGAGGAGATTCTGCAGGAAGATGGGAAAGTAAAAGGGCTGCGGCTGAAGAACGTATCCACCGGCGAAAATACCCAGCTCCTTGTGGACGGAATTTTTGTAGCTGTAGGAAATGTGCCGAATTCGGGTCTGTTTGCAGACTGTCTTCGCTTGGACAGCAACGGGTATATCATGGCTGACAGCACTACCCGCACAGCTGTGCAGGGGGTTTTTGCGGCAGGTGATGTGCGCCGGAAATCTCTCCGCCAGATTGTAACGGCGGTGTCCGATGGCGCCCAGGCAGCTTTGGCAGCAGAAGAATATATTGCTTCCCAGTTTTGAAATAGTACGTGCAGTAGCATATTTCTTGTAAAATAAGGATACAATTTGTAGAATTTTTTTATATTTAACAAATTGTATATCTATTTTAGGGAACATGAAGGGGAATAGGCGACTGTGAGTGCGTATGAGCAAGAGTAAGGATTGTTTTACCGCGAAAGGTTAAAAGGAAACCGGGCGTACAATATGTACGCCCGGTTTCCTTTTATAAAGTATTTCAATAAATCTTAGCGATACATCCACACGGTCATTTCGTTCAGGCCGCGGTTAGCCCATGCATAATACGGAATCAGCTTCAAAGCTTTTTCCTCATATACAGGCTCTGTATCTTCCCGATAGAGGGCGGTGGAACCATCCTGCTTCAATACATCGCCAGTAACGGTGATGACACTCATGCCGCCGAAGAATTCCGGATCGAAGGAGACCTGGAAATCTCTCTTCTTGCCCAGATGGATCAGATGCAGATCCTTTCCGTTATCGGCTTCTTCCAGGCAATATACTACAGGGCCGCGTGTTACGGCAACCTTATTGATGTCTTCCCGTACCTTCGGATTGGCCGCCATAACACGGACATCCATAGGAAGCTCAAGAGTAATTTCATCGCCGTTTTTCCAGGTGCGGTTCAGAACAGCGTAGCCGTCTTTCACCTGGCAGTCTACAACTTCCCCGTTGATCTTCAGGCTGTAAGTACCACAGCACCAGCCAGGGATGCGCAGGGCGTATGTAAAGGCGGTATCATCGGCCATAGCCATTTTAACAGAAACAGTACCTTCCCAGGGATACTTGGTGTTCACTGTAAAGGCTACATCCTTGCCGGAGAGTTTGTGGCTGAAATCGCCGCCCACATACAGGTGCATATATACGGAGTCGTCATTAAGGGTGTAGGCATAGCTTCCAATGGAGGTGAGAAGACGAGCTAGGTTGGGAGGGCAGCAGGCACAGCCGAACCATTTCTGGCGGACGGGTTTCACATGGAAACGCAGGCTGTTCTTTTCACAGGCCTCCGGTTCTACCTCCAGGGGATTTACATAGAAGAAACGTTTGCCATCCTGGGACATACCGCTGATTACACCGTTATAAAGAGCGCGTTCCATTACGTCGCCGTAGCGGGAATCTGCGCGGATCTCCAGCATGCGGCGTGCAAAGAACATAAGACCGATGGAGGCGCAGGTTTCTGTATAAGCGGTATCGTTGGGAAGATCATAGTCGAAGGAGAAAGACTCACCTACTTCGCAGGAACCGATGCCGCCGGTAATATACATCTGCCGTTCGGCTATATCCGTCCACAGACGGTCGCAGGCTTCCAGAAGAGTGTCGTCTCCGGTTTCACGGGCGACGGAAGCCATACCGGAATACAGGTATACGGCGCGCACAGCATGGCCTTCTGCAAATTCCTGTTCTCTTACGGGCACATCTGCCTGATAATAACGGTTATTGAGCCATTTGTTTTTTGCCCAATAAGAGGGATGATCGTATTTTTTTCCTTCTTCTTCAAAATAAAGAGGAGCCTGGCCGCGCTGATCCACAAAATATTTTGCCAGCTTCAGATGTTTCTCATCCTTAGTAACGGCATACAGGCGGACAAGAGCCATTTCCAGGATTTCATGGCCGGGATAGCCCTTCATTTTTCCGGGTTCAGGACCAAAATTAGCGTCTACCAAATCCACATAGCGGATGACAGCGTTGAGGAATTTGTCCTTACCGGTAGCTTCATAATACGCTACAGCGCTTTCCGTCATATGTCCCAGGCAGTACATTTCGTGGTTGTCCCGCAGGTTTGTCCAACGTTTATCCAGCCCGTTGATGATATAATATGTATCCAGGTAGCCATCGGGCTGCTGGGCGGCGCAGATCAGGTCGATAACTTCATCGGCCGTTTTTTCGAGCTCCGGATCCGGATGGGACATGAGGGAATAGGCTACGGCTTCCAGCCATTTAAAGCCGTCGCTGTCCTGGAAAACGCAGCCGTTGAAATCGCCCTTTTCCAGCCCCGCGGCTATCCGGAAGTTTTTAACCCAGTAGCTGGGTTCCGTATCCGGCAGGCGGTCGTTCAGCGCTTCCCACTGATAAGGAATAACTTCCTTTCTGGCAAGCTCCATATAGCGAGCCCAGAAGGGATCGGTGATTTTGATGTCCTTTGGGGAAATCGGGTTTGTAAAGTTTTTCGTGTCCATTTCATTCTTCCTTTCATACTATAAATATAAAATACGGAATGTGGCTCAATATAAAAGCAAGACGGAGGGAAAATTCCCCTCGCCACTTTTTCGAGGTTCAGGTAAAAGGATGCCTTTTGAAAAAAACAATGGTATTATTCCTTTTCTTTTTGTTTGGAATCGTTTAATATGTGTACATCCATTTGATTAAAGGGAATAGAAATCCCTTCTTCATCAAATTTCAGTTTAACCTTTTCCTGCATGGAAAAATAAATAGGCCAATAATCGTCTGTTTTGCACCACAGTCGAATTAAGACATATACACCGCTTTCGCCGTGCTCTCCAATGACAATCTGGACTTCCGGCGTATCCAGAATCCGTTCATCTTCTTGGCAGAGCTTTGAAAGCACTTCTTTTACATGAGACAGATCGTCGGAATAAGAAACCATATATTTCAGATCCAGCCGCCTGGTTTCCATAGCCGTAAAATTGACAACGGTGCTGGCAGTGATGGTAGAGTTGGGAATAACAATTTCCTTATTGTCAATTGTATTCAGAGCGGTAAAAAACAGCTCAATACGGCTTACTGTGCCTTCTGTAGTATCAATAGATATATAATCTCCTACATGGAAGGGATGCATGAAAATAATTTGAATTCCACTGGCAATGTTGCTCATGCTGTCTTTCAGCGCAAGGCCGATTGCCACACCGGCCGTTGCAAGAGCGGCTATGATGGAACTTACGTCTATACCTAATTTCGAAATAGCGGTAATACCTGCCAGAATCTGCAAAAAAATCCGGCAGAAGGAACAGATAAAAGTGACAATGCCTCCATCGGCCTTTGTGCGGTCCAACGCTCTGCGCAGAATTTTTACTACAATGGATGAGAGCCACCAGCCGATCAGAAAAATCAGGATTGCCTGCAAAATCGCCCAGGCGGCTGGCACCGCCCATTTCAAAAATGTCTCCATAGGATTCACCACAGCAGCCCCCTTTTACTCTTGTATTCAATGGGAGTATGTCCTTCCGTTTCCAATGGGGATGCTAGGGACCGTTTTATGGTTTTGCCCCTCTCAGTTGCTTTCCAAGATAAGGAAAAAGCCTTATATTGCGCGCATCAAAGCCAAAAACAACCTGCTATAAAGCAGTGTCTGGAAAGGAAAAAAACATTTATTTTATACTCATTATAACATTGGAAACGGAAAAAGCATACTGGTTTTCCGTGTGGAATTGTGTTAAAAAGTTAGAATTTTAAATGTTTAAGTGTTAAAAATAAAGATAATCCTTGTAGCAAAGAAAGAAAACGGGCGCCTATCCTCTTAACGAACCAGAACACCGTTATCCGAATACGTCAGGATAAAAATTTGTTCCTCAAACCCGGTTTCACAGTCGATATACACGAGAAGATGTTTTCCATCTTCCGTGGTGCATGCAAATTCCCAGGTAAGGACTTCATACAGGCCTTCGGTGGGAATCATAGCCAGTCTTCCTTTTTCCGCTTTCAGCAAAGGGCTGAGCTTTTGCCTGGCTTCTTCTTCCGTTAGGCTGGGGGTGGGAATATCCCGTTCGTGGTGGTTCATCCAATAGCCGGCGGCGTTATATTCCAAAATATCTCCAGTATCCATGGCTACCGTTACTTTGATGAGATCGGAGTAAAAAACGATATCGTTTTTCGTGTAAGCATAATTTATGGTGCATCGGCCGTCATCTACGACGTAATATTTTTCCGTCATGTTATGAATTCCTCGGGATTTGAGAAAAGCGGAGGCGCAGGATGCTGCTTTTTCATAGTCCAGTTTCTCTTCGCCTACCCCTTGGTTAATCAGAAACGAAATAATTTTGCCGCCGTATTTGGAAACCGCAATCCAGGCGTTATCGCTTTTGAAATTTCGTGTAGGAAGGTTGCCGGCCGTGTCTTCGGCATGGGAGAGCTGTTCCCTTTTAACACCCAGAAAATCTGCGGCCAGTATCTGGGCATTTCCCTGGGGCACTTCCTCCATTCCTTCAAGCCCAGAGGGCTTTTTTTGCTGGATATGATCAGAAAAGGGGCCATCATAAATTAATTTGGGATAATCAGAAAAATCTTCGGCTGTCGTTTGCAGATTATCCGTAAAAGCCTCTGAGGAAAAATCTAATTCAGATAAGGAAAAATTCCCAAGGTTTCCCCGAAGTTCCTGGGCATAGGAACTTAATTCCTGCAAGGATTTGTATTCCTCTTCCGTGATAGAACCTCCCGCAGAAACCCGGTCTGAAAGGCTCATAGCAAAATCGCCCACCTGAGAAATAAATTTGCTGACCGTGTTCATAGAATCATCGTTTATAGGCAAAGTGGCAAGGGCTGCTTTTGCCGCAGTTGTATCCCGCATGAGTCGGGCGGCCAAACCATTTTGTTGGGTGGCCGTATTGGCATATAAACTCTTTTCCAATGTATCGTCTATAGTGGCAATGGAATCGTTCAAATCGGTAAAGGCTCTTTGATACGTATATTCAAGTTTTGCATAATACTGATCCGCTTTTGCAGAATATTGCAGGGCGAAGCCGCCCAGAACTGCCACGGCGGCTATGCTGTAGGTAATGGCCAGGATCTTTGCCTTTTTACGCTTCATGTATAGTTGTCCCCTCTTTTTTAAACTTTTTTGCAGGCTATACGCGAATCTATGCTCCCAGCGGATACAAAGTAATGAGCCTGCTTCTTCTATTTTTGCCGGAGGGATGGGCTTTATACGGTTTACAAATGCTCTTGTTTGGTCTACAATAACAAGGTATCCTTTGGTGAAAAAACTCGAAAGCTGTAGAGCCCGAACGACTATTTCCCATTCTTTATGGAAGGATGGTAACAATTCAGAAAGGCCCCTATAGTTTTATGCAATATTGCTTTTAAAATGGAAAGGCGGTGCGCTTTTTTGAACACGGCAGCGGAAACAAAAAAACCGATCATCGGTGTTGCCCCAAGCTATGACTATGAAATGCGCCATGTGATGACAAGGCAGAATTATCTGACTTCCATTATGGGGGAAGGCGGCGTCCCTTTGATTCTTCCTTTGACAGAGGACGAAAACACCCTGTTCCGGGCGGCAGAACTCTGTGACGGATTCCTTTTTCCAGGGGGCGTGGATCTTCACCCTTCTCTTTTCGGAGAAGATACCCTGCAGGCCTGCGGGGAAATCTGCCCGATACGGGATTCCATGGAATTGAAACTTATGGAATATGTCCTTGAAAACGATAAGCCGGCCCTGGGTATTTGCAGGGGAATTCAGACCATGAATGTAGCCCTTGGAGGAACCTTGTATCAGGATATTCCTGCCCAGACTGCGGGAAGGCTTTGCCATTCCCAAAAGCCGCCCTATGATTTCGGTGTGCATCGGATCCTCATAGAGAAAGATTCCCTTCTGTATACGATTCTGGGGAAGGAATCCATTATGGTAAACAGCATGCATCATCAGGCGGTAAAGGGTACGGCTGCCTCCCTTTCCACGGCCGCTGTTGCGCCGGATGGAATTGTGGAATGCGTCTGGAGGCCGCAGAGCCGCTTTTTCCTGGGGGTGCAGTGGCATCCTGAGTATCTGTATGCTGTATCCGAGGATCATCGGAAACTTTTCGGCGCTTTAGTAGAAGCCGCAAGAGACGGTATGTAATGGTTTTCCGGGGAGGTAGGAAAAGAGGGAATTTCCATCTTCCGGGCTAAGATAAGGAAAAAAGTGCCATACTACATAGAAAGGGCGGAAACAGGGCAGCGAAGTGACTGCTGTGGATTCTGCCGCCGGTGTTCAGCCGGAAAGAACGGAAAGAAGGTTTTTAAATGGATACAATGCCTGTGCAAGCTATTACGGCGGGTAATGGAAAAGCCAGAGCGGAAGCGTTTTATGCTTCCATGAAAGGAAAACGGGTTGCTTTCTGCGGTATTGGAGGGAGCAATTTGCCCCTTATCCGTATTTTTGCCCAAAAAGGCGCAGTGGTTACCGCTCGGGACCGCCGCAGCCGGGAAAAACTTGGTAATACAGCGCAAGAGCTGGAGAACTTGGGTGTGCGGTTGGTTTTGGGAGAAATGTATTTGCAGGATTTGGATGAGGATGTAATTTTCCGAACCCCAGGAATGCCGTTTTTTTTGCCGGAGCTGCAGGCAGCCAGAGCACGGGGAAAAGCTGTCACATCGGAAATGGAGGTCTTTTTTGATCTTTGCCCTTGTAAAATCTACGCGGTTACAGGCAGCGACGGAAAAACCACTACCACCAGCATTGTAGCGGAGCTTCTCAAGGCGGCAGGCAAAAAAGTGCATTTGGGAGGAAATATCGGAAGGCCCCTTCTTCCTGTTATAGAAGAAATCGGCGAAGAAGATGTAGCCGTTGTGGAACTTTCCAGTTTTCAGCTTATTTCCATGCGCAAAGGCCCGGATGTGGCTGTTGTGACCAATCTTTCCCCAAATCATCTGGATGTGCATAAGGATATGCAGGAATATATTAATGCGAAGAAAAATATTTTCCTCCATCAAAATGCGTTTAGCCGAACCGTTTTAAATTTGGATAATTCCATAACAGCTTCCTTTGCTCCTGAGGTGCGGGGGCAGGCTCTGTTTTTCAGCCGGAAGAATACGCCCCAGTGGGGCTCTTGCCTCACAGAAGCTGGCGATATTG
>CALWJA010000036.1 GCA_944380875.1 uncultured Clostridia bacterium
CGCAGCTGGAATTTGTCTTCTATTGATGTCTGTTGCTATGCTTGCTTGGACGGGTCTCCGGGTGTGGAGCACAGCACGGCTCAATGAAGAAATAGAGAATGTATATCCCCATATTACTTTGCAGGATTTTCAATATTCGGAGCTGTATAGTGAATTTCTAAAGGGCGGATACCGGGATGGTGTTCCCGTTAAGGACATGGCCTCCCAGCTGGAAGACTATGCCAACCCGGTGGATGCGGTTGCCTCGGAAGGTCCGTTTACCCAGGAAACCCTGGAGCTTCCTATAGATATAACCTATTATGCGGAGCCTTCCGGAGATACCGTTGCCCTTCAGCTAAAAAAGGGCGAAAAGGTAATTGTGGCGCCGGATCCGGAGAAAAATTCCGGATGGCTTGAAATAGGATATGGGTGTGTAGGCTACCCGGATTATACGCCGGGGTGGCGTTGTGTGCGGCCTTTTATGGTAGAAGGCAGCGGAGAGCAGGTAGAGGAACTCCCCTATTATTACATTCCCCTGCAGGATTTGGAGACGATTTTCCGGCAGTATGTAAAGGAAATCAATGCCCAGAGGGAAGCGGAAGGAATACAGAAAATAGAAGACGGAAACGGAAGCATAGCCCAATGGGTCTTATCCTGCGACTATGGTTTGTATAATAAGGGAATCTTCCATTCTCCGGATCTGCAGCAACCCCTTTGGGATATGTGGGATACGGCGCTTGTCTGTGCCTTTGCTCTTCTCTTCCTAGGCGGACTGCTTCTGTTGGCCGCAGGGCGGAAGAAAAGAAAAATTTTGCCTTGAATTCTCATCTGTTTTTTATCCCATAAACGGTCGGAGCCTCATGCAGATTGCGGGTCTTTCCGTTCCGCTTCTCCAAATAACACTGTATATTCCATTCTGTATTCTTTATGCTATGAATGCCGGATTTTCGCCGTATACCAGTTAACTGAGCGGAGAAGGTGTTTGCTATGAAAGGGAAAAAGCTTGCGGGAATCTGCCTTTTCATTCTTTCCGTTGTGCCGTTGGCTTGGGGCAGCGCCCGGGTGGCGGAGGCTGTATCTGTAAGGGCGGAGCACGAAGAACAATACGCATACGATGCGTTTGAGTATTCGGAGATGTATGCTTCCATTCTGGGGGGAGGATATGAACAGAAGATTCCGGTGAAGGATATGGCGGAGGCTCTGGAACGGGTGCAGACAAATATTGTAACAGCGGAGAGGCAGGGAAATCTTCCTTCCCCGAAGACAGTGTTGCCCACGGATTTGACATACTATGAAGAACCGAATGCAGAAAGCGCTGTTCTCATGGAAATTCCCAAGGGAACGGAGGTTTTGTATTTTCTGAATACGGAAACCTGTATGGTAAAATATGGATACGGCGTTTGCAGCTTCCCGGGATACGAAGCGGGTTGGAGATGTGTGCGCCCCTTCCTTCGGGCAGAAGAAGCGGCTTCACAGGATCCTGCGGAATTGGCCGGCGAACTGCCGTATGGGTATATCCGGCTGGAAGAGCTGGAGGCTGTCTCTAGGGAATATTACACGGAAGAGCCTCAATGGTCTTCAGAAAGTTCCCTTTCTATGGAGGAGCGGATATTTGAAGAGCTGCGGGCAACGGATAAGGAATTTTATCAAAAAGGGATCTGCAATTCCCCGGATCTTTTGTATCCGGTTTGGGATATGTGGGATACGGTGCTTGCCTGTGTCTTTGCTCTTCTGTTTCTTTCCGGCTGTGTTCTGCTGGTTTTGGCGGGAAAGAGCGCTGCTTCAGAAAAAGCGCAGAAGTAAATAGGAATATGGAAACAGACGAAATACCAGAAAAGGCCGCATCTTCCTTTTAAAGGAAGGTGCGGCCTTTTACGCAGAGGATACAAATTCTACTATTTGTATATATAAACAGACAATATTCGATTTGTTATTTACTTTTCCGCTTTCCCATCTTTTGCTCCGCCCCTTGAATCAGGTTGAAGAGGGAGGAAGCAAAGAGGGGATATTCTTCGGAGATCTGCTCCGGGGAGAGGGCGGGGGCATCGTTCTTTTCCAAAGGTTCCATGTCGTCAACGCCTTCTCCTGCGCTCAGGGAAAGGGCGCAAGCCTCGGCTGTATCCTGGGCGGCGGAGGAGAGTCCGCTGCTGAGCTTCTGCGGTACGGCAAAAAGCCCCTGGGGATTTTTGCTGTTGGCAGAATACAGAATTCGGAAGGATTTGTATACCGCGCAGTTTAAAAGGGTGGAAATTTCCGTTGTAAGGGCTTTACACTTGCATTTTTGCAGAATATCGTAGATAATATTGAGAGAGTTGGCAATCAGCTTCTTATTCAGGGTGGGCAGCAAACTTCCCCGGAAAGCGTTTTCCTTGCCGGCCGCGTCCGGTTCCGGAATGGCTTCCACCGTGATGGTTTCCCCTGTCCTGTTAGGAGAGCGCCCCAGAAGGTAATCGCAGGATACGTCATAGTAATCCGCTACTTTTACAACGAATTCCAGGCCGCATTCCCGGATTCCTTTTTCATAGTGGGAAAGCAATGCCTGGGAGATACCCAGATCTTCTGCGGCGGTTTTTTGGCTGAGCCCTCTTTCTTTCCGCAGAAGCGTTATAATCCTTGGAAAATAACTGTTCAATACCATACCCTCCAGCGAAAAGGATCCTTCCGGGATCCCTTTCCGTTTTTGTTATATTCTGCCGGTAATTGGCGAAATTTAGAACAACACAGTGTAAAGTATAATATAGTTATAACGATTTGTAAAGCCGCTATATACTGTATGCGGCAGAAAGAATGGGCGCAATTTCTGGATTTTTGCGTATATAGTTGCGGATATCGTTTATGACAAGGATATGTGGAAAAGAAAAAGCAGAAAAAGAGAGGAGATTGTGAGATAGATGCAGTCTTATGTGATTCATTTGATCCGTCATGGGATTTCCGAGGGAAGTCTTGAGGGGCGGTATGTGGGAATAACCGATTCTCCTTTATCCCAGGAAGGGAAGAAGCAGCTTAAAGAACTGCTGGAAAAGGGAACGTATCCCGGCGGAAAAGCAGTTTTTTCAAGCCCTTTGCGCCGCTGCTTGGAGACGGCGGAAATTTTGTATCCGGGTGTAAAGCCGGAAGCCTTACCAGATTTCCGGGAATGCAGCTTTGGGGATTGGGAAAATAAAACGGCGGAAGAGATTTCCGCGGAGGATCCTTCCTTTGCCAAATGGATGGAAAGCGGTTCCCAGGCAGCTCCCCCCAACGGAGAAAGCGGAGCGGCATTTATGCACAGAGTCTGTGCGGGCTTTGAAGCTTTTGTGGAGCGGCTTATGCGCCAGCGGATAACGGAATCCGTTTTGATAACCCATGGAGGCGTAATTATGACGATCCTTTCCGCCTATGGTTTGCCTCGGGCCAGTTTTTACGACTGGATGACCCAAAGCGGCTGCGGGTATTCTCTGCGGATTACACCGGGCTTGTGGATGCGTTCCATGGTGGCGGAGGTATATGCCCAGATCCCATCTTTTGCCGGGGAAGAGGACGGTATACAGCAGGATCGCATCGTTTTAGACCTGGCCCGTGAAGCTGCCGATAGGGCCTATGGGGATAAAGAAACGGGGAAAGATACCAAATAAGGAAAGCGTATATACTTTACAGTTGAATGCAAAGAGGGAGAATGCATAAAAACACTCCTTCTGCCAGTGAAAATGGAAAATACGGCTTTTGGAACAGAAAGGGATGTATATTCAAATGGAAGGAGAAAAAGACTTTATTAAGTCTCTGGAAGAAGAGGCCTATACAGCTGCCTCGGAGCTTCTTTCCCTGGCCCATACGGAGCCGGAGGATATATTTGTTGTGGGATGTTCTTCCAGCGAAATCGGAGGGCATAAGATCGGGACGGATTCCAGCCCCGCTGTAGCTCAGGCGGTTTTTGAAGGAATTCGCAGGGCCTGCGGGGAAAAGGAGCTGTATCTGGCGGCCCAATGCTGCGAGCATCTGAACAGAGCTCTGGTAGTGGAAAGAAAAGCCCAGAAGCTTTACAGGCTTAAACAGGTAAACGCCGTGCCGCAGCCCAAGGCGGGCGGTTCCTTTGCGACGGCGGTATACAAGGGATTTACCCATCCGGTTCTGGTGGAGGAAGTAGAAGCTTCCGTCGGCATGGATATCGGTGGAACCATGATCGGCATGCATCTTAAACGGGTGGCCGTGCCTGTCCGTCTTTCCATATCCCAGATCGGAGAGGCAAGCATTATCTGCGCCAGAACGCGGCCGCCTTTCACCGGAGGAGAAAGAGCCGTTTACGACCCGGATCTTATGTAGGATTGGGGAGAGCGCCTGCCGGCAAAAGCGGCATATTCTGAATGACCTTAGAAAGGGGTACAGGACAAAGCTATGAAAAGTCTGTTTTTAGCAGTAGGATTATTTCTGTTCGCTATTTTGTTGTTTTCTGGTAAGGGATTGTGTTTTGTGGCAGGGTATAACACAGAAACTGAGAACCATAAAAAACAATGGAACAGGAAGGCTTTAAGCCGCGGTTTGGGGTTTTTATTTCTAATTTTATCTGTTTTGCAGCTGGCAGTTTATATTGTATCCGTATTCTATAAGAATGTATTCGAATTCTTTTTTACGTTGAGCATACGGATCAGTGTGGTTTTAGCGGCCGGGATGGCTCTTTATATATGCCTTGGAAAAAGATTTAAAAATACGTGAGCCTGCAGCCATATAGCTCGATGGATAGAAAATAAGACCGCCTTTCTTTTGCATGTTTCTGCAGAAAAAGGCGGTCTTGTTGTATATACGTTGAAAACGAGGAATATAGCTTTATGCGAAAAGACATCTGCAAGCCTTATCAGGAAACATTAATGGTCAGCAGAATGGACTGATCTTCCAGAACAGCTTCCGATTCCAGTTCCATATCCTTACGGGTCTGCAGGCGCTGTTTTAAAAGCAGATAGGTGCTTTTCTGGACATTCAGCATGTATTCTTCTGTCAGTTCCTTTTCTTTCGCTTCCAGCTCCGCTTCGCTTTTTAAATTAAAAGGCTGCACCCAGAAAGCCGCGCCTTCCTGGGGCTGGTAATACCGAAGGCTTCCGGCGCCAGTCTCCACTGTGAAGGTGCCGCCTTCTTCCATTTGAACGGGGAATCCGTGTTCCTCCAGGGTTTTCATCAGCAATCCTCTGTCTGTAAAACGGGTCTCCACCGGTTCCAGTTCTGTTTGCTTACATCTGGCCTGCAAAGCTTCTTTAGCCGCCAGAGCGCCTCCAGCGGCGGAAATACTCAGAGCGATTGCAATGCTGGTCATAGTCAATACAATAGACATGGGTTTCCTCCATTCTGTGGCTTTTAAAAATCCAGGGATCTGCCGCCACGGCTTTTCCGAATATCGTTTTCCGTTTCTTCCGGATCGCTCTTTTCATAATTTTCCAGATCCTCTTTCGCAGTTGCCGCAACGGCACGGACATTGGCCCACTGCCGCAGGGCGCGGATGGACTCCGCCTGGGTCACGGAAAGGGGAACCGTGCTCCGGATAGCATATTCCAGATCTTCTTCTAACAACGGACGGCTGTTGAAGAAAGCTTCATACAGAGCGGACACAACAGCCTGTTCGATTTCAGCTCCCACAAAGCCTTCCGTTTCCAGAGCCAGCCGCTCCAGCAGGTCGTTGTTAATCTGTATACGGGATCCGATATAATCGTTGTTGAGACGTTTTTTCAGATGCAGCTGGAAGATTTCCTTCCGCTCCCGTTTTGTGGGCAAATCCACAAAGAATATTTCGTCAAAACGGCCTTTCCGAAGGAGTTCGGGGGGAAGGTTTTGAATATTGTTTGCTGTGGCTACCACAAAAACGGGGGATTGTTTTTCCTGCATCCATGTAAGGAAGGTGCCGAATACTCTGGTGGAGGTGCCGGAATCGCCGTTTACGCCGTTTACGCCTCCCAATCCCTTTTCAATTTCATCCACCCATAAAATGGAGGGGGCGACAGCTTCTGCTGTGGAAAGGGCACGGCGCATGTTTTCTTCCGAACTTCCAACCAGCCCGGAGAAGATTTTTCCGAAATCCAGCTTCAAAAGGGGTAAAGTCCACATAGCGCTCATGGCTTTGGCGGTCAGGCTTTTTCCGCAGCCAGGCACACCGGTAATCAAAACGCCCTTAGGCGCGGGAATATTGTATTTTTTGGCTGTTTCCGTCCAGGAGCGGTTTCGTTTGGAGAGCCATTTTTTCAGGTTTTCCAAACCGCCGATATCATCGGCCTGGAGATCCGACCGGATAAATTCCAAAATCCCGGTCTTTTTTATCACTTGGTTCTTTTCTTCAAATATGGTCTGCAGGCTTTCTGTATCCAGGCATCCTCTGGAAACAATAGCCCTGGAAAAGGCATTTTCGGCCTCCTGCAAAGTCAGCCCCACTGCGGCCCGGGCCAGCTGGGCCTTTCCTTCCTGGTCAAGATATACCTGCAGGCTGGGATTTTCTTCGATGATCTCTTCCAGCTTTTCCCGAATCTCTTCTTCCGATGGAAGAGGAAATTCAAAAATAGAGATTTCTTTCTGCATATCATCCGGAATATTGAGACTGGGCGAAATAAAGATAACGTTTTTCATGGATTCGGCAAATTTAAGATCCGGCAGAGCATCCCGCAACCGGCGAATGACTTCAAAATCTGCAGGACGATGTCCTACGCCGAAATACACATGAAAATCCTTCAAGATAAATACGGCGTTTTCCGTGCATTTACAGATAAATTCAATAGCCTGAGCTGGGGTGGAAGTAGAAGCGATCTTTTTTCCTTCTTCATCCGTAAACCCGCCGGACTGGCTCCACTGGTAAACCTTTCGCACTGTACGAATATAGGATTCATCCGCTACAGTCTGCTGGATCATGTCCACTGCCCGTTCTTCTTCCCAGGTGGGAATATAAATATATGGAAATCTGGCGCGAAGAAGATTGGAGAGTTGTTTCATGGCTTTTTGGCTGCATGCTGTCATTGTATCATACTCCTCTTCCTTGTTCGTCTGTATTTAAGAGATTTTTCCTGCCATCAAGGCCGTCGCTTTTGCTCGGCTCCAGCAGGCTTTCGAATAAGGCGGAAAAATCGGCCATCCCGTTTGTCTGCAGGGTGCCATCCCGCCCTATACGCATTTCTATCCGGTTGTGTACCTTTTCAAGATCTTCCGGCTTATATCGATTCGAAAGGAAATGAAATTGTTGGTTATCGGATCCTACCCAGGGCCGTGAAAAGGAACGCTGTTCCCGAATATAGGGGCCGTCTATGAGCAGATCCGTCTCTCTGAGAAGTTCCTTTACACCGGGGAGTTCCTTTTCCATGAGCTTATTCAGGGTATACCCTGTAAACGTAATAACGGAGAGCCCCATTTTTTTGGCCTCATTCGCTACCCGGGAAACAGGAAGAGCCTGATCGAAAGGCTCTCCGCCCAGAAGAGTGATTCCCTCTATTTTGCTGCGGCACTGTCTCATTTTTTCAATCAATTGGGAAACAGCCAGAGGGAAGCCTCCGTTATGATCCCATGTATCTTTGGCCATGCAGTCCGGGCAGCGGTTGCTGCAGCCCTGCACCCAAATACACATCCTATGCCCAAATCCTTCTGCGGTGGTATCCTCCAGAATATGGTGGATACGCAGAATTTCCGATGGAATACACGATTTCAAAGGTCCAGGCTCCTACGCTTAGGCTGGGGCTTTTCGTGCTGAACAGGGGCGGCAGCCGGTGTTTCGATCATTCCCAGAATCTGTACTGCGAAATGGGGTTTAATCTGATTCCGTTCTATAAAGTCGTCCGGGGAAAGATAGGGACCTTTTTCAGTGCGGGATGCAATTGCCTGCTGTGCAGCGGCGGGAGACATTCCGGGAAGCACCAGCAAAGCGTCGGCGGCGCAGGTGTTAACATCAATTTTTCCGAGAGCCGGGGAGGAAGAAGCTCTTTCCACAGGAGAGGGCTGGTATACCTGTGCTGCAGTAAGGGATTCTTGCGGATTTACGGCAGGAGAAACCGGGGTTTCCGGCATATCCAGTCGATTAGGATTTTGCGTGCTGGTGGTTCCCCGATTCTGCATTGCCTGAGAAACGGCGTTTTTCATATTAGCAGCGCCTGAAGCAGAGAAAGAATTTTCCTGGGCGGTACCGGCAGCTTTTGCCATTTCCTGTTTCCAAAGATCTTCCTTTTTCTTCTTTTTCATTTCTTTAGCCTGTGGTGAGAACGTATAGGCAAAAATGGAAGCGGCCTTGCGGAAGAAGACTGCAAAATAAAGAACCGGGAAGAACATATAAATCTGAATCAGTATGTATACGATGGTAACCATAAACGGCGCGTTTTCATAAAAGTCTTTCGCTCCGTTGCAAACGAAAATAAGAACATACAGGGAGAAAGAACCAAAAAAGAAACTCCAGATCATTTTATGGCGGGCTATGCACCCGAAAATAAGCCACAGGAGAAGAGGAAAAAATCCAAGCACATTAAAATTGGGCAAATTGTATTTCGTGGGGGTAATGGCCAATAAACCCACTAATGCGAAAAAAGCGAATAGTATGATAGCCACCCAGCAGATTACCTTGTCTCGTATTTTTACTTCCATTATGCGTGAACCTCCATTTCATCTGTAACAGCGGATTCTGTTTCCGTCTGGTAATACTCTTCTGTAAAAGCGGAATCTGTAACCTGCGCCTGCAGAAGAGACTCAAAGAGCTCTATATATTTCAGGCATTGCTTTCCTTTTATATTGTGGGTTTCTACCCGCATGTTTCCATCCGGAAACAGCTGGACTTCCACTTGTTGTTTTGCTTTTGCCATGCTATACCCTCTTTTCTGCGTTCGTAATATTTTCGTCATATTTACATTATATAGCAGAAATATGCAAATGCAAGAAAAAGGTATGCTATTGCCCTAAAATATGAAGCAGCCTTTTAGAATAGGAAATAAAATTTTTAATGGATAATAAAAAACAGCGCCGGCGCCACTTATGGGCGCCGGCGCGGAAATCCTATTCAGTTCAGCATAAAATTGCTTCTAGAGGAAAATTGCTGCAATCATTCAGCGGGAGGGACATCAATTTCCATATCGCTCATGGGATAGGTGACACAAGGATGAATACATCCAAATTTTCGATCCGCTTCCCGGCGGCCGTCACGATTTTCGGCTATCCTGTATTCTCCGCTGAGCCATTTACTGTGGCAATATCCACAGCCCCCAGCACGGCATTTATTGGGAGCGGGAATACCGGATCTCTCCATTGCCGCCAGCAGCGTTTCATTTTCCAGAGCATCTATGGTATAGACTTTGTCCCGTATACGCACTGTGAGAGTAAAGGTGCGTGGATTCTCCATTTCAAGATTTTTGCAGCAGGTAGCGTCTTTCCGGATTGCTTTTACCGGAAGACCATAGGATGAAAGCTGTTTTTGCACAAAGGCGTACATGGCGGCGGGGCCGCAGAGGAAAAAGGTAACGGCAGAGATATCCACATATTTTTCCAGCAGTTCTGCCGTTACAAAGCCGTGTTCATAACCTTGCCGCTCTTCATCGCTCAGGACGTATATCACCTTCAGGCCTTTTTCAGCCAGAGCGTCCAGTTCTTTTTTATAAGCGAGGTGTGCTTCGTCCCGTGCGCCGTAGAAAAGGATCATTTCATAGGATTCATCCCCTTCTTCCATGCTTTTAGCCATGGAGAGGAAAGGAGTAATGCCGCTTCCTCCGGCGATACAGACGATTTTCTTTTGATCTCGCAGTGTCTCATAATGGAATTCTCCGGCGGGTTCCGTCATAATAAAACGTTCCCCTACCTTCGCTTCTCGGTTGAGATATCCGGAGAAGAATCCAGCGTCTTCCACCGCCAGGACCAATTTATTTTCCAACGCCTCTCTAGGGCTGGATACGATGGAATACGGCCTGCTTACATAACTGTTTCCTATTTTTCCCTGGAGGGACACATATTGACCTGCGCGAAAGAAAGGAAAAGCGCGGCTGTCGATGCGCTTAAAGGTAAATTCCTTCATATCCGGGGTAAGGGAACGAATATCCACCAATTCTACTTTCATGTTTCCCGGATGGAGCTTTTTGGCCAGCTCATTGGTTCGATATTCCTGGGGAAGAGGAGCATCCGAGCCGGAGGCCAGTGCTTCCCGGCGGTTGGGAACCAGTTTCTTAAAGCGAAGCATGTCCATAAATCCGAAAATCTGTTTTTTAAAATTCATCTTACCGCACCTCCTTTTTAAGGTCGCCTACTGTCTGGCGGCCGGACAGGTCGCCGGATACGTACGCGCTGGAATATCCGCTGGAACGCATGGCATATCCTCCCGCAAACCGAAGTCCGGGGAAGAGACCTGCATCCTCTTTCATCATCATCATACGGGGCATCAGGCTATCCCAGCCAGCGGTTTCATATCCATAGATGACGCCTTGGGGATGGCCGCAGTAACGTGCGTAAGTGGTTGGGGAAGCCACTGCGATCTCTTCAATAGCATCCCGGATCCGGCATCCGGTTTCCCGTTCAAATACGCGGATCATATCCTCTGCTACCCGATCCTTCGCTTTAAAATACTCTGTTTCCGAAACGTTGCCCCAATCGTCCGACATAAACATGGTGGTAAAATACATCATGCATGTCCCCGCAGGCGAGCATTCGGGAAAAGCGTTATTCAGGCAGACAGTTGCCTGCACATGATTGGTTTCCACCTTGCGCATAAGATCATACTGTTTAACAGTATCAGCCGTATCATAAATAAAATAGTTGTGGCTCTTGATCCCCAGCTCTTCCGCAGATTTGTTCAGGCCCAGGAAAAGAGAGAAGCCCCGTCCTGCAAATGTCCGGGCGTTTGTAGCGCGGATCATCTGTTCCGTTACGGACTTTTGCTCCAGCATCTTGCCGAAAACAAGATGGGGCGAGCAGTTGGCGATAACGTGCCTTGTGGGAATAATGGTTCCATCTGCTAGGCGGACGCCGGTAATGGTATTTTTCTCATCTGTAAGGATCTTTTCCGCTTCCGAGTGATACCATATATCTCCTCCCAGCTCCCGGATGCGGGTTTCCATAGCCATACTGATTTCATGGGAGCGCATTTTGGGCATCCAGGCGTCCCGTGTAATATAACGGATCACCATGGAGCCATAATGGAGAAAACTCATGCGGTCGCAGTCCACACCCAGATAGCACCAATACGCGTTCAGGATATCCTGGGCTTCCTTTGGCATTTTCAGTGCGTCCAGCACTTCGTTGACGGAATAGCTTCCGGCTTTTATAAAATTCGGGAAATGGGATTTCATATAATTGGAATCGGTATTGCCGTTTACAGAATTGGAATAGGTCTGCGCATCCCGAACTTCATTGCAAAGCTCAAAAAATTCCGTCATGGATTTGCGGGATCCTGGAACATATTGCTCCATTTTGTTGATAAAAGCGTCTACACCAAAGGGCATTTCGCAGTCATATTTTTTATCCGTAGTAATCAGGTGGTAGGCTTCGGGAATACGAATCCAGTCAATTTTGTCTTCTACTCCCAGTTCACGGAACAGAGTTCGGATATCCCCTGGCTCCTTTGGAGAACCAAAATCGTTGAGCTCATGGAGACTTGCTTCAAATTCGAATCTTCCTCGTTTGAAGCTGGTGGCAAATCCGCCTGGCAGATTGTGCTTTTCCAGCAACAGACAGGAATACCCGCCCTGGAGAACACGGATAGCGGCGGTTAAGCCGCCGTTTCCGGCGCCAATAACCACTACGTCATAGTTTTTAACATTTCGTTTTTCCATAATAGCCTCCTTTGTATCACAAAATCAGATTTCTTGATCGGTTGAGCCAATACTGCAATTCTTCCTCGCGGGAAATTGCTTTATAATGCCGCAATATGATGCAATAGAAGCTTGTCAACTCCCTGCTAATCTCTTCTTCGCTCATATCACGGTAATTTGTAGCAAGCATTACTCCCAGCCCATAGCAACGATACTGCATCTGTCGATGCATCTCCTTTGCCAGCTCCAAAGGCATTTCCAAATTGCGTGAGAGTAGCTCCACCGTTGTGTCATAATTGGCGTCGTCCAGAAGTGTTTCACCTGGATCTCGCTTGTGAAGATAAAGAAACCGGAAAAGCTCTTTTTCCTCTTTGGCAAATTTTAGGAATTTTTGGGCATACTCCTTATAATTGCTGCAGCGAAAATGTAGATATTTCTGTCTGATGTAATCAAACAATTCCATTCGCAGCTGCTCCAAATTTTTAAATTCTGTGTATAGAGGCTGTGTGGAACAGCCAAGTTCTTTTGCAATATTTCGCACTGTCAAGGCGGATTCACCTTTTTTGTGTATCACATTGGCAGCGGCAGAAAGAATATCCTCTTTTACTATTTTTTTTACCGGCGGCATAAGTACTCCTATAAATAACACTTGTTATATTATATATTTATTATACCATAGGGGAGAAAAGTTGCAAGATATTATAGATAGGGAAAACGAAGAATCCTCTTAAAACACAGAAAAATACTGCTCAAGATTTGAGAATTCCAAATTCGTGAATCACTCAATTGCTTATGTATACAGTATTGGCAGTATGGTGATATATAATCCGTCTGTTCCCTTTCCACCATATAGAAAAGGGGAGTATAGAATATACGCATTTCTTTCTTGTATAACAAAAACCACGCGGAAACCGCGTGGCTTTTATTATACAAGAATCGCCAGAACAATGGCGTTCTGGCGATTCATCCATTATTAGAGAGCTTCCGAATTCAATTCTACAGGCGGTTTACCGCATCCCGTACAAATATCATCGGCAGAGACAGAATTACAGTTAACAAAGGTATCCCCAACCGTTGCAGTTGCACCAAATTCAACCGGAACAGCTACACAAATATCTTGGGTAATGGTAAAAACGCAGGAACCGTTTCTTTCTCCTTCACAGGTGACTTTTCCTGGCATTATTACGGGAGAGCCGCAGCATTTGGTAAAGGTAGCTCCGGTTTTAGCAAATGGATTAACGGTTACAGGTACACAAATGGAGGCAGATTGATATCCTACAGTAGGGCAAGTCTGATCCTCCAGAATTGTCAGGTTGTTTTCCATCATCATTTCCCCTTTTAATTGGAATAGTACAGTGTATTCCAATTGGAGCATTTTGGTTCCTCTCAAATGGAAACATATTTTGAACATAGTAATATACAAATTTTCTTCCCCGCGCCCTGAGCCGTTTTTAAAATAGATATTATTTTTTCAGAGCGTAAAATAAGTTAAATTCTGGTTTTCCTCAATGTATGTATATTTTTGCCCCATTTTCTTTCCATCCCAAACCAAGAGAAAGTATATAAAATTCTAAAATTATAGATATTGAATCGGAAAATACACACATTGGGAGAAAGGGTAAGAAAATAAAAAGGAAGCCGTTTCTAGTTTTTTCCTTAATAGGGGTTCCTTCAAAACTTTTAAAACAATTTGAGGTACTGCCAAAGCATTCAAAACTATGACAGTACCTCTTTACAGGCTATACAATAGGTGCTTTTTCTTAACTGTGGTTATTTTGCAATAGTAAATAATCCATTCATGCACGTTTGTTTTTCTTCCCATCGGGCAGCTATTAACTTTTTAATGAGAAGAATTACAGCAATCTGGCATAACCATACAAATCCAAATGCACTTTTTATAAACAATATAAACTTTCCCGCATAAGGAATTTGAAACAAATATATTCCCAGAAGATCCTCGCGCTTTGTTTCATATACGTCCAGTGTATCCGTTCCTTCAGGGTGCGTTTTATACACGATTTCTCCTTCATCATTGGTTTCCGTGTGTGAAAACCTGTGGGTTATGATGATCCTTTCACCAAACCGATTGGCAAAAAAGGTGATAATATCGCCCTTTTCTATCTGCGTATTGCCGTCATATGTTTTTACTAACACAAGAGAATGGGTTTTTATGGTTGGTTCCATGCTGTTGGTAAGCACATTGTAAAACCGAAAGGGAACGACTTCGCTATATACATCCGGAAGAAAAATTCCCAAAAGAATAAGAAGCGATACTACCCCAAAGCATGTTATAAAACTGACCGTACTTAATATTTTTAACATTATGCGTATATAAATACTATCCTTAGCTCAATGTTGCCGTTACTTTTACTGTACATGTATTGGAATTGGTTTTCATTTTTGCAAGACCGCTTTCTGTAAATGTAATGGTGTAATTATATTCTTCCATTCCATTCGTAACGCTGCTGTCTGCTTTCCCGTCCACGCCATCGCCCGAAAATACAATAGTATAATCGGTGCTCTCCAGCAATTTTTCCGATGCTTCGATAGATTCCTGCAAAGTCAAAGTTTTTGCCACGCTGTCGCTGTTATCTACGTTAAATTTAACAGTGCCGGATGCTGTTACCGAAGCTGGATTCAAAGTATTGGCATCGGCAGAAATATTTTGTTCTGTAGTGTTATCGGTGATGGTTACAGGATTACGCATAGTTACTGTATTTCCTCTACTGTCAACCGTTACAGTATCCCAGACTGCATAAGTAGCAACCGAACTCATTATAAGCATTGCAACAGGTTAAAATGGATAAAACTTTTGTTTTTTCATGTATGCAACCTCCTTATTTACAGAGGATATGGTATCATACGTTCTATTACAGCACAAATACGTATTACTATATAGAGGGCATAACCATTCGGTTATGCCCTCTATAGTCCATAGCTGTCTTTAAAAAGATGAAGGAACTTTTTAGCTTCTGTTGAAAAAGGTACCAGTTCTTTTTTTACGATCATTAAATGGGCTTTATGCTGTAGAGAAGAAAATCGTATACTTTGAATTCCCATTTTTTCCAGTTCTGATATCTGCCACTTATTTCCAACCATAAAGGCACCGTTGTTTTTTACCATACTTAAATAGGTATGATAATGATTGACTACTATACATTTGCGTACATAAATATCCGGATATTCTTCCTTAAGTTTTTCGTTGCTGCATGTAGTATATTCGTCGTTTTTCAATCGGACAAACGGAAACTGCATCAAATTTTCAACGCTTATTTTATCTTGATTTGCCAATGCATGATTTCTATGCAAATGATAATACAGATGCCCCTCATCCAGTTCGATGCATTCCATTCCTTTGCGAACAGACCTACTTTTCAAAAGTGTTTTTTGAAAATCATCCACAACAAGAATCGCAAATTCAGATACGCCCTCTTCTATATTTTTTATACATTCTTCTGTTGTGGTTTCATAAAAATCAACGTCATTTTTGGCAGCATGGGTTGCTGAAAAATAATCTAAAAGCAGACTGTCTTTGAGGATAAGATTTCCAACGGAAAAACACAGTTTTACACTATCCTTTTCTATGGTAGTCTCTTTTTCCAGATTCTCTAGTAGCTCCATTTGATGAATGATTGACTGTGCAAGCAAATATACTTTTTGCCCATATGTTGTTAATTCTAATCCATTGTTATATCGAATAAAAATCTGTTTATGCGCTTTCGCTTCAAAATCAGAGACAACTTTACTTAGATATGGCTGCGAAACAAATAGTTTTTTTGATGCCTTGGTAATAGAATGACTGTCCGCTATCGCTACAATATATTTTAACTGCTGAAGATTCATTTTTCCTCCCAAAATCAATTGAAACACCAAGTTTTAGCTCCTTAACTGCAGTATGGCCATGAATATGATAAACTACCCAAATGACTCTACTGAAGAATATGTTTGAGAATAGATCTGAAAATAAACAGTTAGTTGATTTTATTGTATGTTAAAATACGTTTTTTTACTCTAAAATCTATATGAAAATGGGAGTCAATATGAATTTGTGAAATTTTCAAACGGAAACGGCTCTATTTTATCACTAAATATTATTGCAATATTACGGTATTTTTATTATAATACTACTATATAAAATTTTGTTTTACAGGTTTTGATTTTCGTGTCCTATGGCGGCTAAAAGATTTTTTCACGACACAGAATCTCAGATGTTTAATATGGCGCCTTACATACTGGCGTTGGGGAAAAGAAGCCAGAGAAGAATCCAGCGGGGTAGCTGCTGGAGCCGTTCGTATTTAGAAATATGGGGAGGGAAAAGATATGAAAAAACAGTATGGACTTTGGTCAAATCTGCTCTTTCTGCTGGGAAGAATGAAAAGGTACGCAAAACGTTCCTTCGGAATGATCTGGCTAAGTATCCCTTTGAAAGTGGTGCTGCCTTTTATTGGAATTTTGCTTCCGAATCTGGTGGTGCAGGCTATCACGGAAGAAGGCAGCCCTCAAAAGCTTATACAGACTGTTCTGATATTGGGAGCTGTCGCTGTTGTATGTAGCTTTCTGGATCAGTATGCTACCGGTGTGATGAAAGAGGAGCAGAGTAAGCTTTGCCAGTCTTTGGATCAGGAAGAACTCTTTGTGAAAAAGTTGACCTGCGATTACGAAAATCTGGAAAACAAAGAGATTTCGGGGAAATTTGAAGAGGCGGACCAGTTTTTATGGCAAAATGACCGGTATATCGCCCAGAGTGCCGTAAATCTGACTATGCTGGGTTCCGGCATTTTTGGTTTTTTGGTATACCTTTCTGTGCTCAGCCGCCTGCCTGTTTTTCTTCTGCTTCTCATGGTGATTTGCACGGTTATCAGTTTTCTTTTTTCCGACCTGGGAGACAAGGAACGGTTGAAAAGACAGGACTATTACGGAGTGGATTCCCGCCGGATAGGATATCTGCAGCGAGCTACCGCTGAAACAAAAGCAGGGAAGGATATCCGGCTCTATGCCATGTATCCTTGGATTGAGGAGCGTCTTGCCCGTAATTTTAAAAATATGCGGCAGGAATTTTTTCGCGTAGAATCCAAAAACTGTCTCTCCGCTGTGATTACAGCAGGGATGGGCATTGTTATTGAGCTGGCGGCTTATATTACGCTCACCGCTATGGTAGCGGAAGGTACCATGACGCTGGCTGACTATGTCCTCTGCATCGGCGCTGTTCTGGGATTTTCCACATGGATCCGGCAGATCATCGGGCAGATGCAGAAACTTTGGATGATGAAAGGGGACGTAACCAGCCTGCGGAAATGTCTGGATATGCCGGACCGCAGCGCTCTTCTTCGTCAAGGAGAGGAGCCGGTGGATATAGCCGCAATATGTCCGGCAGGCAGCCCTTGCCGGATCGAATTCAACCATGTAACGTACCGGTATCTAAACAGCGAGGATGATACCATTAAAGATCTATCCTTCTGTATCGAGCCGGGAGAGCGAATTGCCCTGGTGGGTATGAACGGAGCGGGAAAGACTACCTGTGTCAAGATGCTTTGCGGCCTTCTGGAGCCTACTTCGGGGGAGATTCGTATTAACGGTGTTTCTTCCTGGAAATTTGACCGTAAGGAATACTATCGCCTGTTTGCCACAGTCTTCCAGGAGATTCACCCAATGGCTTCTTCCATCCGGGAGAACATCACCTGTCTTCCCAAAGGGGAGGAAGATGAGAACCGGCTGAAAAACTGCCTGCAGTTGGCGGATCTCTACGAAAGAGTACAGCGTTTGCCCAAAAAAGAAGACACCCTTTTGGTAAAGGAGCTGGACGAAGAAGCAGTAAATCTTTCCGGCGGTGAGCAGCAAAGACTGCTGCTGGCCAGGGCTCTTTATAAGAATGCCCCTGTCCTTGTATTGGACGAGCCTACAGCTGCCTTAGATCCTATTTCGGAAAACAATGTTTATCAAAAATACTTGGAGCTGACCAAAAACTGTACTTCCATATTTATTTCGCACCGGTTGGCCAGCACCCGCTTTTGTGACCGGATTCTCTATCTGGAGGACGGCAGAATTGTAGAAGAAGGCACCCATGAGAGCCTTGTGGCAAAGGGAGGAAAATATGCCAAAGCCTTTGCGATTCAGAGCCGGTATTATCAGGAGCATCCGGAGGAGGCGGGAGAGGGGGATTTGATGTGAAAAAATACATAAAAGCACGGAAAAGCAGCCATACATCCACTGTGTCCGAAAGCGCTAAGATCCCGTTTTTTAAGAGCCTTGGGAGTGTGCTGCGCACGGCAAAGGTTATTTTCCGTATGGATTGGAGAAATATTCCAGCCTTTGTATTGAATCAGTTTTTCATTACCTTGCAGCCATTCGTTGCTCTGTTCTTTTCCGCAAGGATCCTGGATGCTCTGTCCACCGGAGCGGAAAGACATGTGGTTATTACATGGGTCGTTACCGCCGTTTTCTGCAATTACGGCGTGTATCTTCTGGAACGGTTTACCGCCTGTTCCTCCAATGTGGAGGGTATCACCCTCTACTGGCAATTGTATCAGGAGATGAGCCGGGTAATGATGCGGGCCGATTACGAGGAATTGGAAAAGCCCGATATCGGCTTGGCAAAGGAGCGAATTTACCGCTCGACTCGTATGTTTTGGTACGGCCCCTGGGAAGTTCCCGGAGTGCTCATGTCCGTTGTACAGGGGATCACGGTGGTTGCGGCGTCTCTGGGTCTGGCGTGGCCGGTCTTTATGCCTGTGGCCGGTGAGGGGATCCCCTGGGGAACCATCCTTATGGTGCTGTTTATTTTGGTCTCCGCATTGTATTCCATCTCCGCGGAAACCCGTCTGTATCGTATGAAAGAGGATGGCTTGGAGAAATTGGCTGTACAGTTTCGCCGCAGTAATTTTCTGTATGGATATATACGGGAGACGCAGGGCGCAAAAGATATCCGGCTCTATAACCAGCAGAAAATGATTCAAAAGCAGTCCAGGAGTATTCTGGACAAAATAGAGGGGCTCTCCAAGGAAAGAGCGGATCTGAGTTCCCGCTCCAGCGGAATACGGGGAGCCATGTCTCAGGCAGTGGTGTGCCTGGCCTATGTATCAGTAGGTATTCGCGCTCTGAAGGGCGTATTCAGCGTGGGCAATGTAGTCCAGTATGTGGGTGCGGTGACCCAGCTTTCGGAAGGTATCCGCATGATGATTTATTCCTTACAGCATATCCGCATGCAGGGGCCTCATTGCCAGGAATACCTGGATTTCATCGGCGAAGGAGACGATCCCAGGAAGTACCGCCATCGTCGGGATGGGAAGGAACCTGTTGAGCTTAATAAAGACTGGGAAATTGTATTTGAGAATGTAAGCTTCCGCTATCCGGGGACAGAGGAATGGGCTTTGCAGGATCTCAACATACGGCTGAAAAAAGGACACCATTATGCTCTGGTAGGCATGAACGGCAGCGGAAAGACTACTTTCGTTAAGCTGCTGTGCCGTTTGTATGATCCTACAAAGGGAAGGATTTTTTTGAACGGCAAGGATATCCGGGAATACAGCACTGCGGAATATCAGCGGATTTTTGCTGTGGTTTTTCAGGATTTCCAGCTATTGGCCCTGCCTTTGGGGGAGAACGTGGCAGCTTCCGTGGGATACGACAAAGAACGTGTGCAAGAATGCCTGGAGAAGGCCGGTATAGGTGATTGGGCAGCAAAGCTTCCTAAAGGGCTGAAACAGCCCCTGTATACCGTGGAGGAAGACGGGGTAAATATTTCCGGCGGAGAGGCACAGAAAATTGCCATCGCCCGAGCTCTCTACAAAGACGCTCCCTTTGTAGTGCTGGATGAACCTACAGCGGCTTTGGATCCTATCGCCGAAGCGGAAATTTACTCCAAATTCCGGGATATTACAGATCAAAAGGGCGCTCTCTATATCTCCCACCGCCTTTCATCCTGTCGTTTCTGCGATACGATTGCTGTATTTCACGAGGGGAGGCTTGTGCAGGAAGGAAGTCACGAAGAACTCCTTTCCCAGACGGACGGCCAGTATTTCCGTCTGTGGGAGGCTCAGGCCCAGTGGTATCGGTGACAGTGCGGGAAGCTTCCGATCTGCTTTTTTCGGTGCGGTAAGAATGAGCAACAGAACGAAATCGACGGATTCTGTCACAATGAAAGAAAAGAGTGTAAATGGCAAAAATGCGGGGCTTCCGCCTGATTTTTCAGGCTGAAAGTCCCGCATGGGTTTATAGAATGTATGAATACCAAAAATATAAACCACATCAACAGCAGTTATTGTAGTTATTGTAATTGTATATTTCTTTTGAGCTTGGATATGGATTTTAGAATTAGGCCGTAGGGATCATCCAAATCAGCCAATTCTGTGAAGGTGTAGCAATCATCGTTTGCTAATTCGGTCCGTTTGCCAGCAACACAAGGGACCTTTTTAAAGTTACCTACGTTTTTGGATTTAATATTATGGTATAATGGAGTACACTAT
>CALWJA010000037.1 GCA_944380875.1 uncultured Clostridia bacterium
GTGTCAGCAGGGAAGTCGGGATCTGCAGACGGAATCTCCCGGCCATTCTGGCCCATGTTATAGAACGTCCAGCCGGTCTCTGTAGCCAGGATGTCCACCCACCGGCAGTCCGCGTCGTAGCGTCCACCGAAATAGCCCCGTGGGTCGTAGCCGTAGGTGTTGGAGTCGCCAAAGCAGATGACGTTCATCGTCCATTTTTCCTTTCCCTGCAGATGATATGTTTTAGATAGTTTGGATGTGTTTTATTCAGTATCCAAGGTCACTTGATGGTTTTTAGTTTTCTCAGAATTACTTCATCTGCTGGGCAGAAATCATATCCGTCGATTTCATCTACTTTGATCCAGCGGATATCATTATGCTCCAGCTTTTGGGGAGTCCCTTCGCGAATAGACGCATTAAACAAGGTCAGATGGACAGTCAGATCTGGATACTCGTGGACCACATCCATGAATACATTTCCCACATCCAGTTTGATAGCAAGTTCCTCTTGGCACTCGCGGATGAGCGCTTGCTCTTTTGTTTCACCTGGCTCCACCTTGCCGCCCACAAACTCCCATAGCAGCCCTCGAGCTTTATTAGCCGGGCGCTGGCAAATCATGAATTTGTTCTGATCCCAGATCAGAGCTGCAACTACTTCAACCATTCGCTTCACCTATTCCGTCATCAAGCAGGCACCCATATAACCCTGCGGATTTTCAGCACTTACATATTCAGTATATCTATATTCATAATGCTGGACAAGCATTTTTTCCTATTTACTTTTTCGGGTAGATTTAGTTATCACTAAATCTACCCGAAAATTTATTGTAATTTGAGAGTAACTAATGAATTAATCGGGAAACAAATATTTATAATCAAAAAATTGCATTCTTGAACGACGGGTGGTATAATCAAAAAATAGTATAAAAGCAAGAAAAGCGTTGAGATTCAGGAGGCAATTATGGTAATTTCGCCCATATATATCACAATAGGTCGGATGTTTGAGCAAAATTTCCTTTTTGAGGTTCCAAAATACCAGCGGTATTATGCTTGGGAGTCCGAACAGGTTAGCGATTTTATAAAGGATTTGGATGGAATTTTAGCTGATTCTGAAAAAGATCATTTCTTTGGAGGAATTGTTTGTGTCTCCAAAAAGGTTGATGGATCTACCCGCCAACAAAAAGAATTAATTGATGGTCAGCAGCGTCTTACCACCTCAATCCTTCTTATAATTAGCATCATTAGAAAGTACGAAGAATTGTTATCCAGTGGAACATTATCAAAAGATGATGTGGAGATTATAAAATCTCGTATAGCAAAGCTTGAGGAAAAATATATTAATTATAACGACGAAATCAATCGTAAACCCTTAACTGTACACAAACTTGTGTTATCACTGGCGGATAAAGATTTTTTTGAAGGAATTCTCAACAATAGAGTTGTAACACCAACCAGAGATTCTCACGATAAAATTAAGAAAGCGAATCAGCTTTTGGGGAATTTTGTAAAAGAAAAGCTTGATCAATGTGCAGTCGATACAGAAAAAATCGATATGCTTGCTAAAATTGAACATGCACTACAATCTAACTGTACTGTAATATTTATGGACTGCGATTCCAGAGATTCGGCATATAAACTCTTTCAAGTTTTAAATGATCGTGGCGCAGGTTTAAATGAAGGGGATTTGTTAAAGTCAAAAACTTTGGAAGTTCTCGAACATTTCCCTGAAGAACAAGAACAGGTGCAAAAATGTTGGGATGAGATATTAGAAGAGGAGCCCTCAAAGGTTGAAAGTTTTTTGCGAACTTATTACGCTTCTTGCTGTGGAAAGCGTGCCGGGAGAGCATCGCTGTATGATGACTTTTTAGCGGCATTTTTTCCGGGACCGTTTGATGGTGTGCTACCGCAGTCAAAAGATGAAGCCAACGGGTTATTGACTAAAGTACAAGACCTTCTTGCTGAAATTCGGATTTACAGAAAAATTACTGCGGGAGAATGGCCATATCCCGAAGAACAGTCAGTTACAGGATGGGATAGAAATCGCCTTCAAGTTTTGGTAACATTTCTGTCATATGATATCACATTACCTCTTTTATTGGCTGCCACAAAATTAAAACAGAAAAAATACGCCGACTTAGTTCACATGCTTGAAAAGTTTATGTTTAGATATAAAACGATTTGCAATAACCCCCACCAAGTGTTAAGTGAACTGTATAACAAGGAAGCAAAAAAGATTCGGCATGATCCTCAAAATTATTCACTGTCAGGTTTATCGAGTACACTAAAAAAAATGCTTGAAGAAAAGGCAAACGATGAAAGGTTTAAAGTAGGACTTAAAGATCTCACATATCAACCGTCTGGCGGAAATAAATCTTTAAGGTATTTCTTTAGCACTTTATGCGATTATAACAGATGGCATGAAGAAGGAGAAAACGGGAAGCCATATGCAAATAAAGAGCACATAATTAACTATGATAATGTAACGATTGAGCATATCGATTCTCAACATGCACAAGGCGGGAATACTCTTCCACAAGACAGCATAAACAAATTAAAAAACCTTACAATCCTTTCAAGAGAGGATAATGGTAGTAGAGTTGGCAACAAACCATTTGCAGAGAAAAAAGAAACATATGAGAAGTCCTGTTATAAAATTAATCAAAATTTGGCCAAGCATGATACATGGCAACTTCCCGACGCAGATGATTGGGAAAACTATTTAATCGTAAGCGTAAAAACAGTCGGCGGCTTGTCAGGGTAAAATGGCTCTGCCAAACTATAAGAGTCTGAGGAAGTGCATGGTAGTACAAGGTAGTACCAGAGAGTATTCAAGACTCTGAGATAGTGAG
>CALWJA010000038.1 GCA_944380875.1 uncultured Clostridia bacterium
AAATGGATACAAATTCCCAATCTCTTTCCCAGTGGGCAGAAGGTGCTAGCTCTTTCTCTTTCCCTGACTGGGAGAGACTTCCGGAAATTTACTTATATATGGATCAGGTTCTCAGCTATATGGATAAACAGTTGGAACTTTTTGAACGAAACCCTGAGGATCCCCTTCTGACCTCCAGTATGGTAAACAATTATGTAAAAGCAGGTGTTCTCCCCAGGCCAGAGCAAAAAAAATATTCCCGTGAACACTTAACGCTTCTTACCCTAATATGCCTTTTAAAATCCGTCCTTTCCATACCGGATATTGCTTTTCTCACTCAATCCCATTTGAAAGAAAGCTCAGAGAAAGATCTATATAAAACTTTCTGTTCTGCGCAAAGCCGAGCCCTTCAGGATGTCTGCCAGCGTGTTCTGGAGCAACAGGGAAAAGGAGAATCTGCTCTTACCCAACTTGCTATGGAGCTTTCTATAGAAGCTTCCGCCCGCCGCACCGCCGCAGAACGGATTCTTACAGAAATCACTTTGCAAAAAAAGCAGACAGACAATAAACAAGAAGAGAATGGAAAAGAGCATCATAAAGATAAAAAAGAGAAGGATTAAAATCCTTCTCTTTTTTTATCCATCCAATACAATCATACTATGTATGCATCGCTTTTGAATTTTCTCCAAACTTTTTGCAGAAACAGAGTTACGCCTCTTCGGCTTCCTCCTGTTTAACGGCTGCTTCCTCCGCCTTCATATGGTTTCTGCCCAAAAACAGCAACAGTCCTCCCACTGCAAAAAGGACCAAAAGGCTCAGAATTCCCAAAGAGGAGCGATTGGTCAAATCTGTTACCAAGGAAACCAGCAACGGCCCTACAACCGTGGCGAACTTCCCGAAAATATCAAAAAAGCCAAAATATTCATTGCTTTTATTGGCCGGGATCATTTTTCCGAAATAAGAGCGGGAAAGCGCCTGGATTCCTCCCTGCACCATTCCCACCATAGCGGCCATAATCCAGAAGAGGATTTCCGCACGATGGATGGCATCTTCGGCGCCGTTAGCTGCTTCCACACTGAATCCCATATAAAAGCCCACCAGGCAGATCAGGAAATATACGCCGATTGCAAACGCAATCATACGCACAGATCCCACCTTCTGCGCCAGCCTACCAAACAGGATCGAACAAGGAACCGCCACAATCTGCGTGACCAGCAGAGCCAAAATCATGCCCACCGTATCCAGATTCAGCGTTTCCCCATAACTGGTGGACATATGGATAACGGTACCCACACCGTCAATATAGCAGAAATACGCCAAAATGAAGAACAGCAATCCTTTTCTGTGGGCGATATTTTTTAATGTTTTTCCGATATTGGAGAAAGTATTTTTTAGAATATGTTCCGGTGCTTTCAAATAATGCTGCTGCTTTATATTTTTCAGCATAGGTATACTGAAAATTCCCCACCAGACAGAGGTGAGTACAACCGTAAGCTTTACAGCAACAGGATTGCTCATTCCCATCACGAGAAGAATCACAATAGAAAGAATAAACGGGATGGTGCTGCCTCCGATATAACCCATGGCATATCCCCATGCGGAGACCTTATCCATTCTTTCACTGGTGGTAACATCTGTCAGGAAGGAATCATAAAAAAGACAAGAACCGGCAAATCCAATATAGGAGAGGATATATCCGATTAACAACATCTGCCAGTTATCGAAAATCGCCATGAGAAGGGTACAAATCACACCGAACGCCATGAAAAAAGTAAAAAACTTTTTCTTCATTCCCTGATAATCACCAATAGCTCCCAGAATCGGGGCCAAAACAGCAACAATCAAAGTGGCCAGGGACGTACCGTATCCCCACCACTGAAGCCCTAAAGTGTCCCCTCCGCAAACAGAGGTAAAATAAATGGGAAAAATAGCGGCCATAATATTGGTTGCATATACGGAATTCGCCCAATCATACAGGATCCAGCTTTTTTCTGTTTTGGTAAACTTTATTCGTGTCCCGGTATCCGTCGCCTGTTTCATAAAAAGCCCCTCACTCTCTCATAGATTCGATATTTTCTATATCCTATTATGAGAAGAAAAAAGAAAATGTCAAGGATTATCCTGCCGTATCCGAAAATCTCTTTGCCTGTATTCATTCGATGCCGGTCAGCCCGGATCGATTTGTATTCGTTTTTCTTCCACTGGCTTTTCAGTATATTCCCATACACCTGTCTTTTCCATCTGGTTTGCGTAAAACCTGCGTAAAATCTTGTGTACATATAACCGCTGGGCTGATTACACAGGCAATTATTTAAAAAATTTTTCTCTGAAAAAGCAGCTTTTCACCCCTGTTTTCTTATTTTAAAGAACTTCTCCCACACACCAATCCTCTTCTGCCTTAAGAATCTTTACCGGCAATACTTTTCCTCCCACGGGCTGAGCAGAAACAACACGGATAGGCGTATAATTCACCGTATATCCTTCCCATACATTTTTTCCGCATTCTCTCTCAAACAGGACATCTTCTGTTTTTCCTTCCTGGTTGCGGAAAAATGCGGTTTTGGTTTCATTGGTAGCTTCTATCATGCGCCGGCTTCTTTCTTCCTTGCAATGGTTGGTTAATTGACCGGTCATAGTATCCGCCACTGTGCCGGGTCTGCGGGAATAGGCGAAAACATGAGCTTTCGCAAAGCCGATCTCCTTAGCAAAGGAAAGAGACGCTTCAAATTCTTCTTCCGTTTCTCCAGGGAAACCTACCATTATGTCTGTAGTGATCGCAGCATTTTCAAAGGCCTTACGCAAATTTTTTACAATCTGTCTGTATTCTTCCGCATCATAATGGCGGTTCATACGGCGCAGGGTTGCATCACAGCCGCTCTGCAGGGATAAATGAAATTGGGGACAAAGCTTTTTCTGTTTTGCCAGCCGAAAGATGACTTCTTCACTCAGCTGCTCAGGCTCCAAAGACCCAAGACGCACCCGGAGTATTTGCGGTACGGCACAGGCAGCCTCTACAGCGTCGCATAGATGGAGCCCCAACTCCTGCCCGTAAGCGGAAAGATTAATACCTGTGAGCACTACCTCTTTATATCCGTTTTGTCCCAAACGGCACAGTTCTTCTTTCATCTCGTTCAAAGGCTTGCTGCGAACTCTTCCTCTCGCATATGGGATAATACAATAGGAACAAAACCGGTTGCAGCCGTCTTCAATTTTAATAAAAGCACGGGTCCTTTCAAAGAAATGCTCCACCTGCATGGATTCAAAAACTTCTCCTGTTTCGTGAGGGAGAATCTCTACAACACGCCGCCGGTTCAAAAAATATTCCTGCAGGACGCTTGCCAGCCTTCCCCTGTTGGAATTGCCCAGAACAATATCTGCTTCTTCCAGGGAACTTGCTATTTCCGGAAAAGCCTGCGTCATGCAGCCAGTCAGAACAATTACCGCCAAAGGAGCTTTTCTCCTTGTACGGCGCAGAACCTGCCTGACTTTCTGATCGCTGGTGGCCGTCACCGTGCAGGAATTAACCAGGATTACATCACTATCTTCCTGGGATTGTGTTACAGTATATCCC
Organism: uncultured Clostridia bacterium; assembly: GCA_944380875.1. Lineage (GTDB taxonomy): Bacteria > Bacillota > Clostridia > Oscillospirales > Acutalibacteraceae > UMGS1264. The sequence goes on from CALWJA010000038.1 coordinate 3,551, forward strand.
TCTTTTTCCAGACTGGCCAACATAGCCTGGGATTCATATTGATTTACTTTACAGCCCAGTGTTATAGCACTAACCTTCATGTTTTTCTCCTTTTTTCCATCCTTATTTATCGAATTCACACTAGAATCCATCTTGGGAATCCAGCCCAATAATTTTGTTGGGCAACGGGTCTTTATCGTAAGATTTTCCATTGACCATACAAATAATTTGCTATATCATTGTTAAAAGTATTCTAAAAATCACTTGAACCAGGAGGTGTGAGCCATGACAAACACTCTTATCCGGCTTGCAAGCATCGAAGATGTGAAGAAATTTGTTTCTATCACAAACCGATATGGCTTCAAAATCAATCTGATTTCCGATAAGTATACGATCGACGCAAAATCCATAATGGGGGTTTTCAGTCTGGATTTATCCCGGCCTCTCACAATGCAGATTGAAGAGGAGACCGATCCTGAATATCCCGAATTCATGGAGGAAGCCCAACCGTATTTTGTGAAATAAAAGCCGCATAAGGGAAGGATGCTTTGCTTCTTCCTGTATAATACCCCGGAGCCGCGGCCCCGGGGCTTTTCATTTTTATAGGCCTATTCTGCCGTTTCCTCTTTCTCTGCCTGCTCCAGCTTTTCGGAAAGTTCGCTCCAGCGAAGAAACGCTTCGTCTGCTTCCTCCTTTTTCTCTGCCAGAAGGGACGAAAGACGCGTAACCTCCTCGTAGTCACTGGCTATCTCCGGTGAAGAAAGCTGTGCCTCCAAAGTTGAAATTTCCTCCTCTAAAGCTGTTATCTGCTCTTCCAGCCTTTTGAGCGCGGAACGGTCCTTGCGAAGCAAAGAGAGTCGTTCCTTTTTCTGCTTATATTCATTTACTTTCTCAACCGGCGCCTTTGCCTGGTTCTTTTCTTCCGTTCTCGCCTTAGATTTTTCCAGATATTCGTCGTAATTTCCCATATAGCAAACAGCTCCGTTTTCATCCAGAGCATAGATTTTATCGGCTATCTTATTGATAAGATACCGGTCATGGGAAACGACCAGCAATGTGCCCTCATATTCCTGAAGAGCATTTTCCAGCGCTTCACAGGAACCGATATCCAAATGGTTGGTAGGCTCGTCTAAAAGAAGAAAATTATCTCTGGAAAGCATAAGCTTTAAAAGCAGAACCCTAGCTCTCTCCCCTCCGGAAAGAGCGGAAACGGGCTTAAATACATCCTCATCCTTAAAAAGAAAAATTGCCAGGGCGTTGCGCACCTCTGTTTGTGTCATGCGGGGATACGTATCCCATATCTCATCGATAACAGTCTTATCCATATCCAGATCCGACTGCACCTGGTCATAATATCCTACATCGATACCCGCACCGAAACGGTATTCGCCGCTATCCGGCTGGTTAATACCCAAAAAGATCTTCAAAAGGGAGGTTTTTCCGCAGCCATTAGGGCCAATGAGAAAAACCCTTTCCCCACGCCTTATATCCAGGCTTACATTCCGAAACAGATGGTTCTTTCCAAAAGAAAGAGAAAGATTTTCCGCCGACAGGACCTCATTCCCGCCTCTCTGCCGAATTCCGAAAGAAAAACGCATGGTTTCCGGTGCTTGATCCGGCTTTTCCAAGGTGCTTTCCAGCCGTTCGATCATTTTCATTTTGCTGGCAATGGTTTTGTAATTTCGTTCCTGGTTCCACTGGCGCTGCTGGGTGATAATACCGTCCAGCCGCTGGAGCTCTTTTTTTGTATTTTCATATTTTCGTCTGGCCGCCAGATCGTTTTCCTCTTTCTGCGCTAGGTACTGGGTATAACCGCCTTTATAAACTGTCATTTTCCCGTTTTCCATTTCAAATGTCCGGGTGGTAATGCGGTCCAGAAAATAGCGATCATGGGAAATAACAATATACGCGCCGGGATAGGAACGGAGAAAATCCTCCAGCCATTCCACACTTTTTATATCCAAATGGTTAGTAGGCTCGTCCAAAAGAAGGATGGTAGCGCCGCTTAGAAGCATTTTGGCAAGCTGCAGCTTTGCCTTCTGCCCACCGCTTAAAATTCCTACGGGATTGCTCATTTCTTCATCACTAAATCCCAGCCCAAGAAGAGCGGAACGGGCTCTGCTCCGAAAGGTAAGCCCGCCTTCTCTGTCGAATTGATCGGTCAAAAGAGCCTGCCTCTCTATAAGCGCATCCATATCTGCATTTTTTACCATCAGGCGCTGGTTTAATTCCTCCAGCTCCTGTTCCATGGAAAGCAACGGCGCAAACACAGTGAGAACTTCACTATACGCGCTTCTGTAAAGATCCCGGCATACATGCTGTTCCATATACCCTACCACAGCCGAAGAAGCTTTATAGATCTCCCCTTCATCCGCAGAAAGCTCCCCCATAAGGACACGCAGGAGCGTGGTCTTTCCCGATCCGTTTACCCCTACGAGCCCTACTCTGTCGTTTTCCTGTATTTCAAAAGAAACTCCGGAAAAGATCACGTCCGTTCCGAAGGATTTCATCAAATTGCTACCGCTGAGCACTGCCATTTCTATTCTCCTGACTCCTCAAAACATAGATGCTTATGCATAAAAATACCGCCGGCATATCCAAAATGCATGCTTCATCCCCAAAACTGCACGAGCAGCTATTGGGGCAGAAGCCATAAAACAAGATATCAAAACCGTACGATACCCATTATACCGGAGAGTGAGAAAGAAATCAATCCATGGGCATGGGCGTATCTTACTTTAAGATTTTCATAACATTCTGTACTTCCTCCTGTGTCTGTTCGGAGGAAAGATATTCCCATGAATAGAACATAAAACCGCTGCATTTCAGTTCCCGGCCCAAACTGACTTGCCTTGCCAGTATATCGCTGCTGTTTTTCCAGGTTCCGTCGTCTTCATCCGATCCCGCTTTATACACAGCAAGCCCCAGGCAAAGCTTTACATCTTCGCAGGTCACCATCTTTTCCCACTCTTCCGCGGCAGTTTCAAAGGGTAGCGCTTTATTTTCAAAGTTCACATACAACTGAGGGCAGATATAATCCACATATCCTTTGGCTTTACACCAAACTTCCACATTGGCTCCCATATTCAGATCGTTCTGTATATTTCCCTGAGGCGCTATACCAAAAATTACAGCAGGATTCGCTTCCTTAATCTTCTGATATACAAGAGAAACTAAGGCGTTAATATTAGCACAGCGCCATTCCTGCAGGCTTAGAGGAGAACCGGAAGAAGACACTTCCTTTTTATAGGCAGCATATTCTTCCGCATCAAATTTTTCATCTTCTGTGGGATAAAAATAATCGTCAAAATGGATACCATCTACAGCGTACTTAGAAGCTATTTCAGCGGCCCCTTCCGCAATATACTGCCGAACCCCTTCATATGCAGGGTTATAAAAGATGCCGTCTTCCGTCTGCACAATCCATTTAGACTTCTCCGGATCTTCTTTCCAAAGAACAGCCGGATTGTCCTGAGAAAGGGCGCTGGGCGTGGAACTCGCCTGAATCCGAAGAGGGTTCATCCATGCATGGATTTCCAATCCTGCTTCATGGGCCATTTCCACCATGATTTCCAAGGGATCATATCCCGGATCCTTCCCCTGTGTTCCTGTAAGGATATGGCTCCATGGATAATATTCCGAAGCATACAGGGCGTCGCCAAAAGGATGCACATGAACAATCAAGGCATTCATGCTGTAATCCAGAGCACCTTTTATGATCGTGCTGAACTTTTCCCGAAATGCGCCTTCACTCTGGTCATCGGCTTTGGACATATCCAACGTCATAAACGGAACCCATACAGCCCGCAGTTCTTCCTCCCCGCTCCAAAGGACGGATGTACCCTCCACTTGCTTTGTTTCTTCTTCTATATATTTTTCGGAAGAATCATCAGGAACATCCCTATCTATCTCATTTCCCCTAAAAGAATAAAAAACCATACAACCTATTACCGCACAGATCAAAAGAACTATACAGATCAGAGGGCTCTTTCTGTTCATAAAACCTACAAAATGCGTCATGGTTATCCCTTCCTTTTTTCTATCCCCGCCAAGTTTGACAAAGGCTTTCTTTTGCTGTAAGGTATTGCACAGGAAAGCCCTTGCCCATACGCAGGCCGGGTTGTCCTTGACCAAGCGGAGTGCACATATGCCTCTCCTGCCGGTACACTGGCTAAGCTTCTGCATCTACACACATATATATTGGAAAGGATACGGAATGATGCACATTTTTATTCTGACATATCTGGCGCTTGTGAATCTCCTATCTGTTTTTATTGTTTTGTGGGATAAACGAAAAGCCCGCCGGGGAGAATGGAGGATCCGGGAAAGCACACTTCTGTTTTTGGCCGCCATAGGCGGAAGCCTTAGCATGTATCTTTCCATGCGTTTGATTCATCACAAGACAAGACATCTAAAATTTATGCTGGGGATTCCTATTCTCTTCTTTCTTCAGCTCCTCCTGGGAGCATTTTTCTGGGCTCTGGCCCATGATGTTTTTCCTCTTCCCTTTTAATTTTTCTATATTTACATGAATTCACAAAAACGAGCAGCCTGCGGATGGTATCCGCAGGCTGCTCGTTTTTATAAACACAGATATTTTACAGTAAAAGCACCAGCCCCAAAATTACCGGCAGGCTCAGCAAAATAGAAAGGGAACCTGTCAGGCTGGCTAAAGCGCCATCCCCTGTAATTTTTTCCGAATAAATCATGGACATTACAGAGATGGGCGCAAAGCACACAATACACATAGCCTGCCGGATTTCCAGCGGCAATGGCAGACAAAAATAGAAAAACAGCGCAAAAACCGCGGCTCCCACAATACGAGTGAGAACAATGGAGGCCGCCTGCCCCAACCGGGAAAGCTCCTTTGGAAATTCAAACATAACGCCCACCGCCAGCATAGCCACAAAGCCATTGGAATCCCCAATTTTTCGTGTAATTTCCAAAACGGGAGCCGGTATCTGCAAGCTCAATAGCGATAACACAAGAAGCAGCAAATACGCATCAAAAGAAACAGAGGAAAAGAGCTTTTTAAAGAAAGAAGCCACACGTCCCCTCTGCTTACCTTCCTGCAAAAGGGTACTGCTCAAAAGGGCATAGGAACCTCCCGTGCACATGATCGCATTTCCCACATCAAACATACAAGCTGCTACCATGCAGAAAGGCGACAGAAAACTCTGCACAAAAGGCATGGTAAACGCCCCGATGTTATAACCGGAAGTATTCATCATATAAAAGGCTTTTTCTTTTTTTGATTTCTTTCTGGCAAGAACATATCCCGCTGCCAGCATGGCTATATTTCCTAAAAATCCAAAAAGAACCGCAAAATACAAAAGAGGCTCCGGGCGGTACCCATCCGAAAAAGCGGTAATAGCCGCGCAGGGCAGTGTCAGATTCATTACGATCCTAGAAAGAGGCCTATAATCTTCCGCTTGCAGGACACGGAATTTTTTGAGCGCATATCCCAGAACACTAATAAGGATAAGAAACCCTGCTTTTGATAAAACTTCCCCCACTATTTGATCTCTCCATTTCCCCCAATATAACCTTAGAAGTAAAACTTCTCACAACGGTTCTTATTGTATCATTTACACCCAGCGAATGCAAAACTTCTTTTACCTTTCAGCAAAAAAGCCTCCGGATCGTGGATCCGGAGGCTTTTTACATAAACTTAACGAACTACCAAATTCACAAGCTTGCCAGGCACATAGATTTCTTTCACAACATTTTTGCCTTCCAGAGAAGCGGCAACCTTCTCATCAGCTTTGGCGGCTGCGATAGCGTCATCCTTGGAAATATCCGCCGCAACCTGCATCCGAGTACGCAGCTTGCCGTTTACCTGCACCACAATCTCCACCATGCTCTCACGGCATTTAGCCTCGTCATAAGCAGGCCATTCCTGCTGACAGACCATACCGCCGAACTGCAGATTCTCCCATACTTCTTCGCAGACATGGGGTGCAAAGGGGCACAAAAGCAGAGTAAATATTTTCATCTCGCCCTTTGTGATGCTGCCTTTATCGCTGATTTCATTGATAAGAGCCATCAGTGAGGCAATAGCCGTATTAAATTTAAGCGTCTCAATATCCTCTGTGACTTTACGAATCGTCTTATGGAAAGACGTTTCCATCTCAGGACGGATTTCATCCCCTTCAATCAGAGTATTCTGCAGGTTCCAGAAACGCTCGATGAACCGACGGCATCCGCGCAGGCTGTTAATGCTCCAGGGAGCCGATTTCTCAAAATCCCCGATAAACATCTCATACAAGCGGAGGGTATCTGCTCCATACTCATTTACGATATCGTCCGGATTTACCACATTTCCGCGGCTCTTACTCATCTTTTCGCCGTTCTCGCCCAGGATCATGCCATGGCTCGTGCGTTTGGCATAGGGTTCTTTGGTAGGAACTACACCGATATCATAAAGGAACTTATGCCAGAACCGGCTATAAAGCAAATGAAGGGTGGTATGCTCCATACCGCCGTTATACCAGTCTACCTGGTTCCAATAGTCGAGGGCTTCTTTTCCCACCAAGGCCTCTGTGTTGTGAGGATCCATATACCGGAGAAAATACCAAGAGGAACCAGCCCACTGGGGCATGGTATCCGTTTCCCTTCTTGCGGCCCCGCCGCAGTGCGGGCAAGTGGTATTGATCCAATCCGTCATATGAGCAAGGGGGGATTCCCCGTTATCCGTGGGTTCATAGGATTTTACATTGGGAAGAGTGAGAGGAAGCTGATCTTCCGGCAGAGGAACCCATCCGCATTTTTCGCAGTATACCATGGGGATCGGTTCACCCCAATATCTCTGGCGGGAAAAGACCCAGTCGCGCAGCTTAAAGTTCACTTTGCTGTGCCCGAATCCTTTTTCCTCCATATAGGCCTTGATCTTTTCCTTGGCCTCCTCCACACTGAGTCCATCCAGAATTCCGGAATTCACCATGGTGCCGGTTTCGCAATCCGTAAAGGCTTCTTTCTCCACATTACCGCCCGCTACGACTTCAATAATGGGAAGATCAAATTTTTTGGCAAATTCCCAGTCGCGGGTATCGTGGCCCGGAACAGCCATGATTGCGCCTGTACCATAGGAAACTAGTACATAATCGGAAATAAAAATGGGAATCTCTTTGCCGTTAACAGGGTTCACTGCCATTACGCCTTCCAAGCGCACACCCGTCTTTTCCTTCACTACTTCCGTACGCTCGAATTCCGATTTCTTGGCTGCTTCCGCCTGATAGGCTTTTACAGCATCCATGTTGGAAATGAGCCCTTCCCATTTTTTAAGAAGGGGATGCTCGGGAGACACAACCATATAGGTTACGCCGTAAAGAGTATCGGGGCGGGTGGTATACACCGTGAGAGTATCGCCGGTGGTAGCTTTAAAATCCACTTCCGCGCCGGTGGAGCGTCCGATCCAGTTTTTCTGCTGGGTCTTAACCCTATCGGGATAATCTACCAAATCCAAATCATCGATGAGGCGCTGGGCATATTCCGTAATCTTCAGCATCCACTGGGATTTCACCTTATGCACTACTTCGCTTCCGCAGCGCTCGCAGACACCATCTACAACTTCTTCGTTTGCAAGAACGCATTTGCAGGAAGTACACCAGTTTACGGCCATTTCTTTTTTATAAGCCAGGCCATGCTTGAAAAGCTGCAGGAAAATCCACTGGGTCCATTTATAATAATCCGGATCTGTGGTGTTGATCTCTCTGCTCCAATCGAAGGAAATACCCAGGGACTGAATCTGCTCTTTAAAGCGGGCTACATTTTTCTTGGTAACCTCGGCAGGATGCACATGATTTTTGATAGCATAGTTTTCCGTGGGCAAACCGAAAGCATCCCAGCCGATAGGATAGAGCACATTATACCCCTGCATACGGCGTTTGCGCGCCACTATATCCAGAGCGGTATACGGGCGCGGATGCCCCACGTGAAGCCCCTGACCCGAAGGATAAGGGAATTCAATAAGAGCATAGTATTTGGGCTTTTCAGAATCATTTTCCGCGTGGAATACGCCTGCTTTTTCCCAGGCGTCCTGCCACTTTTTCTCAATAGGTTTATGGTCGTAACGCTCGCATTTCATGGTTAGTCGCTCCCAGCATAAAATAAATTTATCTATCAGTCGATCAGGAGAATAGAGGCCCCGCCTTATTCCTCCTGGATTAGATACTCGGAAATATCTACTTTCACGCCGTCCTGCCAAAGACGGTCCAGATCATAAAATTCACGGGATTCCCTTGTAAACACATGGATGATGACCTCGCCGTAATCCAACAAGATCCAGGAATTGGAACGGTATCCCTCAATATGGGTAGGGGCTGCGCCCTCTTCCTTCAGGCGGAACTCCAATTCGTCCGCCAGCGCTTTTACATGGGTATTGCTTGTGCCTGTGGCGATTACAAAATAATCCCCTAATGTAGACACCTCTCGGATATCAATCATATTTATATCCAGAGCTTTTTTGGCGTCCATCAGTTTGACTGCCTGTATAGCCAAGTCTTTTGCATTCATACGCATACCTGCCTTTTATCGTTTCAGATCTTTTTAAAGTTTCTCTTTCTGCTTTTTCAAAACCGTTTCATTATATAACGCCACCGTATCTGGATGGATAGCCCAGCCGCCTTCCGTGAGCTCTTGTATAGTAAAAGCCGTTCCTTCCAGAATAGCGCTATCCAAATCGGAATCCGCTTTTTTCCGCATCCGGTCTACTCCGGGGTAATCTCTGTCTGCGGAAGTAAAATCCGCCACAAAAACCACTTTTTCCAAAAGAGACATGCCCGACCGGCCTGTTGTGTGGTAACGGACAGCCGTTACAATCTCCGGATCCTCAAGTTTCAGAACCTTTTCGATATATGCTGCGCCCAAAATGGCATGCCAAAGCTTTTTCCCCGCTTTTTCCACATCGGTGAGTATTATACCAAATTGCTCCATGCTTTTCAATTGCTTATCCGCGGGCATATCTTTCATACAGTCATGGAGAATACCAGCGATCTCCGCTTTTTTAGGATCCGCCCCATATTTTTTTGCCAGCCGCAGGGCTTCCGCCGCCACGTTAACAGAATGGCGATACCGCTTCTCACTTAAAAGAGGTTTTATAATTTTTTTGCCTTCTTCCAGAGTCAATTTCCATTTCCCCCTTTTCCGTATAACCCATGACGACAAATATATTCTTCCACAGCAGAGGGCACCATTTTCTCAATAGAATCTCCTCTGTTCACAGCCTCCCGGATTTCCGTAGAAGAAATGGGGAGATACGGAATTCTCTTCACAGTAACACAGGCGCCCCTAGCCCGCAGCCCTTGGGCGTATTTTTCCATTTCGGCCTCATGGCCTACGCTTCGGGGCACAGCGCATATTTCCGCCAGCCGGAGAATCACATCCGGTCTATACCAATTCAAAAGCGTAAGGAACATATCCTCGCCCATCAAAAGGCAGAATCTGTCCTCCGGATATATTCGGTGCAGTTCTTCCAGCGTATCGGCCGTGTAACTTTTTCCCTGCCGCCGTATTTCCAGATCGCTCACCAGAAAGGATTCCTCCCCCTTGCAGGCAAGACGGCACATTTCCAATCTCTGATCCGGCTGTGCCAGGTCTTTTGCCACTTTATGAGGAGGAATTTTCGTAGGGATCCACAGAACCTTATCCAGCTTCATACTTTCTTTGAATGCCCGGGCAATATGGAGATGCCCTTCATGGACCGGATTAAAGGTTCCGCCAAAAACACCGTATTTCATTTCGGCATTCAGCGCCGCGCAGGCTTAGGCAGCTGGATTTTCGGTTCCTTTTCATTCCGGCGGTAAAGAACAAATTTGGTTCCGATCACCTGCACCACCTGGGAACCGGTAGACTGGGCCAATTCCTCAGCGGCTTCTCTTGCGGAAACAGGCGCTGTTTCAAGGACTTTCCCTTTTATGATTTCTCTTTTCAGAATAGCGTCATCGGCCTGTTTGACAACATCCGGGCCAATACCGCTTTTACCGACCATCAAGATTGTATCCAAATCCACCGCCATGGAGCGGAGATAGGCTCTCTGCTTGCTTGTAAGCTCCATCTAAAATCTTCCTCATCTTTCCCAATATTGTATATTCCGTCAACCAGCAGGCTTTTATATCTGCACAGCAGGATTACTGGCCGTTTCTGCGCTTCAGAAGTTCTTCCTTCAACAAACGGAGCGCTTTACCTCTATGGCTGACCGCATCTTTTTCCGCGGGGGAAAGCTCTGCATAGGTCCTATCTCCTACCAGGAAAATAGGATCATATCCAAAGCCGTCTTTTCCCCGGGGAGCAAAAGCCACCGTTCCTTCGCAAACGCCTGTTACTGTGATTTCTTCCCCGCTGGGAAACACGCAGCAAATCGCGCTGACAAAACGCGCACTTCTCTTTCCCTCCGGTATATCCTTCATCTCTTCCAGAAGCTTTTTGTTCCGATCCGCATCCGTAGCTTCTTCCCCTGCATACCGGGCGGAATACACGCCGGGAGCGCCTCCAAGAGCGTCTACGGCAATGCCCGAATCGTCCGCCACGCTGGGGAGCCCTGTAGTCTTGCAGGCGGAAAGCGCCTTCAGCCGGGCATTTTCTTCAAAAGTGGTTCCCGTTTCCTCCACTTCGGGCAGGTCCGCCGTCTCCACATGGATGCCCATCGGCTCCAGGATCCGGCTCAACTCTGCCACCTTATGTTTGTTATGGGTAGCCATAATAAAAGTTTCCATTTTTCTCTCCCTTTCCGGTATCCTGCCGCTCAGCGCTCAAAAAGAGCCCTAGCAAATTCATCTGCATCAAAAGGCTGCAGATCATCGATCTGCTCGCCCACGCCTATGAATTTGACCGGCATCTGAAGTTCATCCCGGATAGCCAGAACGATACCGCCCTTAGCAGTTCCATCCAGTTTTGTCAGAACAATACCGGTTATATCCGCCGCATTTTTAAATTCCCGGGCCTGATTTACACCGTTTTGCCCTGTTGCTGCATCCAATACCAACAGCACTTCCCTGGAAGCATCCGGAAGCTCTCTGGCGATTACCCGGTTGATTTTTGCCAGTTCATCCATCAGGTTTTTCTTATTATGCAAGCGTCCGGCCGTGTCGCAAATAACAACATCCGCGCCTCTTGCCTTCGCCGCCGAAATCGCATCGAACACCACGCTGGCCGGGTCGCTTCCCTCTTTCTGCCGGATGATGGGGCTATGGCTGCGTTCTGCCCAGACTTCCAGCTGCTCGATTGCCGCAGCGCGGAACGTATCAGCTGCCGCCAAAATCACTTTCTTCCCTTCACGATTGAGCATAGCGGCCAGTTTCCCTATGGTAGTGGTTTTCCCTACTCCATTGACTCCGATCACCAGAATCACAGAAGGCTTGGTGGAAAGTTCCAGCTCCTGCCCTCCCCGCAGCATGTCCGCAACGATATTCTGGAGAAGCCCGTAAATCTGTTCGGGGTCCTTAATTCCCTGTTCCTTTACTTTCTGGCGCAGAAGCCCGCAGATTTTTTCTGCTGTGGGCATTCCCACATCCCCCATAATCAGAAGCTCTTCCAATTCTTCAAACAGTTCTTCATCAATAGAAGTAAAGGAATGCAGCATGGTCTCGATAGATGAAGATATGCTCTCCCTCGTTTTTTTCAGGCCAGCTTTTATTTTTGCAAACAATCCCATTTCTGTTCCTCCGCTTTATAATCTGATCTTCCGCTTTGTATAGCTTCCCGCGCTTTGTGTATCGGCAGGGCATCAAACAGAACTCTGCCGTGCCAAAACATAACGCAGCTTGTATGCAACCCATTTTCCCACATGCATCCTGCATCTGAAAACCTCAATTGGGCTGGAATCTGCCTGCGCACATTATACCCCATATAAAAAAGGTTTGTCCACCCATTCCGCCGCTCCTTCTGAAAAAACGCATAGTCAGGGCTTTTTACAGGATTCGAAACAGGTTCAGCGGGAAGCGCTGATTCCAAGCTTTTGTTCCACTTCCGCCGTGCGAAGCTCCAGAAGGCTGGAAATTCCCTCATCCTGCATCGTGACCCCATAGAGCACATCGGCTTCCTCCATGGTGCCGCGGCGATGGGTAATGACGATAAACTGGGTGTTCCGATTCATACGCCGCAGATAGTTGGCAAACCGATCTACATTGACGTCATCCAAAGCGGCTTCAATCTCATCCATTACACAGAAAGGAGGCGGATTCACCCGCATAATGGCAAAATAAAGAGAAATGGCAACCAGGGCTTTTTCCCCGCCGGAAAGGCTCTCCAAATTGTGTACGATTTTTCCCGGGGGCTGCACATGTATCTCAATGCCGCAAGTAAGGATATTTTCCGGGTCGCTCAGAGAGATCTCCGCTTCTCCGCCTCCAAACAGTTCCTTGAAGGTCTTGCCAAAGTTTTCGTTAATCATCCGGAAACGGGTAATGAAAAGCTCTCGCATCTGCCTGGTCAAATCCGAAATCATGTTGCGCAGCTCTTCCCGGCTTTTTTCCACATCCTCTATCTGGGCTTTCAGGAAATCGTACCGTTCCTTTACCTCTTTATATTCCTCCACCGATCCGGGATTTACCGGCCCTAAGGCGCGAATTTTATTTTTCAGCTCTCCAAGACGTTTCTGCGCCTTGGAAGGATCTTCAATTTTCGCTCCGATTTCCTCTGCTTCTCTTCGGGTCAGTTCATATTCTTCCCACAATCGGCTTATAATGGCGTCGTATTCTTTCTGGAGATTATCCCGCCGTTCCTCCAGCCGTGCAAGTTCGTGACCGACTTTCTCCCGCTGGTCGGAAATCTCCCTTTGTTTTACCCGTAGTTCTGCCGTTTCTTTTTCCAGTTCCATCCGGCGGCGGTTCAGTTCTTCGATGGAATCCCCCTTATTCTTCGCTTCCTGCCGCAAAGCGTCTGCCTCTTTTTTCAGGTTGTCGATACGTACACCCAAAAGGACTGTTGCCGCTTCCACCGCCTGGATCTCACTGCGAAGTTCTTGTGTTTTTCCCGCATGGTCCTGTTTGCGCCTTTCCAGATCCTCCACTGCGGCAAGAAGGGAATCCCGATCCTTTTCAAGGGATAGTATACCCATGCGAATTTCCTGCATCCGGCCGGCTATAGCGTCGCTCTGCCGGTTTTGCTCATCCCGACTTCCACTGATTTCACTGAGTTTAGCCTGCAAATCCTCCATAGAAGCCGTAAAAGCAGCAATGGCTTCTTCTCCCTTGCTTTTCTGGGCGGAAAGCTCTGAAAGGCGAGCCTCCCCGGCGGCAGACTCTTCCGCCAACGCTTTTTCGTCCTTATCCAGATTTAAAAGGGAATCCTCCAAGTTCCGCAGGACGGCTTCCAGCCGCACCTTATCTTCCTGGGCGGTGGAAAGTTCCCCTCTGGAAGCGGAAAGGGAAGCTTCCTCCCGGGCCACTTCTTCCCGGGCCGTTTTCAGCAATTCGGAAGCTTCTTCTTCTTTTTTTCGAAGCTCTTCCGCTTCCTTACGGAACCGCTCTATTTCAGAAGTTCTGCTCAAAAGGCCGGAATTTCGATTCAAAGAACCTCCCGTGAGAGAACCGCCGGCGTTTACTACCTGGCCGTCCAATGTGACGATACGGAAGCGGTATCCAAACCGGCGGGCTATGGCCACTGCGCTGTCCAGATCTTCGGCCACAGCGATACGCCCCAAAAGAGAATGCAGGATCCCCGTATATTCGGGCTCACACCGGCAAAGTTCTCCAGCAATTCCTACAAAACCGGGGCATTCCTCCAAACCTTTTTCTTCCAGAATACGTCCCCGGATAGTGGACAAAGGAAGAAAGGTGGCTCTGCCGGAATCTCTCTGCTTCAAAAGCTGGATAGCCCGTTTGGCATCCTGTTCCGTCTCCACTACTATGTTCTGCATGGCAGGCCCCAAGGCGATTTCTATGGCCACCGCATATTCCTCCGGCGTCTGGATCAGCCTGGAAACAGGACCCCGTATACCGGAAAGACTTCCTCTTTTTACTTCCCGCATGACAACCTTCACGCTTTGAGAAAAGCCCTCCAGATTCCTTTCCAACTCTTCCAGAAGGTGGGCTCTTCTGGAACGCTCTTCCGCGTCCAGATGCAGCTTTTCCATCTTTTTCCGGTTATCTTCCACTTTGCGGCGACGGCTTTCCAACCGCATTTCATAGCCCTGCACCGCATTTCCCAGAGCTCCGATTTTTGCTTCGGTATCCGCCAGCATATCTTTGTATTCCCGCTGTTCCTCCAAAGCTTTTTCTCTCCGGGAACGCCGCTCCGCCAGGGATTCCTGTATGTTTTCCTGCCGCAGACGGATTTCTTCCATGGAAGTAGCCGCGGCAGAAACCTGTATTCTTGCTTCTGTTGACCGGGAAGTAAGCGCGGAAAGCTCCCTGGAATAATCCGCAATCTTTCCTCCCGTCTCACTCATATGCAGTCGCAGCTCGGAAAGCTCCCGCTCACAATCCTGGACGGATTTTTCCTGCTTTGTGATCTCCGCCGATTTTTCCTCAATCTGAAGCTTTTTTTCTTCTATCTGCCCATCCAAAGCTTCGCCGGATGAAGAGGACTGCTCTATCTCTTTCAAAAGACGTTCTACGGTTTCCTTATTGTGAAAAATATCGTTTTCCAAAACGGAAACCTCTCCGTCTTTCCGGGTGGCAGACTCTTCTAATCGTGAAATTTCCTGCCGGGTTTCATCCACTTTGGCTGTGCAGCGTGTGCTTTCCGTATAGACTTTGTCGATCTCCCCATCTATTCGGGTTATTTCCTCTTCCGCCTGGGAGTGGTCGTTTTGGGCTAGAAGGATTTTATCGTCCTGCTCTCGGAGCACACGACCGGATTTCTCCAGTGTATGGAGCCAAAGGCCAATTTCCAGCGTCTTTTTTTCTCCCGCAAATTCCAGATACTGCAAAGCCTTTTCCGATTGGATGCGAAGAGGCTCCACCCGTTCTTCCAGCTCAGAAAGGATATCCTGCAGGCGAAGAAGGTTATCCTCCGCCTTCTGCAGCCTGGATTCCGATTCCTGTTTACGGTATCGATACCGGGAAATCCCCGCAGCTTCCTCAAAAATTTCCCGGCGGTCTTCGCTTCTGGCCGCCACGATACTGTCAATTTTACCCTGACCCACCATGGAATACCCATCCCGGCCAAGACCTGTATCCATAAACAGATCGTTGATATCCCGAAGGCGCACATTGACTTTATTTAAAAGATATTCGCTTTCCCCGGAACGGTAATACCGGCGGGTTACGGCTACGGTATCGTTATCAAAAGGGAGCTGGCGCTCAGAATTATCTATAGTGAGGGTTACTTCCGCAAACCCCTGGGCCTTTCGGTGGGGAGTCCCGTTAAAGATTAACTCTTCCATTCTATCGCAGCGCAGAGAACGGGTAGACTGTTCCCCCAGCACCCAACGAATCGCGTCGGAAATATTACTTTTTCCGCTTCCATTGGGCCCCACAACAGCCGTAATGCCGTCGTCAAAAGAAAGCTTTGTTTTATCGGGAAAGGTCTTAAATCCCTGTATTTCCAGTGATTTCAGCCTCATGTCGTTCCACCTTTCTCTACCTTCCTGCTTTTAGCGGGGATTTTTTCCACGCTGTCGACCTTTGCTATCATAAATTTTCCTGGAAGCACCGTTTCATCCTGCAAAAACTGTATCCGGAAACCAGCCTCCTGCAGCTGTTGCAGGTTTTGCTTTTTTTGCCCTAAAGCTTTGGAAATCCACCGGGGATTAACCGCAACCTGTAAATTTTTTCCATAAAAGGAGACCGAATTTTCTTTTAAGGCACCCAGCAGCCGGTTTAAAAACATCCGGCTTTCGCAGAGCTCCCGAAGGGCAGGATGATACGCTCCCGCTAACATATCCCGTTTCAATTCCGGAGTGTCGTGGAGCCCTAAACGGATCACAGCAATTCCTCGGCTTTCAAAAAGATCCAGAAGATCTGCGCATAAAGGAATCGTTTCTTCCAGGTTCATGGGCCGGTAGCGGCCTTGCTCATATAAACGCCCCAGTTCTGTGTCTCTCATCACCACAGTGGGATAAATTCGAACCGTATCCGGGCGCAGCTCCGCAAGTTTAGAGGCGGTATACATAGCACCCTGGGCATCATCCCCATAGAGGCCGGTCATCATCTGCAATCCCAAAGAGAAACCCATTTTCCGGATGCGAAAAGAAGCTTCTTCCACATCCCGGGCAGTATGCCCCCGACCATTCAGAAGAAGGACTTCCTCCCGCATGCTCTGGGCTCCCAATTCAATGGAACGCACACCGTATCTCTGCAAAAGAGCGAGCACCTTTTCCCCAACACAGTCCGGCCTGGTGGAAATCCGGATACCCGAAAACAGGCCGCTCTCCACAAAAGGATGGGCGGCCTCTAAGAGAGACACCATATAATCGGGATCTATAGCGGTAAAACTGCCCCCAAAAAAAGCCAGTTCCGCGCTGCATCCAGCGGGAAGTGTTTCCTGCGCCCGCCTGGCCGCAGCTATTACATCTTCGGGAGACGGCTGCACCGCCTTTCCCGTTATACTCTTTTGATTACAGAAACTGCATTGGTGGGGGCAGCCGTTATGAGGCACAAACAGCGCCACATTGGCGTGAGCTCCTTTGCTCATCTCAGTACCCCATCAATTCAAGGGCTTCCCTAGCGGCCTGCTGTTCTGCTTCTTTCTTGCTTCTGCCGCCGCCCTTTCCAATAACATTGGAATTCAGATGGACCTCTACAGTGAAATGCTTATTATGATCGGGGCCGCTTTCACCGGTGAGAACATATTCCAGCGCTTCTTCCGGGTTTTGCTGGATGATCTCCTGCAGCTTTGTTTTATAATCCCGGAAAGTTTTAGGCTTATTGGCTTTTGCCAAAGGCTCCACAAAACGCAGAATAAATTTTCTTGCTTCCTCCATGCCGCCATCCAGATAAATAGCGGCTATAATGGCCTCAAAAGCATCCGCCAAAATAGAAGAGCGGCTCCTGCCTCCGGAATTCTGCTCTCCGTGGCTCAAAAGCATATATTTACCTACTCCCAGCTGTTTAGAAAAGCCGCAGCAGGCTTTTTCACAGACCAGCGCCGCCCGGTTCCGGGTCAAATCTCCTTCCGGCATATCCGGAAAGTTTCGGAAAAGATAATCCGCAACTACGATGCCAAGAATGGAATCTCCCAAAAACTCCAGCCGTTCGTTGCTTCCCAAACTTTTTTTATGCTCATTGGCATACGAGGAATGTGTCAGCGCATTCAAAAGATAATTTTTTTCTTTAAAATGGTATCCAAGAGCTTTTTCCAATTCCGTATACTCCATGTAAATCCCCTTCCGCCTTATTTTTCTTCGGAAATCGTCTTAGCTTCTTTGAGCGCCGCCACGGAACGGGTGATCTCATCCACTACATTTCCTTCTACATAGGCTTTTGTCAGGCGCAGTGCATTTTTAAAGGTCTTAGCCTTGGAATCTCCATGAGCCTTGAAAACCGGTTTGGAAGCGCCCATAATAGGCGCACCGCCATATTCGTTGTAATCCATATGCTTTTTGAGTTCCTTCATATCGGAAAGAATCAAGGATGCAGCGATTTTATTTTTCAGATTCTTTGTGAATATATCCTTTATCAGCCCCATCATGCACATGGCTACGCCCTCATAGAGCTTCAGGATGCAGTTCCCGGTAAAACCATCTGCAACGATGACGTCTCCGGCATCATAGGGGATTTCACGAGCTTCAATATTGCCAATAAAGTTTACGGGGGATTCCTTCAGCAGCCGGAAGGCTTCATGCTGCAATTCTCCTCCCTTATGCTCCTCTGTACCAATATTGGCCAAAGCTACCCGGGGATTTTCCACACCCATAACCTTATTTACATAGATGGAACCCATTATACCGAATTGCTGCAGCATTTCGGGTTTACAATCCACATTGGCTCCGCTGTCGATCAGCATGAAAAAGCCTTCTTTTTTAGGAATGACGGGGGAAAACGCAACACGCTTAATACCCTTGATGCGTTTAATAATCAATGTTGCTCCCACAATCAGCGCTCCGGAATTGCCTGCAGAAATAAAGGCGTCCCCTTCGCCTGCAGCCAGTTTTTTCAGGCCCAGAGCCATGGAACTGTTATTTTTGCTTTTCATAATATCCCCGGCATGGTCTTCCATTGTGATCACGCTATCCGTATGGGCAATTTCCATGCGGTCAAGAGAAATTTCATTTTCCTGGGCTACCTTGCGGATAATGGATTCATCGCCCGTAAGCAGGATATCAATGTCCAGCTCCCGCACAGCGTCCGCACAGCCTTTCAGAATTTCAAGAGGGGCGTTGTCTCCCCCAAACGCGTCTACAATAATCTTCATGTTGCATCCTCCGTTTCAGACTTCAAACAACCGGCTCAACTCCGGCAAAATATTCCCCAACCGCTTCCCCATAAGAGGCAAGAGCCAGAAGAGCTCTTTGCGCCAAAGCGGCATAACGTTCTTTTTTATCCCGTATATGAGGTTCTATTGGAGGTAAAACCCCAAAATTCGCGCCCATGGGCTGAAAATTCCCTGTTACGCTTCCCGAAACATGGCGGCTTAAAGCGCCCATCATGGTTTCTTCCGGCAAAATCAGCGGCTCTTGGCCCCGACTCAGTCTCAAGGCGTTTCTTCCGGCTAAAAGCCCCGACGCGGCGGATTCCATGTATCCTTCCACGCCTGTCATTTGGCCGGCAAAAAACAGCCGTTTATCCCGGCGGAAGGAAAAATCCGCATCCAAAAGACGGGGAGAATCCAGAAATGTGTTCCGGTGCATAACTCCATAGCGAATAAATTCCGCTCGATGCAGAGCCGGGATCATGCCGAATACCCGCTTCTGTTCCCCAAACTTCAAATTAGTTTGAAATCCCACCAGATTCAGAAGGGTTCCTTCCCGGTTTTCCCGGCGAAGCTGCAAGACAGCCCAGGGTCTGTGCCCCGTTCTTGGATCCCGCAGGCCCACGGGTTTCATTGGGCCGTAACGAATGGTATCCGGGCCGCGTCCCGCCATAACTTCAATGGGCATGCAGCCTTCATACACCTTTGGATCCCGCACATCAAAAGAATGGACAGGAGCCCGCTCCGCATGCACAAGAGCATCGTAAAAAGCTTCATACTCTTCTTTATTCATGGGGCAGTTCAGATAATCATCTTCCCCGCCTCTTCCATATCGGGACGCCGTAAAAGCATACTCCATATCTACACTCTCTGCGGTGACAATAGGCGCCGCCGCATCGAAAAAGCTCAAATTTCCGCCGCATAACCGGGATATTTTTTCCGCAAGACTGTCGGAAGTCAGCGGGCCGGAAGCGATCACGGTTATTCCCTCGGAAGGGATATCCGTCACTTCCCCACGCCGCAGGAAAATATGCGGCTCTTTTTCCACAGCATCCGTAACCATACGGGAAAACTCTTCCCGATCCACCGCCAAGGCTCCTCCTGCCGGCACAGCACAGCGGAGGGCACAGGGAACCAAAAGGCTTCCCATACGCCGCATTTCTTCTTTCAGCAGACCGGCAGCGCTTTCAATTCGCAGTGCTTTGAGAGAATTGGAGCAAACCAGCTCTGCCAGATCGGAGGAAGAATGGGCTGGCGTGTATTTTTCGGGCTTCATTTCCCAAAGCTCTACATCCTCCCCGCCTTTGGCAATCTGCCAAGCAGCCTCACAGCCGGCAAGACCGGCTCCAATAACCCGGATCATTCGTTCTTCTCCTCCAATTTCTCAAATCCGCAATCCGGCGTCACGCAGTAAAGCTTCGGCTGTTTTCCTTTTTTCCGCAAAAGAGTTTTGCCGCAGCGGGGGCATTTTTCCATAGTAGGTTCATCCCAGGATATAAAATTGCACTCCGGATAATTGCTGCATCCATAAAACACGCGTCCTTTTTTGGTTTTACGAACAATCACCTTTCCGCCGCATTTGGGGCAATCGGCGCCGTTTTCCTGGATCAGTTTCTTAATATTCTTGCATTCCGGATATCCGGGGCAGGCAATAAACTTTCCATAGCGGCCGGTTTTAATCACCATCCGCCTTCCGCATTTTTCGCAGATAATATCGGTTTCATCTTCCTTGAGCTGGATTTTAACGCCTTCCATATCGGCTTTGGCCTTTTTTAATGTTTTTTCAAAATCTCCATAGAAGGAATCCAGAGTTTCTACCCAATCCGTCTCCCCGCTTTGCACATGGTCCAGATCGCTTTCTACCTGGGCTGTAAACTTCACGTTCACAATTTTCGGAAATCTTTCCTTCATAAGCTTGGTGGTAACTTCACCAAGCTCCGTAGGCTTTAGCGACTTTCCCTCCCGAACTACATATTCACGGGCCGTAATGGTGGAAATTGTGGCGGCATAAGTGGAAGGCCGGCCGATGCCGTTTTCTTCCAAAGCTTTTACAAGGGTCGCTTCCGTGTAGCGGGCAGGGGGCTGCGTAAAGTGCTGATTGCCGGAAAGCTCCTTACACTTTAGCGGCATTCCCTCTTCCAAAGGCGGCAGGCTTCCGCCCTCCCGGCTCTCTTCATCCTTCCCCTCTTCATAGAGAACCGTGAATCCGTCAAACGTTACGGTATAGCCGGAAGCCTTAAATATATAGGCCCCTGCAGAAATATCCGCCTGAGTAGTGCTCTGCACACAATTGGCCATCTGGCAGGCAATAAAGCGTTCCCAAATCAACTTATAGAGCTTATACTGATCGGAAGTTACGCTCCCTTTTACTTTTTCCGGCGTAAGAGAAACCGTGGTAGGACGAATGGCTTCGTGCCCATCCTGGGCGCTGGCTTTGCTCTTATAATGGCGGGGCGCATCGGGAAGATACTTTTTCCCCCAGCGTTCTTCAATATAAGAAGCCGCATCGTTAAGGGCATCTTCAGAAAGGCGCAGAGAATCCGTTCTCATATAGGTGATAAGGCCTACAGCGCCCATTCCTTCAATATCCACGCCCTCATACAGCTCCTGCGCTACTTTCATGGTTCGTCTTGCCTGAAAGCCCAGCCTTCTGGAGGCTTCCTGCTGCAGGGTGGAAGTGATGAAAGGCGGCGCGGGCTTTTTCCTGCGAGTTCCTTTTTTTACCTTGGCAACCTGGTAATCCGCACCCTCCAGCTCCTTCAAAATAGCGTCTGCCTGTTCTTTATCAGATACAGGAATCTTATTTTCAGGTGTGCCATAGAAGGAAGCTTCAAAAGTCTTCCGAGACGTGCCTTTTGCAGGCATGAGTTTAGCGTCCAGCGTCCAATATTCTTCCGGCTTAAAAGCGCGGATTTCTTCTTCTCTGTCCACAATCAGGCGTACAGCCACAGACTGCACACGCCCTGCGGAAAGGCCCCGGCGGATCTTTTGAGAAAGAAACGGGCTCAGCTTATAGCCCACAAGGCGATCTAAAATACGGCGGGCCTGTTGGGCATTTACCAGATTCAGATCGATGCTTCTGGGATTCTCCATTCCGTTCGTCACACCTGTTTTTGTGATTTCATTAAAGGTGACACGATTCTTGTCCGCGGTATCCAGACCCAGAATATAGGCGAGATGCCAGGAAATAGCCTCTCCTTCCCGGTCCGGGTCCGTTGCCAGAAACACTTGGGAGCTGTTTTCCGCTTTTTCTTTCAGCTCTTCCACCAGTTTTTCCTTACCCTTGATGATCTCATATTTAGGCGCAAAATGCTTCTTAATATCCACACTCAGCCGTTTTTCCGGTAAATCCCGAACATGCCCTTTGGTGGCTACAACATCGTAATCCGAGCTTAAATATTTTTTAATAGTGTGTACCTTGGTAGGCGACTCCACTATAACCAGTTTCGACAAATCCAACACCTCTCATTTGTCCATTTTTCTCCCGGCATCCGCTCCTGGGCAATGCCGAGCTTTCCATTTCCTATATTTTGTCTATCGCGGAAATTCCCGCCGTCAACTATACACTATAGCAGTCTGCACTGTTAAAATATGCCGAATTGCATCGGTATATTTTAACAAAGCGAACCTATTGGCAAGCCTTGTTCTTTTTACGTGCTTCAGGCCGGTCCGTATCTTCCGCCTGAATAAGATCGGATATACCCGGAAAGTTCCAATTCGGTAGCAGCAGCCAAAACTTTGGATACAGGCATGGATAATTCTCTTGCTAAATCTGAAATCTGCTGGATACTGTTCTCTGCCCGAATCTTCGCAAGCAAGATTCCCGCATCTTTGGATATTTCCTCCGGGATCCCCTGCTGGTCTTCTGCCAGTTCAACTGTTTTCCGCACACTCTTTTTTTCGCCGGATACCGATACGGTATTTTTGAGAACGGTTTTTTCCCGAAATTCTTTACCCTTGTTTTCTTCTCCGTCGCTGCCGGAATTTCGTGTATAGAGCAAAGCCAACACATCTTCCGCCGAGGAAACTATCGGAGCGCCGTTTTTCCGCAGTTTTTCACAGCCCGGAGCCAAAGCTTCTTCCGCGAAATTTCCCACCATGACCAATCTCTGCTGTTCTAACGCCAAACGAGCCGTAACCAGAGAGCCGCTTTTTTCATTGGCACTTATGACTACAATACCATCGCTAAGCCCGGAAATCAACCGGTTTCGAACTGGGAACTGCATAGGAAGCGGCGGTGTATCCGGTGGATATTCCGATAAAAGGGCGCCGTTTCGCGCAATTTCCTGCCTCAGGGGCAGCTGGCCTGTAAGATAGGGATAGGAAAGCCCGCATCCCATTACACAAACTGTTTCTCCTCCCGCTTCCAAAGCGCCTTTGTGCGCGGCTTCATCAATACCCATGGCGCCTCCGCTGACAATTACCGCCCCTGCTTCAGCCAAATGAGCTGCAAGCAAATAAGCCGCCTGGCAGTCCTTCTCCGAAGCCTTCCGGCTTCCCACAATAGCAATCCAGGGACGGCCTTCAAAATACGGCAGCTTTCCCTGCATAAAAAGGGCTCCGGGCGGATTCATAAGATAGCGTAACGGACGCGGATACATCCTCTGTTGAGGCGTTAAAACCTCCTGGCCCAAATTTTCCGTATAGGAAAGCAAAGCTTCTCCATAAGAAGGGGTATAAAACAGAAACCTCTCCATTTCCTGAGAAGTAAGGTTTCCCCATCGCCGCCAGGCTTGTTCCCCGGCCTCAAAGCATTTTTGTGGAGACCCGAAATACTCCAAAAGAGTCAAAAGTTTTCCGCTGCCCGCGCCCAAGCCTCTTTGCAGCCACAGCCAGAAGCTTTTTTCACGCCATTCCATCCGGCATTCCTCCCCGCATCATCTCCCACATAAGGATGGAAGCGGAGGCTGCCGCATTCAGGCTTTCCGCCCTTCCCAGCATCGGTATCGTTATTTTTTCCCTGCAGGCTTCTATAGCCTCCCGGCTTAATCCATTCCCCTCATTTCCTACTGCCATAAGGGTGGGATGGGAGAATTCCGCCTTTGTTACCGGAATGGCCCCGTTATCCGGGACAGCCGCAAAACTCTGGAACCCTCTGGCGGACAATAAAGCCGCCGCATCGGAAAGAGCTGGAAAGAAAAACACCGGCAAACGGAAAACGGCGCCCATACTGGCGCGAAGCACCTTTGGCGCATATAAATCACAGCATTCGCCGCAGAGGAGCACACTTCCCAGGCCCAAGGCTTCTGCAGTCCGAAGCACCGTGCCCAGATTTCCCGGATCCTGTATATTTTCCAGAGCAAGGCAATGATTCCGGGGAATTTCTTCCGTCTTCCGCTTTTTTACAGCGCATACGCAGAAAATACCCTGAGTGGATTTTGTCCCGGAGAGGAGCTCGCCAGCGTGATCCGCCAGGCGATAAACCGTCTCTGCCGTTTCCCGAAGCTCCCCGAGGTATTCCGGATATTTTTTTCCGGCAGACTCGGTATAAAACAGCGTCTTGATGGAAACACCGCTTCTGGCGGCATCCCGGCAAAGACGGGCGCCTTCCGCAAGATACGCCCCCTGTTCCCGGCGGACCTCGCTGGATGTAAGAAGTTTCGCCGCGGCTTTGAGTGTTTCATTTTTACGGCTGCTTATAAAAAGTTCCTGCATACCAGAAAGCCCCCTTCGGATTTTCCACAGAATTCCAGAAATGAAAAGTTGCGCCCGGGGCAATCCGGGCGCAATTCAAGCTTTTTATAAAGCGGCTTTCGCCTTTTCTACGAGTGCCTTAAAAGCGGCCTCATCAGCAATAGCAACTTCGGAAAGCATTTTACGGTTGAGGGTTACGCCGGCTTTCTTCAGGCCATTCATAAATACGGAATAGGTGATTCCGTTCATACGGCAAGCGGCAGAAATACGGGTGATCCACAGACGGCGGAAATCACGCTTTCTGGCTTTACGGCCGATATATGCATAATTGCCAGACTTCATAACAGCCTGTTTGGCCATTTTAAAATGTCTGCTCTTGGAACCCCAATACCCTTTTGCCAGCTTCAGAGTCTTCTTTCTTCTTTTGCGCGTCATCAGCGCACCTTTAATACGAGCCATTTCTTATACCTCCAATTATGGGAATCATTCAATCCTTATTCTTACTGATAGGGAAGAAGTCTCTTCACCTGGCGGACATTGGTCTTATCCGCAATGGTAGTACCGCGAAGATTTCTCTTCGTCTTGCGGGTCTTTCCATGGCCGTTGAGCAGATGGCTCTTATTGGCATGGGCACGAATGACCTTTCCGTTCTTAGAAAGCTTGAAGCGCTTTTTTGCGCCGGAATGAGTCTTAATCTTAGGCATAATAGCCCCTCCTTAAAATAATAATTATTTTGTGGGTTTGGAAGCAAGGAACATCAGCATGTTGCGGCCTTCCATTTTGGCAGGCTTTTCCACATTGGCGACGTCTGCGAGAGCTTCCGCAAACCGTTTCATTACCTCATAGCCCTGCTCCGGATGCCCCATCTCACGGCCACGGAAACGAATGGAAGCTTTCACCTTGTCTCCGCCCTTGAGGAACCGGACCGCATGGCCCACTTTCGTTTCAAAGTCGTGTGTGTCTATATTCAGAGAAAGACGAACTTCCTTGATTTCTACGACACGCTGGTTTTTCTTGGCTTCCTTTTCCCGCTTTGCCTGTTCAAAACGGTATTTTCCATAGTCGATGATCTTGCACACCGGCGGAGTGGCCTGGGGAGCAATCTTCACCAGATCCAGATTTTTGGAATATGCCATCTCCTGTGCATCCCGGGCAGACATAACACCCATCTGGGCGCCATCCGGTCCGATTACACGCACCTCTCTGTCGCGGATTTGTTCGTTGATCTGCAGTTCCTTGTTGCTAATGGGTAAGCACCTCCAAAACACGTTTTTACTATATATTCTTACAAAACAAAAAGCGGGCAGAATTTCTCCGCCCGCAGCAATACACGAAAATCCATAAGGAATCTCTACCGTATTGACCCGTGCCGGACGGAACCCCACAGGTGAGGGCACATACACCCTTCTTTGTTTCCGTAGATTATACTACCAGTTTTGCCTTTAAAAGTCAAGGGCGAAAACAATTTCTTTTGCCTTTCTTTATTAAAAGCTCTGCGAGTCTTCACGGAGAAAGGATCCACTCCTTTCCAAGGTAAAAAGAATACAGCATACAGGATTTTACCGGCATGCCCAGACACTGCTCCAACGCTTCTTTATAAAGACGAAGCTGAATGGCGTAATGGGAAAGAAGCTCCTCGCCGGAAGAAACCCGGTCAGTTTTAAAATCCACAAGGACAAGGGAACCATCCTCTTCAAAAGCACAGTCAACGGCCCCCTGCAATATCACCTTTTCCCCGGAAAGTTCCTCCCCTTGCGGGCATACCCTTTCCGCCGGAATCTCCACCGTAAACCGGTATTCCCTATATAGCTTTTCGGCCTTAAGGATCCTTTTCGCAAGGGAGGAAGCAAAAAAGCGCCTGACTGTATCCAATTCAACCGCATTTTTCTGCTCTTCGGTTATAAACCGGTCTTTTACCAGCCGCAAAAGCTCTTTCTCCGGATCTTTGGCGGCTTCTTCCCAAGAGGCATACTGGAGAAATGTATGCAAAGCCGTTCCCCGTTCCGCCGGAGTCATGCCCTTTTTGCTGAGAAACGCCGGGCGGGCCGTAGCGGCATATTCTCTCTCTTCCTGCCGAGACGCCAGATCCGAAGCCGTCACTTTTGCCGGCACACCGGAAAGTGCGCTGCCGGGATACTGGAACTCAATTTTTCTTTTCAGTTCCTTTAAAAGCTCCTTATCCGGCAAAAGCGCCTCTGGGGTCTCCTGTTTTTCCTCTAAAATTTCATCGGCCTGGGCTCGAAGAAGACGGATCTTCCAAGGTTCTCCCGCCTGTTCCGTTATGAGGGAAGAAATTCCCGCTCTTTCCCGCAAAAGGGTTCCATCCGGATGTCGAAGGGCGCAAATAAGAAGCCATTCCGCTATGGACTTGCAGGAGCGCACCGCATATGGCGCAATTTTTCTGCCGGGCTGAATCTGGGAAGAAAGGCTCCCCAAAAGCTTATCGGCATTTTTCACCGCCGCAACAGCCAAAAGCTTTTCCTTCGCTCGTGTCATAGCCACATAGAGTACGCGCAGTTCCTCGCTCATTTCTCCCCTTTCTAGTTCCAGCGCCACCGCTTCCCTGGGGAGGGTGGTTCTTCTGACCCCCAGTTGGGGATCCAGAAGCTTGGCGCCCATCCCCAAAACAGGATGGAGCAGCAAATCCCCTCGGTCTTTATTAAAATTCCGGCTGCAGCCCGCTAAAATGCAAACGGGAAACTCCAGCCCCTTGCTCTTGTGAATGCTCATAATCCGGACAGCCTCAGGCGTTTCCGATTCAGCCGCTCCCGGCAGATCCGCTTTTTGTTTTTCCAGCCTCCCGATAAAACGGAGGAAGCCGGAAAGCCCCGTATATCCACCAGCTTCATAGGCTGCGGCGTAATTCTGCAGGTAATGGAGGTTTTGCAGCCTGGCCGTTCCTCCTCGCATAGCCTGCGCCATATCAGCATATCCCGTTTCCCGGCATACGGCTGCCACCAGCCGGTCAGCCGGAAGAGTGGCCGCTAAGGTACGAAAGCGGGAAAGATCCTCCCTGAATCTCCCAAGCCCTGGATCCCCCCTATTTTCCGCAGCCAGAACGGCGCTGTAAAAACTTCCCTGCTTATGCTGCAGGCGGATTTCCGCCAGGGTATCCGGCGTAAAACCATAAATGGGGCTCATAAGCACCGAAAGCAGAGGAATATCCTGCATGGGATTATCAATAACCTTCAAATAGGAAAGCATCACCTGCACTTCCGGCGCAGCAAAAAAGCCTCCCGAACGTTCACAGGCAGCCGGTATACCCAGGGCGGATAGCTCTCTGGCGTATAAAGGACCGTATTTTGTATGGCTTCGGAGCAAAATAGCGATATCCGATAAGCGAACAGGCCTTTGCTCCCCGTTTTCGGTAACAGTATCCTTGGCTGTCATACCATAAATGAGATCCGCTATGTGGCGGCTCTCCGCCCGGACAATATCCTTTTCTTCGCCGGCAGAAAGATCGATTATATCCAGCTCCATAGCCGGCGTTTCCGCCGGGGGATAGGATGCCCCCGGTTTCAGCTCTTCGCTCTCCGTATAATCCAGTTCCCCCGCTTCCCGGCTCATCAGCTCCCGGAAAACGAAATTCACAGCATCCGTCACCCCGGGGGCGCTTCGGAAATTCTGCCCCAACACAACGCATGCCGGATACGTATCCTTTTCTCTGTCGTATAAGGGGTATTCGGCCCGTCTTCGCAGGAAAATTTCCGGCATGGCCTGGCGGAAACGGTAAATGCTCTGCTTTACATCTCCCACCATAAAAAGGTTTTCTTCCCTGCGGGAAACCGCCCGAAAAATCATATCCTGGGCTTCATTGGTATCCTGATACTCATCCACCATAATTTCGTCAAAACGGCCGGCTATTTCTTCCGCTTCTTCCGTAAACACGGGGCCGTTTTCCGTATCCTTCACCAAAAACCGCAAAGTCCAATGCTCTAAGTCTCCGAAATCTGCGGCTTTTCGCCGGGCCTTTTCTTCGTCCAGTTCCCGGGAAAAGGCCTGAGTCACCTCAAACAACTTTTCTGCCAGAGGCGCCAGTGCCTTTACATCCCGGCTGCATTCCGCCTCTCCGGCGCAAAAAAGCTTCCGGAGATTTTCCAATTCCTTTTGAGCCTGCTTTCTTCCGGAGGATATCTTATCTTTCAGAGGATCGTCCCCCCTGCCTCTGAGGGGTTTGGCACGCATCCACTTTAAACAGGAAAGCGCCTTTACCGTTTCATCCCAATTTCTTGAACGAAGCTGATCTAAAACCTCCTCCGCCTGGGCAAGATCGCTTCTATACGCTTCCCCATATGCCTTTTCCATATCCTCTTCTCCCGCCATAGCAGAAATGCAGTTTCTGAGGATATCCGCGCTGTAGGAAGCAGCTTCTTCTCCGTAGGCGAGAATGGATTCTCCCCAAAGAGTTTGGGAAAAGGGCTTTTCTTCACTGTAAAGAACTGCTTTTTCCCTCATCCATCGCTCTTCAAAGGGGTGGCTGCGCACAAAATCATATACGGTTTCCACGGCGGCGGCCATTTTCCAGTCGTCCCTGCCGGTGGAAAAGGCGTCCGCCAGCTGAAAGAAAACCGGATCATCCTGCTCATAGTATCGGTTCAAAACCTTCTCCAGAGCGTCCTCCCGAAGGACTTTCAGCTCCGTATCCTCCAGAATGCGAAAATCCGGCGCGATTCCAAGGCGAAAAAAATTCTCCCGCACCAAATCGGCGCAAAAGCTATGTATGGTGCTGATATGGGCATGGGAAAGCAAAATCTGCTGCCGCCTGAGATGGAGATTTCCCGGATCTGCTTCCAAAAGCCCGTCAATACGCCGGGAAATGCGTCCGCGCATTTCTTCCGCCGCCGCCCTTGTATAGGTAACCACCAGGAGCCTGTCCGCCTGGGAAGGATGTTCTTCATCGGTAATACGCTCCAAAAAGCGTTCCACCAATACGGAAGTCTTTCCCGACCCAGCCGCCGCTGAAACCAGCAGAGTTCCCCTTCTGGCGCAAATCGCATCCTTCTGGGCATCGGTCCATTTTCTGGCCATCAGCTTTCCTCCTCTCCGCTTAACAGCTTCAAAACACCGGCGCGATCCCATTTTTCCGTTTCTCTGGACGGATCCTCTTCTTCGTGGCCGCAAACTGCTCTATAGGGGCACCATGCGCAGGCGTCATATCCTCCGGAAAGAGGAATAGCTTCCACCCTGCCTTTTTGCAGTTCCTGGGCCATCTCACCCACCGTTTTCCGGATATACCGCAGAATTCCTTCCATTTCCCGCTGGGTTACAACGGAATCCCGGCGGGAAGGGGCGCCGTTTTTCAGGGTGACGGGAATATACTTTCCTTCGCCCTGGGGCTCCATAGCGGAAAGCACCTCCGGGTCATCCACCAGCAGCCCTTTCATCCGAAGGGACTTTTCCTGCTCCGCCAAAGCCTTTTCAGGGGGAAGATCTCTGTCTGCCGAAACCCGGGGATCGGTGGCGGGCATATACAAGATTCCCGCCGGCGCCGTTTCTCCACCATAACGAAGGTTTCCCGATTCGGCAAGGGCCGCCAAATATACAAGCATCTGCATATTGATTCCATATATCACATCGGAAAGGCGGAAATCCTTTTTCCCCGTTTTATAATCCACTACACGGATATACCGCTTACCCCCCTGCTCAAACAAATCCACCCGGTCGATCTTGCCCTCAACCTGCACGCTTCCTCCGTTTGGCAGAGGAATGTTAAGAGGCGGAATTCCGTCCTTTCCCACAGAAAGCTCATAATCCACGGGTACAAATAAACTTTGAGAGAGTTCCCGGGCAATATGCGCGATGATAACGGCGGCAGAATGCACCAGCCGTTCCATCATCCAGAGAAAACGCGCGCTTTTCTGCGCCATTCCCCCCAGCTTTTCTTCCCCATAGCGTGTAAGAAGGTTATGTATTGTTTTTTCCAGAACGGGCATCTCCATCTCCAGGATAGCCTTTGTTCCCACCTCACGGAACGCTTTTTCCAAAAGGTAGTGCATAAGGCTTCCGTATTCCAGCGCATCCATGGAGGCGGCGCGGCGTTCTTTTGCATGAAGCCCATACCGGCAAAAATATTGAAACCGGCAAAGATGATAGGTCTCAATCTGCGTAGCGGAAAGCGTCATGGATTTTCCGAATAGTTCCTCCGCCAGGGAAGAAGTATTAAAAATTTCCGGAGAGGTGTCCGCAGCGCGCTTCAAAGCGGATAGACGGCTTTTATATGCGTCCTTATCCTGAAAATACTGCAGGAGCGTAGCGGAAAGCACCGTTCCTCTGCCGAAAGAACGAGCCGTTTCCCGAAAAGCCGGCGCTTCCCCGTTGGCAAAATAGAGGGGAGGAAGACTCTCCGCAGAACAGTGCCGTAGGCCAGGAAGAACTGCCTCCGCTTCTAAAACCAGCGAGGACGGCTCGCTTCCTCCCGGGCTCCCCTCCGCTCCAGCGGAATAGGAAATGAAAAGGTTCTCCGAAGGGCTGGATAGAGCGGTATAAGCCAGAAAACGTTCCTGCAGAGCCGTTCCTTCCAGCGTCTCATTCAGAGGGATCCCCAACCGGATCAGCTCCTGCCGTTCCAGGCCGCTGAATACGCCGCCGTTGCCTGGTGCGGCAGGAAATTGCCCCTGCTTTGCTCCCAAAAGGAATACCACCTTGGGGCTGACAGGGCGCATACGATCTGCTCCGCCCACCGTTACCTGATCCAGCCCCTGGGGGATGCTGGACAAAGTCCCGGAAGCGATCACAAGGCGGAGAATTTCAGAAAAGCGCGCCGTGCCCGGGATAAAATTCTTCATAACAAGGGCGCATTGATCCAGCACTGTCATCAGAAGATCCCAGGAGCGAAGCTGTCTTTCAGCCAGATCCGCCCGGCCGGCTCCTTCCAACCGGCCGGCCATTTCCTTCAGATGGGAGGAAACCTGCCATTTCTCCAAAAGAGAAAACACAGAGGCCGCACAGTCCTCCCCGGATCCCTTCCGAAGATCCGATTCCAATTTCCGCAGAGGCTGTATCAAAAGTTTCCGGCATTCCTCCAGTTCTTCCAGGAGAACGGTATCTTCCTCGGTTACTTCCGCTTCAAAGCCTCTTGGATGCATATTCCAGGGAGATAGCCAGCCTTCACCGGAAATTGTCCATAAAAACACATAGTTCTCCATTTTGGCAATCTGTGTCTCGGAAAGAGGGGTAAGCCCCGTTTTCATAAGAAGAGAAAGGTCTTCCGTCCGCCACCCCCACCGGACAGCCTGCAAAGCCGACAAAACCAGCCGCATCAGAGGCTCTGATTCCACAGGCCTGGGATCGTCCATAAAGAGAGGAATGTCTCTTGCGCCCATGGCTTCTTCCAGCATGGAAGCGTATTCTTCAGGATTTCGCGCTATTATGGTAAAATCTCCATAGTGATATCCTTCCTCCATAACCAGGTTTCGGATGGTTGCCGCCGCAAATTCCGCTTCATCATAGAAATCAGAAGCCCGGTATACGGTAACATCGGAAGATTCAGAAAAAGGCTTTTTAGAAGGGCGGTAAGCGTTTTCTTCCAACGCCCGCAGGCTCTCTCTTTGATAGCGGGCAGAGGGAGCAAGAATCACCGGGGACGCCACCGCCACATCATTTTCCCTGGCAATATGTTTCAGCCGGGCGCCTGTTTTCTGGACAAGGGAAAAAAGCCCCACTCCGTTTTCCGGATCTTGGGGGCTATCTGCGCAAAGGGTTATATGTATATCCGCCGCCTGGGCCATCATAAGGCGCAGAATTCCATATTCCTGAACGGTAAAACTGGTAAACGCGTCTATGGCTATTTTGGCATTTTCAAAAAAGCGATGGAGAAGAATCGGTTCTTTCGCCCGGGTCAAATCCTCCAAAGGATCCATACAGCTTTCCGCCACAAGAGCGTCGTATGCGCCCAAAATCAGAGAAAGCTCCCTGGTTTTGCGCCGGAGGGTTCCATCCGGCAGAGCGGCGGCTGTATCCATCAGCGTATCCGGTGAAACAGCACAGAGTTTCAGTTCTTCCGAAATAGAAAGGAGCATGGATATCATGTCCGTATTTTCAGCCTTTCGCCGGTAAAACTCCAATTGATCCTTTACCTGCTCCAGAGCCAGGCTCATAAATATACACCGGCCTCCTTCATCCAGCCGGCGGCCTGCTGCACCTCCATACCGGCGGAAGACCTCCTCCGCTAAACGAGAAAAACTCAACACATGCAACTTTTGGGCGTCTTTAGGGCCAAGAAGGTGAAGCATCGTCCGTTCCGTTTCAAAAGAATACTGTTCCGGGACGATATAGTAAAAAGGAATCTCCGGCGTATCCTGCATAGAGCGAAGGCAGAGTTCCTGCAGATATGTGGTTTTCCCGCTTCCCGCCCGTCCATATATAAGATGCAGCATCTGCTTTTCTCCTTTCTATTTTGAATCTTGTGAATCTGCAAATTTTTTAACAAAACGGCTGAGAAAGCCGCGATTTTGCACCTTTCCCAGCCCGATCTTCCACATGTTTCAATACACTATCCTATAGGATCAGGAAAACCAGTTTTCCCTCACCCATTCATACATTTCCCAAAGCTTGAAACGAACCTCATATTTTTCTCCGCCCTGGACAGTATCCAATTCGCCGGGAGTAAGCACCTCGCTGAGCTCCGGCGTATCCTCGGCAGCCGGCAGGCAGAGAGCGGGAAACAAAACGCACCACCAGTTATGGCCTTCTCCGCTGCCGATCACCACACGCAGGGCATCATATTTTCCTGCCGGAAGAGTGGTATCCCCATACTGCCTGGTAGGGAAGTATACCTTTTCTATTGCAATGGAAACAGGGTAGGAGTATCCCCTTTCCCGGATCTCTTCTTGGGCGGCCTTTTCCAAAGCAGGTATCGCTTCCTGAGCCGCCTCAATCGCGTCTTCCTTGTTGGAGACACCATCCATAACGGCGGAACCTTCCTGCAAGATTCTATCCCGCACGGCAAGCTTCAGCGCCTGATCCTCTTCGGAATCGGAGTTTGCCAAAACATGCAGCCTTAAAACTTCATTGGGCAGAGTTTCGCAAGTCCCTGCAAAACCGGAAAAGGTGATGGCCACGGTAAGTATACATCCCAGAAGAAGGGCTTTTTCAATTGTTTTCCATTTCATTTAAAATCGTTCCTTTCAGCATTCTGGATCCGGCGGGAACAGCGCTTCATCGGCCTTTTAGGCCGTTTTACTATGTATGCCGCTCTCGCTTGTTTCGCTGAAAGTATGGACAAAATACACGCGTCTATTCAAAAAAATGGAATTTTAAACAATCATGCTCATTCGGGATATATGGCTGCGCACAGGAATGTATCTTTATAGCTCTTCTTTAATTTTTCCGCACAGAGCATAGCTTCTTTCCCCTCTGGCGAAAACAGGCCAAACACGGCGGAACCGCTGCCGGTCATAACCGAACCGGCGGCGCCGGATTCCAGCATCATGGCTCGTATCTTCTCCACTTCCGGTATATGCATAATCGTCTGAAAATCGTTTCCGAGGGATTTTCCCAAAGAGGAAAGGCTTTGAGATGAAAGAGCCTCCAAAACGCGGCTTGTATACTCTTTCCTGGGCCGCCCGGCAACATCCGCTCTTCGGAAAGCTTCTCCTGTGCTGACCCCTATTTCCGGTTTGCAGATCAAAATACGGCAGGGAGGGATTTCTCCCAAGGGAGTTAAAATCTCGCCTGTTCCTTCTGCCAAGCATAGGCCGTTTTTCACGCAGAACGGCACGTCCGCCCCCACCTTAATCCCTATTTCCCGCAGGGTGTTTTCCGAAAGCCCTGCATTATATAGACGGTTCAAGCCCCGCAGAGCCGCGGCAGCATCCGCGCTGCCTCCCCCCATTCCCGCCTGAGAGGGAATACGTTTATGAAGACGAATACGGGCTCCTAGCGCCCCCGTCTCCCTGCAAAAAAGTTCTGCGGCCCGAAAAACGGTATTTTCCCGCCCCACAGGAATCTCCGATTTTGTGCAGGAAAGCTGGATCCCATCCGCTTTCTGTATCTCCAATATATCACACAGATCCACGGATTGCATGACCATCCGCAGGTTATGGTAACCGTCTTCCCGGCGGGAAAGAATATCCAGGCTCAGATTAATTTTGGCATAGGCCTTTTCCCATATACTTTCTGCCCCGTCCCAAGGGCCGGCTTCTGTCTTTTCCGTTTCCCGATACATAAAATCTTACCCTTTCCTGCTGCAAAAAAATAGCTTTTTCTCCGCTTTAAAGCCTGAAAAGCGGCAGCCTTCGAATATCGATCACATGCTGGGGGCACATTTCATGGCAGCAATAGCAGCGGATACATTTCGTGTAATCAATAACCGCTTTTTTATCCTGGATATGAATTGTGTGCTGCGGGCAGCTTTCCGCGCACTTTCCGCAGCCAATGCATTCCTCCCGGCGAATCTTAGGCGCAGGAGACGCAAGGCGTGTAGCCAGGGGGCGCAAAAAGCGGGGCAGTTTTTCAATGAAATTCGTTGTTTTGGATTCAGGCTGCAAAAAATCCAGCTTCACAAATTCTTCCAGGGATTCTCCCAAAACCTGCAGCTCCTGGGCAGACGTTGGGCAAACCCCCCGTTCCATAGCGGAACGAAGCATATAGATCTTTTTAGGCTCCATGGCGATCGCATGGGCACAAGCCACATCCACAGCAAAGGGATTCCGCCCGGAAAGAAGCATTCCCATATGCATGGGCTTTCCTCCCGTAGGCCCGTTCCCCTCCATGGCTGTCACGCCGTCCACTATGGAAAGCACCGGCTTTACCACACAGCAAAGATCTGCCAGCATTTCCCCAAAATGGGGTTTTTCCGGATACCGGCAATGCAATTCCGGTTTCATCAAACCGGGAACACAGCCGAAAAGATTTTTTACCGCGCCGGAAAGGCCTGTCATACAATGGCTTTTCAGTTTGCAGATATCCACAACCGCATCTGCCTCCAAAATAGGCGTGATAAGAGTAAAGCCCTTGCAGCGAATCCCCTCAGGCGCCTTTCTTTCGCCGCTGGAGCAGTCATAGTTAAGGTCTATTCCATATTCCCGAGCCATTTCTGCGTAACCGGTCCCATTATAAATAGACTTCAGCGCAGCCTGGGTATACACTCCACCGGAGCTCTCCGCCACCAGCACCTGGGCTCCCAGCTCCCGGATACAGGCAGCCGCGGCTGCTGTAACCAGCGGATGGGTAACCGCAGCCGAATCCGGCTCCGCCCGCACTACCAGATTGGGCTTTATCACTACTTTCATGCCCGGACGGATACATTCCTCCGCATGCAGCAAACGGAACTGCTCCCGGAGTGTTTCCAGAAGCAGCTCATACGAATATTTTTCTACACCATGCACACAAACCGTATTTTTGTATTCCGCAGACGGCCATTGTGTTTCTTTTTCCTGCACGAATTTGTTCCCCGCTTTCTTTGCCTGATACTCTATTTCTCAGATGTTCCCGAAAAGAGTTTTAAAGATTATGGATAAAGTGTTCAATTCGGGAAAGGGCTTCCGTAATATGCCGGATAGAATAAGAATAGGAAATTCTCACAAATCCTTCCCCGCAGGTGCCAAACGCCGTTCCGGGGACAACCGCCACCTGCTCCTTATAGATCAGCTTCTCGCAGAATTCGTCGCTGGTAAGCCCCGTACTCTGAATAGAAGGAAACACATAAAAAGCTCCCTCCGGCCGGAAGCACGTGAGCCCCATACGATTCAAGGAATCCACTATAAGGCACCGGCGCATATCATACTGCTCACGCATATTTTCAATGTCGGAATCTCCATTGCGCATAGCCTCGATAGCAGCATACTGCGCTGTAGTAGGCGCGCTCATAATGGCATACTGATGCAACTTTGTCATCTGGGAAATAATCTCTTTCGGCCCCATAGCATACCCAAGGCGCCAACCGGTCATGGCGAAGGCTTTGGAAAAGCCGTTTACTACCACTGTCCTTTCCGCCATATCCCCTATGGCGGAAAAGCTCACATGAGAGGTTTCCCCGTAGGTAAGCTCGCTGTATATTTCATCGGAAAGCACAAAAAGGTTGTGTTTCTTAACCACTTCTGCAATTTCTTCCAAATGGCTGCGGCGCATAACAGCTCCTGTAGGATTGTTGGGGAACGGTAAGATCAGAACTTTTGTCTTAGGAGTAATCTTCTCCTCTATTTCCTCCGCTGTCAGCCGAAATTCATTTTCCGCTTTTGTCTCCAGGATAACGGGAACACCACCCGCCATTTGGGTAAGCGGCACATAACACACAAAACTTGGCTGGGGAATCAAGACTTCATCTCCGGGCTCCAGGACGGAACGCAAAAAAACATCGATAGCCTCGCTGCCGCCCACCGTTACCAAAACCTGGCTCTGCGGATCGTATTCCACTTTGTATTTCCGGCGGAACCACTTGGATATTTCCTCCCTGAGCTCCATAAATCCCCGGTTTGGAGAATACCAGGTCTTTCCGTCTTCCAAAGAGCGGATACCTTCCTGCCGAACATGCCAGGGGGTGGTAAAATCCGGTTCCCCAATGGAGAGGGAAATTACATTCTCCATTTCATTTGCTATATCAAAAAATTTCCGAATGCCCGAAGGAGCAATAGACGTCACCTTTTGATTCAGAAACTGGCTGTAATCAATCACAGAGCACACTCCTTCTCTCATCCTTCTCATTTCCGCTGTCGAGAATGATGCCTCCATCCTTATATCTTGTCAAGATAAAATGGGTGGAAGTGGAAAGGACGGAATCCAAAGTAGAAAGGCGCTTAGCTACGAACATAGCCACATCCTGCATACTTTTCCCATTGACACGCACAGCCAGATCAAATCCGCCCGACATCAAATATACACTTTCCACTTCTTCAAACTGCATGATTCTATCGGCAATTTCATCAAAGCCTTTGTCCCGCTTGGGGGTGACCCGCAGCTCAATCAGAGCAGACGCTCTGTTTGCGTCGGCTTTTTCCCAGTTTATAATGGCGCCGTAGCCCCGGAGGACACCTTCTTTTTCATAGGCAGCGATAGCTTCGGCCACCTCTTTCTCCGTTTTTCCCAGCATAACAGCCAGCTGGGCGCAGCTTAGCCGCGCATTCTCACTTAACAGGCTCAGAAGTCTATCCATTATACAACGCCCTCCATAATTATGAATGTATTTCCGCCCGGTGCCGTTAGGCGCTCTCTGCGGTTTGACTATAATTATAGCGGAAAGCATCCTCCATTTCAATGCGCCAAAGGGAAAAAGCATTCTTCCTTTAAAGGCAAAGAAAAAGCTGTCTGTAAGAAAACAGACAGCTTTCCATACTTTTTTTGCAGTTTCTATACCTTCTATACCTATAACAATGCATACGGAATTTTTTATTCTATAGGAAGGAAATGCGGTTTCCGCCCATCGTAAACCGTAAAATATCGGAATCCGGCTCTGGAAAGCATTTCCAAGCCCATTTCAATCCCGGCTCCTACATCCATCCACCGGTGTGCATCTGAACCGATGGTTACCAATTTGCCCCCTAGCTCTCTATATCGCTTCAAAAGCTCCATGCCGGGAGCCGCCTCCATAGCACCGTTGCGCAGATCGGAGGTATTGATTTCCAACGCTTTTCCTTTTTGAATCAGCGCCCGGAATACCTGGTCAAACCGCTCCTGATACCGTTCCTTCGGGATGGAAACCCCATCTCGCATCTCAATATACCGCCAAGGATATGTAATATGCGCCAGTGTGTCAAAATTCCCCCATTGGATAGTGGCCATCAGCTCATCAAAATAGGCATCCAGAATAGCCGCGGCATTCTCTTCCGTATAATGCAGAAAATAAAAATCTTCCTGATTGGGGACATTGTGAACGGAACCGATCACAAAATCAAATTCCATAGAAGCTAAAAGTTCATCCGCAACCTGTTTTGCCTGGGCAGGCTGACCAAGCTCCACACCGGCAGACACATGCAAATCTCTATATATATTGTCTGCATTTCTTGCCTGCAAATAAGAATTTCTAATGGCTTTCTCATACCCTTCTTCCTGAAACAGGTTGCATTCGCAGTGATCGGTAACCGCAACTGCGTAAAGTCCCATGCGCGCGGCATTTTCACACATAAGGACTACGGAATCCTGTGCATCCGGCGAATTGTTGCTGTGCATATGGCAATCGGAAATATATCTGAATTTCATCTGTTAGCCTGCCTTTCTCTGCCTTTTCGCTTTGGAAGCGCAAGTCCACTCCCTTAACACCAATACTCTAAACAAGAACTTTTTTACTCTTTGCTGCTGCAAATTAGACATATCCTGATTGTTCTTATATCCGGGTATACAAAAGTACAATCAAAATCCTTTTAATATCAAACTTCTTACAATATTATACTATATCATACTTGTAAGAAAAATCTACAGGTAGTATAAACTAGGATTTTTACGTGTAAACGCAGATTTTAAACAATTTGACAAGTCTTTTTCCCTTTGTATCTGGCCAGTTGACAATTTCCGTATCAAAGTCCATAATAATTGATAAGAGCATTGGCTTTGCGGTGCCCACCGTGGGACCCAATGCTATTTTATTACATTCAGGGGGTTCTCGCTATGCGCGCTGTCATCACAGTTATAGGTAAAGATATGGTGGGCATTTTGGCCCGGGTTTCCGCTATCTGCGCAGAAAACGGCGTTAATGTGGTAGAAGTTACGCAGTCTGTTCTGCAGGAATTTTTCGCCATGATTATGATGGTGGATCTGGAGGGATCCAAAATTCCCGTAAGTGAACTTTCCGATGCGCTTTCCGCACTGGGCGAAGAGATGGGGCTGAAAATTCACGTTATGCATGAAGATATCTTCAATTCCATGCATAGGATCTAAAACCACATCCGGGTGCAGGCGGGTCCAAGGAGGATAATCAGCCTGCAGCTTACAAAAGCTAAGGAGTGTAAAAGTTGCTGAATACCAGAGATATATTGGAAACGATCAACATGATCGAAAATGAAAATCTTGATATCCGCACCATTACGATGGGAATTTCCCTGCTGGACTGCATGGACAGCGACTGTGGGAAAGCCTGTGATAAAATTTATGACAAGATCTGCCGTTATGCTGCAAATCTGGTAAAAACAGGCGAAGACATCAGTAAGGAATACGGAATTCCCATTATTAACAAACGTATTTCCGTAACACCAATAGCCATGGTTGCAGGAGCCTGCCCTGGTGCGGATCCCATCCATTTTGCGAAAGCGCTGAATAAAGCTGCCTCTACTGTAGGCGTAAACTTTATCGGAGGATATAGTGCTCTAGTTCACAAAGGCTTCGCGCCCGGGGACTATGCCCTTATAAAGAGCATTCCGGAAGCTTTAAGCCAGACAGAATTGGTATGTTCTTCCGTAAACATTGGTACTACAAAAGCAGGTATCAATATGGATGCCGTCAAAATGATGGGGCAAGTTGTTGTAGATGTAGCGAAAGCTACAGCCGATAGAGACTGTATCGGCGCAGCCAAACTCGTAATTTTCTGCAACGCTCCCGAAGATAACCCCTTTATGGCCGGCGCTTTTCATGGCCCCGGAGAACCGGACTGCGTTATCAACGTAGGCGTTTCCGGCCCAGGCGTAGTGCGGGCCGCTCTGCAAAAAGCAGGAGATTGTGATATCACCGCTGTGGCGGATATCATAAAACGTACCGCCTTTAAAATCACCCGTATGGGGCAGTTGGTTGCTCAGGAAGCTTCCAGAAGACTGTATGTTCCCTTCGGCATTGTAGATCTGTCTTTGGCTCCTACACCTGCTGTGGGCGACAGTGTTGCCCATATTCTGGAAGAAATGGGGCTTGAATGCTGCGGAGCTCATGGAACCACCGCCTGCCTGGCCCTTTTGAATGACGCCGTAAAAAAAGGCGGAGTTATGGCATCCTCTCACGTTGGCGGCCTTTCCGGTGCCTTTATCCCCGTTACAGAAGATGCTGGCATGATCGACGCCGCCCGCTGCGGGGCCCTCTCTATCACCAAGCTGGAAGCCATGACGGCCGTTTGTTCCGTAGGTCTCGACATGATCAATATTCCCGGCGATACGCCGCCGGAAATCATTTCGGCCATTATTGCGGATGAGGCGGCAATCGGCATGGTAAACTCAAAGACAACTGCCGTCCGTGTGATCCCTGCCATCGGTAAAAAGGCAGGGGACGAACTCAGCTTTGGCGGTCTTCTGGGAGGCGGACCCGTTATGGATGTAAACCGATATTCTCCTATGAAATTTATCAACCGAGGCGGTCGCATTCCCGCTCCCATGCAAAGTCTTAAAAATTAAATACTGTATAAATGATTATTTCGGCTGCAAAGGGGTACGCCTTCCTTTGCAGCCATTTATTTTTTAATTTTTCGTTATTTTGCCCAAATAATCACTTTAATTTTTGTTATTTATTTATTTCGTTTGAATTTTGTTCATTTTTAACTCATTGTTATTTTACAAATAAACGGATATAATTTTGATACATTCAATTTTAAAGGATAAAGGAATTATCCCTTTCCTGATAAAAATATCAAAAACTCTGTTAAGTTCCGGAGGTGTAGATATATGCAGAATATGATCAAACAAATTGTGGAAATGGATCAGAAAGCCCAACAAATTACAGAAAACGCTCAACAGGAAAAACTTAACTCAGAAAAGAAAGTTTCCGCTATGCGGGATACAATCCGAGAGGAATATCTTCAGCGGGCGAGACGGCGCATTTCTTTGAATGAGCCCCAGGAACGAGCGGCTGCCGAAGAAAAATGGAAGGAAACGCAAAATCGTCTACAAGAAATCTCCCAACATCTGGATACAGTGTATGCGGAAAAGGGAGATGAATGGGTAAACCTCCTGACAGACCGCATTCTGGGGAAATAACGTTATTACCCATTCTTCTATGTTGGCTATTTTGATATGGAAAGAAGATGATCCCCATGCTGGAATCAGTGGCCTCAAATGCTATTCTAGCAAAATCCCGTGCCATGTATGGCAGAAGGCTCACAAA
Organism: uncultured Clostridia bacterium; assembly: GCA_944380875.1. Classification (GTDB taxonomy): domain Bacteria; phylum Bacillota; class Clostridia; order Oscillospirales; family Acutalibacteraceae; genus UMGS1264. The sequence continues at coordinate 44,402 of CALWJA010000038.1, forward strand.
AGAAGACTTTACCGCTCTTCTGGAATGCTCCTCCGTGGGAGAAGCGGCAGGATATCTGAAAAATAAAACAGACTATGCTTCTGTTCTCAAAAACATAAATGAAAACAGTATACACCGGGGCCAGTTGGAAACCAAACTGAGGCAAAAGATTTTTGAGGATTATGAACGGCTTTGCAAATATGAAATTTCTATCGGAGAGCGGTTTGGAGAATACCTGATTATACGCAGCGAAATTGAGCAGATTCTGCGAAGTCTTCTGCTTCTTCAAGCAGGAACGCCTGAAGAATACTTGTTTTCTTTACCCACCTATCTGCAAAAGCATGTGCAGATTGATCTGCAGCGGTTAAGCCATATCCGAAGCTATGAGGACCTTTTGGAAGCTTTGGAGCATACACCGTATAAAAAGATTTTGGAACCTTTTATTCCACAGGAAGGCCTTCCGCTGGATTATACATCGTTGGAAAATGCTCTTTTCTCTTATTTTTATGAAAAGGTATTCGAGGCCATCCGAAAATACAGCCGGTTGGGAACGAGAAAACGGTTAGAAGCTATTTTCCGCTCTGATATTGATATGGAAAATTTCAGCCGTATTCTCCGCCTTAAGGCCTTGCCAGGTAACAGCAAGGATTTTATTCGCAGCACACTTCTCCCCCTGGGCGGCCTCAACCAGAAAACAATTGATAAACTGTTGGACGCCCAAACACCTGAAGAAGCTGCGGAAATCATGTCCCATACGGCCAGCGGCAGGATTTTGAAGCGCATTCCCTACAACTGGCCGGATCAAATACCGGGCCGTGTCACATACAGAACCTGTTCCCATGATATCCACTTTTCAACTCACCCCCCTGTTGTGACGTTCAGTTACCTTTTTTTACTGCGGATTGAGGTAAATGATATTATAACAATAGTGGAAGGTATACGATACCGACTGCCCCCTGAGGAGATACGGCCGCTCCTGACGGGTATATATAAATAGCAAATGAGGAGGTGTTTATGTGGCTGTATCAAAGATAAAAGTTGTCAATATTATCGGGCGTATGGAAGAGCTGGATGCGGTAACAGCTATTTGCGGGCGCTCTGGAGAAATGCATCCGGAAAACACTTTATCTTTTTATTCGAATCCCGATAAATTTCTGCCTATTACGGATGAAGATCCTTATGCGGAACCTTTACGGCGTTTAACAGATGTTTTAAAAGCTAACCGGTTGCAGCCGGTGCAATCCTCTCAAAAAGCGCTGCGAAAAATGGATATGGATCTAAAGCGGGCGGAAGAATATGTGGATTCCTTTTGCGAAAAAATGGAAAATCTTCGGCAGCAGCGGGAAGAATCTCAGCAAAAAATGCTGGAATACAGAAATTCTGCGGAGGAAACCATTCATTTCACCGGTTTGGATTTAGATCTGGACGCAATCCGGAATTGCAAATTTATAAAAGTTCGTTTTGGCTGCCTTCCAAAGGAAAGCTATGAAAAATTGAACCAATACGACCAAAATCCTTATATTATCTTTTTCCCCTGTACGGAAGAAAGTGAAAAATATTGGGGTGTGTATTTCTCCCCAATCGATCAGGTCAGCGAAGTAGACCGGATTTTCACCAGCCTCTATTTTCAACGCACTCGCCTTTCCGAACTTCATAGCACGCCGGAGCATATGGTAGAAGCTATGAAAGAAGCCTTTGAAAAAGAAGCGTTGCGGGAACAAGAGCTGCAAAAAAAGCTCGTTGAAAACTGGGAAAAGGAAAAAGCGGAATGCAGCCGTGTTTTTTCCTGGCTTACACAGCAATCTGTCTTTTTCGGCATCCGCAAATATGCGGCGCACTACAACGATAATTTTATTCTCACCGGCTGGATTCCCGCTTCCGCTGAACACTCCTTGCGGCGGGAACTGGATCGGCTGAAAACGGTAGAGTTTGAATTCCGGGACGCTTCCGAAGAAATGCCCCATTCGCCCCCTGTGAAGCTCAAAAACAAAAAGCTGTTTTCGCCTTTTGAATTTTTTGTGGATCTGTATGGACTGCCCTCCTATGACGAAATCGATCCCACTCCCTTTGTAGCTGTCACATACATTCTTCTTTTCGGTATGATGTTCGGCGATCTGGGCCAAGGTCTTCTGGTTTCTCTGACAGGGTATCTGATGTGGAAGCTGAAAAATATGCCATTGGGCCGTATCCTCATTCCCTGCGGTATATCTTCCGCGTTTTTCGGATTGGTCTTTGGTTCCGTGTTTGGCTTTGAACATTGGCTCGATCCTATGTATAGAGCAATGGGATTTTCGGAAAAACCCATTGAGGTCATGGAACCCAGCACAACCAATATTATTATATATTCTGCCGTGGGAATCGGAATTTTCCTGATGCTTGCAGCCATCCTCATCAATATTTACTCGTCTGTAAAGCGGAAGCACTGGGAAAACGCCTTTTTTGGACCAAACGGTGTTGCCGGATTGATTTTTTACGGTGGTATCGTAGCAGGCTTTGGCGGCCAACTGGTATTTGGATGGCAGATTGTCACTCCCCTTTATATTGTACTGGTCATCGCGCTGCCTCTTCTGGTCATCTTTTTCCGAGAGGTTCTGGGCGGCCTTGTTGAAAAGCGAACGGATTGGAAACCGGAAAGCTGGGGCGGATTTATCATGCAGAATTTCTTTGAAGTTTTTGAGTTTCTGCTCAGCTACGCCAGTAATACCATATCGTTCCTGCGTGTTGGAGCATTCGTTCTTGTGCACGTAGGTATGATGACCGTTGTATTTACCTTAGCCGATATGACTACAGGCGTCCTTTACGTCTTGGTAGTGGCTGTGGGCAATGTAGTCATTATGGCTATGGAAGGCCTGTTGGTAGGAATCCAGGCTCTTCGTCTGGAATTTTACGAAATGTTCAGCCGCTTTTTCGATGGAGCCGGAAGGCCGTTTAAACCCGTCCGTCTCCCCTTCCCCGTTCAATAATTCCGTATCCGCTGATTCGGAGTTATATAAAGATAAGTTAAAAAACATTGGAGGTAATCAATATGTATGCACTGTTTATCGCTCTCCCCGTTCTGTTTTTGGTTCTGTCTGTTTTCTGGGCGATCCGCTCTGTGAAAAAAGGCAGGAAGGCCAGCCGGGCCACTGCCATCCAGCTTCTCAGCTTTCTGGCCGTGTGCATCGTATCTTTCTCTGTTCCTGCAATTGCTTCTGCTACAACCGAAGAAGATACCGCGGTTCCGGAGACCACGGCTTCTGAAACGGCGGATACTTCCGCGGATGCTTCTGCTAAAGGACTGGGTATGATTGCTGCTGCTCTTGCCGTAGGCATCGCAGGTGTAGGCGGCGGTATTGCTGTAGCTGCTGCTGCTCCCGCTGCTATCGGAGCTACCAGTGAAGATCCGAAATCCTTTGGTAAATCTATCATTTTTGTAGCTCTTGGCGAAGGCATCGCACTGTATGGACTTCTTATTTCCATCCTGATTCTTGGTAAGTTCTGATGTATTTTTCTTAAATCCAAAAAGAAGGAAGGTCTTTTCTTGCGTTTTTATCTGATCAGCGACAACATAGATACCCAGGCCGGTATGCGCCTGGCCGGAATACAGGGCGTTGTAGTCCATGAGCCGGAAGAGGTGGAAAAGGCCCTGGATGCTGCTCTTAATATGGACGATGTCGCAGTGATTTTGATCACAGAGACACTTTTGCAACTATGCCCTGAACGTATTTACGACCTTAAACTGAACCGGAAATGCCCTCTGATTGTTGAAATTCCTGACCGCCACGGAAACGGGAGGACCAAGGATTCCATCACCCGGTATGTCCGGGAAGCTATCGGCGTAAAAATCTGACCGCCTCTGCGGTAAACCGGAGGAATACCCTATGCCTATAAACTCCAACCAGGAAAAACTGGATAAATTCAATGTTGCTATACAGCACTATGCGCTGGAGCAGCAAAAACGGATCCAAGAGGAAGTAGAAGCCTTTCAGAAAAAAGAACTGGAGCAAGCCGAAGATGAGGTTCTCCAGGAAGCTTATGGTATGATCCAGAAAGAAATGGCGGAAATGCGCAACCGTATCTCCCGGGAAATGGCTCAACGGGAAAATGAAGAAAGAAAAAAGCTTCTGAAAAAACGCCAGAGCATTTCCGAAGACGTGTTTCGCCGTGTTGCAGACAGGCTTCTCCAATATACTAAAACCGAGGAATATCCTTTGCTTCTGGAAAAGTATGCGCGGGAAGCCGGCCAAATGCTTATCTCCCACAAAGCGGAGAACTGCAGCTGCGAAATTCTTGTGCGGGAGGAGGACCTTCCTTTTGCCAATCGGCTGCAATCGGCCTTAGGGCTTGCCGCTACTGTCCGCGCTGAGGATTCCATCCAATTGGGAGGTCTGCGCGTGCTTTGCCCGGAAAAGAAGCTGGAAGCCGATTCCACTCTGGATACCCTGCTGGAGGAACAGAAGGGTTGGTTTGAAGAAATGTCCGGCCTTTCCGTCCGCTGAGCAGAGTACAGCTCTTTTGAAAGAAGGCGATTTCAGCAATTATGGAAACAAATGAAAAGAAAATTGAAAATGTAATATACGGCATCAATGGCCCTGTTGTAACCGTGCGTAACTCCAGAAGCTTTTCCATGGCGGAAATGGTGCATGTGGGAAAAGAAAAACTGGTAGGCGAAGTTATCGGTATTACCGATAAACTCACAACAATCCAGGTATATGAAGAGACCACGGGGCTTTTCCCGGGGGAACCCGTGGAAGGAACAGGAAGCCCTATGAGTGTAACTTTGGGCCCCGGTATTCTGGATAATATTTTCGACGGTATTGAACGTCCCTTAAAAGAAATTGAAGAGGAAAGCGGTGCTTTCATTGCAAGAGGCAGCAGCGTTTCTTCCCTGAATACCAAAAAGCTGTGGGAAGTCACGCTTCTTGTAAAAGAAGGCGATTTTCTAAAGGGCGGAGACATCTATGCCCAATGCCCGGAAACCCCTGTAATCACCCATAAATGTATGGTTCCTCCCGGTTTGGAAGGAACTGTTGTGAAGGTATATCCCAACGGATCGTATCATGTAAACGATACGATTGTGGAGCTGAAGGATAAAAAGGGAAAGATTCACAATCTCAGCCTTTGCCAGAAATGGCCTATCCGTACCCCCCGCCCCGTGGCCCAGCGGCTGCAGACTACGGTTCCCCTTATCACGGGCCAGCGTGTTATCGACACATTGCTCCCCATAGCTAAAGGAGGAACGGCTGCCATCCCCGGCGGATTCGGTACAGGAAAAACCATGACCCAGCATCAGCTGGCCAAATGGTGCGACGCTAACATCATCATCTATGTGGGCTGCGGAGAACGGGGAAATGAGATGAGCCAGGTGCTCTCCGAATTTTCTGAACTGATCGACCCTAAATCCGGCCGCCCCATGACAGACCGAACCGTTCTGATCGCCAATACAAGCAATATGCCTGTGGCCGCCCGTGAAGCTTCTATTTATACGGGCATTACTTTGGCGGAATACTATCGGGATATGGGATATCATGTAGCCATAATGGCGGACTCCACTTCCCGGTGGGCCGAAGCTCTCCGTGAGATTTCTGGGCGTCTGGAAGAAATGCCGGCGGAAGAAGGCTTCCCCGCCTATTTGCCCAGCCGTCTTTCGGAGTTTTACGAACGTGCAGGCATGACGGATAATCTGAACGGCACCAACGGCAGCGTTACCATTATCGGCGCCGTATCCCCGCAGGGATCCGACTTTTCGGAACCGGTTACCCAAAATACCAAGCGTTTTACCCGCTGCTTCTGGGCGCTGGATAAATCTCTGGCTTACGCCCGTCATTATCCGGCTATCAACTGGACGCAAAGCTACAGCGAATACTTTACGGATTTGGATGCCTGGTATAAAGAACATGTGGGTGAAGATTTTGTGCGGTATCGTTACAGCATAAATGGTATTCTCCAGGAAGAGAGCCAGCTGATGGAAATTGTTAAGCTTATCGGCGCCGACGTTCTGCCCGATGACCAAAAGCTGGTAATCGAAACAGCCCGTGTGATCCGTGTCGGATTCCTGCAGCAAAATGCTTTTCATGCGGAGGATACCTTCGTTCCTCTTGAAAAGCAAAAGCAGATGATGCGCATGATCCTCTTGCTTCATAAACAAGCCAGACGGCTTATTTCCGCAGGAGTGCCTATTTCCTCTATCGTAGCCACAGGGCTTTTTGACAAGCTTGTAAAGATGAAATATGACATTCCAAACAACAAACCGGAAATGTTCGACGAATATGCTCAGGAGATTGAAGATACACTCTCCCACATTGTGACAAACTGAGAAAGGGGTGGAACCTATGCTGATTGATTATATAGGTGTCAAGGAAATTAACGGTTCCCTGATTGTCCTGGATGATGTTGAGGACGCCTCTTTTGAAGAGATGGTGGAAATCCGTTTGGATGACGGCAGCATCCGCCAGGGACGAGTGGTGCAGATAGACGGAAAACGAGTGGTAATCCAGGTATTCGAAGGAACTCGTGGTATCTCCCTTAATAATACGCGAACCAGGCTGAAAGGGCATCCTATGGAACTGGCTCTATCCCCCGAAATTCTTGGGCGGGTATTTGACGGGTCCGGCCGCCCCATTGACGGATTAGGGGACATTTATCCTGTCCGCCGGGCGGATATCAATGGTTCGCCCATCAATCCCGTATCCCGCATCTATCCACGAAACTACATCAATACAGGCATTTCCTCTATCGATACTCTGATGACCCTGATTCGGGGGCAGAAACTGCCTATCTTTTCCGGATCCGGTATGAAGCATAATGAGCTTGCGGTGCAGATCGCCAGGCAGGCACGGATCAGCGACGACGGCGGAGACAATTTCTGCATTGTTTTTGCCGCAATGGGTGCCAAAAATGATGTGGCGGAATATTTCCGGCGTTCCTTTGATGAATCCGGCGTGCTGCAGAGGGTAGTTATGTTCCTCAATTTGAGCAATGATCCTATTATCGAAAGAATCCTTACTCCCCGCTGTGCTCTGACGGCAGCTGAATACCTGGCTTTTGAGCTCAATATGCACGTGCTTGTCATTATGACGGACATGACCTCTTACGCAGAAGCCCTGCGCGAATTCAGCTCCAGTAAAGGGGAGATTCCCGGCAGAAAAGGATACCCGGGATATCTCTATTCGGATCTGGCCGCTCTTTATGAGCGTGCAGGCATGATTGAAGGGCACACAGGATCTGTTACACAGATTCCCATACTCACCATGCCTAACGACGACGTGACGCACCCGGTGCCTGATCTGACCGGTTACATTACCGAGGGCCAGATCGTTCTGGACCGCACCATGGATAATTCAGGCATTTATCCCCCTGTTTCCGTCCTCCCCTCCCTTTCCCGTCTAATGAAGGACGGCATCGGAAAGGGCTTTACCCGGGAAGACCATGCGGATCTCTCCAACCAGCTTTTTGCCGCATATGCGCAGGTGATGGACGCTCGTTCCCTGGCTTCCGTAATCGGTGAAGAAGAACTTTCCCCTGTAGATAAACAGTATATGGAATTCGGCCGCCTGTTTGAACAAAAATTTATCAGTCAGGGCTTTACCGAAAATCGTACCATCCAGGAAAGCCTGGATCTGGGGTGGGAATTGCTTACTGCTCTTCCCAGAGAACAGCTGGACCGCGTGGATGACGCCACACTGGACGCCTACTATGAACCCGCTAAAAAGCGCGTAGCCTCCAAAACCGTGCAAAATTCCACCGCAGGGGAAGAAAAGGAGGGATAATGTGTGAGCGCACAGGTTGTCCCAACCAAAAGTAACCTGCTGGCGGCAAAAAAATCCCTGAACTTATCCCGTACAGGATATGAGCTGATGGATCGGAAGCGTAATATTCTCATTCGGGAAATGATGGCTTTGATCGACAGGGCTTCCGCCATTCAGGATTCCATCGATACCACGTATGAAGAAGCCTATAAAGCCTTGCAGATGGCCAATATTACCATGGGCATTTCAGCGGAAATGGCGCTGACAATACCGGAGGAAAATGGGCTCAACCTAGCATATCGGAGTGTTATGGGCGTGGAAATCCCTATGGTATCCCTGGAAAAGAAAGAGGCTCCCATCGCATATGGGCTTCATTCCACTAACGGGCTTCTAGACCAGGCCTATGTAAAATTCAATAAGGTCAAGGATCTGACAGCGGAACTGGCTGAGGTTGAAAACAGTGTATACAGGCTGGCTGACGCTATAAAAAAGACCCAGAAGCGTGCCAATGCCCTTAAAAATATTATGATTCCCCGCTTTGAAAGCACAGTCAAATATATAACAGACGCACTAGAGGAAAAGGACCGGGAGGAATTTTCCCGCCTGAAAGTCATCAAAAAGCAAAAAGAAGAAGCTGAGCAAGAATAAGAGCCTGCACCGGGAATAGTCCGGTGCAGGCTCTTTATTTTGATATTCGCTCAATTTCTTTAGATATCTTCCAGATCTACCACAGTGGCATCGTCCGCGGAAGCATAAACCAGCTTCTCTACAATCTCTTTTGTATCCCGAGCAATAACCAGTTCTTCGTTGGTGGTAATTACATATACATCCACCTTGGAATCATATGTAGAAATCTTGCCTTCCCTACCGCTGCGCATCTGGTCGTTGATTTCAGGATTAATCTTGAGCCCCAGATATTTCAGACCGCGGCAGATAGAATACCGGAGATGAGCCTGATTTTCGCCCAAGCCGGCCGTAAAGACGATGCAGTCCACGCCATTCATAGCCGCTGCATACGCGCCGATCTGCTTGATAATCTGATAAACGAGCATTTCATGGGCCAGAATAGCACGGTCATTTCCTTCGATTTCTGCCTTGGTGATATCCCGGTCGTCGCTGGAGATGCCGGAAATTCCCAAAAGACCGGATTTTTTGTTCAGAACCTCATCCATCTGGGCAGGTGTAAGTCCTTCTTTTTCCATGATAAACGTTACTACAGAAGGATCCAGAGAACCGCAGCGTGTCCCCATCATAAAGCCGTCCAACGGAGTAAGGCCCATGGAGGTATCCAGAACACGACCATCATTGATAGCGGCAATAGAGGAACCATTGCCCAGATGACAGGTAATCATTTTGATGTCTTCCAGAGGCTGATGCATCAAATGAGCACAGTGGCGGCTTACATACCGGTGAGAAGTGCCGTGGAAGCCATACCGGCGAATATTGTATTTCTCATAATATTCATAGGGAATAGCATACATATATGCCTTTCTGGGCATAGTGGAGTGGAAGGAAGTATCGAAAACAACGCATTGCGGAACCTTGGGGCCAAAGACCTCACGGCAGGCACGGATACCATCCAGCTCCGGCCCGTTATGCAGGGGTGCCAGAGGAATAAGGCTTTCAATACCCTTAATAACCTCATCGTTTACTAGCAAAGATTTATTGAATATGGCGCCGCCCTGAGCAACTCTGTGGCCAATGGCGGAAATCTCACTGAGCTTTGTGATTACACCGTTTTCAGAATCCATGAGAGCTTCCGTCACAAGACGAAACGCGTCCGTATGATTTTTCATTACAGGGGTGGTTTTCAGTTCCCGGCCATCAAAAGTTTTATGGCTGAAAATCCCCTTTTCCATTCCAATTCTTTCACAATTTCCTTTTGCCAATACACTTTCCGTATCCATATCAATGAGCTGATATTTTAGGGAAGAACTGCCTGCGTTGATGACTAATACTTTCATGTATCTCAAATCCTCCTGCTCTTTATATTCATTCCGTCCCGGAACAAATCTGCTTCGGGAACCAGGCCTTGCATAGGGAATCACAATCCTGTAATATATATACTATAGTACAATTATCGGGCGATTGCAAGGGATATTGCTATATCATAACCCTTTCCCTGCCCTTTCTGAAAGGAGAAAACACATGCCTCTTTCCGCTGCGGGAGTTATAGCCGAATTTAATCCTTTTCATGAAGGGCACCGCCTTCTGCTGAAAGCTGCGCGGGATAACGGAGCGGACGTTATTCTCGTGGCTATAAGCGGTAATTTTGTCCAGAGAGGGGAGCCGGCGCTGCTCCCCAAAAGGTACCGCGCCTCTATGGCTCTTCATACAGGCGCCGATCTTGTAGTGGAACTTCCCCTTCCCTGGGCCATGTCCGGCGCTGAAACCTTTGCCGCTGGAGGAGTGGCTCTTCTCAGTGCTCTGGGAGCGAAAGAGCTTTGGTTTGGTTCCGAGTGCGGCTCCGCTTCTGCGCTTCTTAAAACAGCTCACATTCTGGAAACAGAAAGATTCCAAAGCGCTCTGCGGCGCCCTTTGGAATCCGGTATGCCTTTTGCTGCCGCCAGAGAAACCGCCGTAGAAAGTATGGCCGGTTCTTCCTTTTCCAGCCTGCTTCGGGAACCAAACAACACCCTGGGGATAGAATATTGCAGAGCGATCCTGCGGCAAAAAAGCCGTATGGAGCCTCATTCCATCGCCCGTGTGGGGCCGGGGCACCACTGCTCTTCCATCGTAAATTCTATGGCCAGCGCAAGCGCCCTTCGGAAAGAAATTCGGCAGGCTGAAGCCCCTACTTTATGGAATGCAGAAGGCTGGAACGCCTGTATTCCCCCTGTTGCCGGTGAAATCCTTTCTCTCGCCATAAAAAAAGGAGAATGCCCTTCCCGCGTTTCCCGTATGGAAACTGCAATTCTGTCCACACTAAGAAGGATGGGTCGAGAAGACTTCTCCCATCTCCCGGATATCAGCGAAGGACTGGAAAACCGGATCTATCAAATGGTGCAGAAAGCCCCATCCTATGAGGAACTTCTCCGCTCTATTAAATCCAAACGCTATTCCATGGCACGGATCCGCCGTATCCTTATGAGCGCTTATTTGGGAATCTGCGCAGATGACGCAAAAGGACTGCCGCCGTATCTGCGCATTCTGGGTTTCACCTCCCGGGGCAAAGAATACCTCAAAAGTATTTCCAAAGAACTTCCCCTGCCGGTTTTGACCACTTCTTCCCAGCTCAAGGCGCTGGACGGCCGTGCCGCCCATATATTCCAACTGGAAAGCAAAAGCAGCGATCTTTATGCCCTTTCCTTGCCTTCTCCCCCTCCCTGCGGAGAAGAATACCGTCACAAGCTTATAAAAATAACCGAATGATATGTTTTCCGCTTTAGAGAGGAAGTGTTTTTATGACTCCAACCATCAAAGAATGGGTACATCCCCAATACGGCCGTTGTGTAACCATCTCTGCAGGGCCGGTAACCGCTCTTGTTACCATTGAACGAGGCCCCCGTATCCTTTCTTACTCCTTTTCAGAAGGAGAAAACATATTGTATACAGAAGCTCTCCCACAAAAACAAACAGGGTTTCTTTCTATGGGAGGGCACAGAGTGGCGCTCTCTCCGGAACAGGAGAATTCCTATTATCCGGATAATGAACCTGTAACTTACACCATTTTGGAAAACGGTGTGGGATTCACCGCGCCCCGCCAAAAAAGCTCTGGACTCCAATTTTCCATGGATCTTCTTTTTAATGAAAAAACAGCCGATATGATGATCGTCCACACCTTGAAAAACCATTCCAAAGAAAGAATTCACGCAGGGATTTGGTCTATTACTATGCTCTTGCCTGAAGGCATCCTGCTTTTACCGCAGAATACAGCCCCGGGAGACGAAACAGCCCCCAGCCGTATCCTTGCTTTCTGGCCTGGAAGTTCCCCAAAAGATCACCGGTTCCACTTGGGAGAAAACGACCAGTATATCCGAGTAGACGCCCTCTGTGAAAACCGCCCTTTTACTATGGGCATAAATAACCAGCCGGGCTGGGCAGTCTATATGAAAGGAAAAAACACTCTGCTACAGCGATATGTTCACAACCAAGGTGCTTGGTATCCCAATCACGGATGTTCTTTCCGAACTGCCGTTACAGAGAACTGTCTGCGTATGGAAACCTTCAGCCCCCTGTTTTGGTTGGAACCAGGAAATACGATCCGTCATGCAGAAAATCTATCTCTGTTTCAAACTCCCCAAAATGCCGATCTGAAAACCGAGGCCGGTATCCATGATTTTCTGGAAAATCTTCAATAATAGTATTATTTAGTTCATCCTTTTCCCCTTTGTCTCATACCTGCCGTATCAAAGGAAAGAGAGAAGTCACATGCAAAAATGACTTCTCTCTTTTTGTTTATTGAAAGGAGCTAATGTATATCACTTTACGATTCTAAAGCATTTGCTTTCAACCCAAGCACTTTCTCAACACCTGGATGCCTCGGGCAAGATCCGTTTCCGGTGTCTCCGAATATGCTTCTATACTGCATCTTCCGCTATATCCAGCCTCCTGGAGAACCTCAAAAAAGGCTGTATATTCAGAATTCGCTTCTAAGGGAAAAATTCGCCCTTTTGGATCCGCAAAATGTGCATGACGGAGTGTCGGAGTCCACTTTCGGAGTGTTTGGAGAGTATCCTTTTCCATGACAAAGTGGTAATAATCCACTAATAGCCTTACTTCCGGCATGGAGACTGCTTCCATCAAAGCGGCTCCTTCCGAAAGATTCAGAATCAAATTGCTTTCCTTGCGGTTCAATGGTTCAATCGCAATAACGATCCCATATTCCCCGCAAATTTCTCCGGCTTTTTTCAAGACGGCGACTACCTGCCGAAAAGCTTCTTCCTTATCAAATCCATCCGGCACATTTTTGGCGCCGGAACTTCCAAAAACGATTACTTTTGCTCCCAATTTCGCGGCACGAGGCACAGCACGCTGCATATATTCCTCCGCTTTGGAAAGATCCGCCTGGGGACCTGTCAACCGGACAGAAGCCGGAAAGAAATTGTTGCAGCATTCACACGGAATCCCAAACCGAGAAAGGGAATCACAAAGTGTCTGAAAATCCGAATCCGAAAGTTCCATAACCTGCGCGAGGGGAAGCTCCACATAATCGTACCCATATTTCTGCAAAGAGCCAATCCACTGGGAACCGGTCGCGTTCCCCTCACGAGCCAGCATGTTTACACAGCAGCCAATTTTCACAGAGGCTTCACCTCAACATTTTCCGCCTCTTCATAGCAGCGGACAAGAGCGCTGTGGTCGCATTTCTCCAGACCTTCATCCTTCAAATGGTTCATCATGGCGAGAACCTTCTCCGTAAGCGGCAGATCCATATCCACTGCCTCTGCCGCGTTCATGGCGTTGTTCAGATCTTTAATATGCAGTTCAATGCGGAAACCGGGTTTGAAATCACGGTTTAAAACCATGGGAGCCTTTGCATTCAAAACCGTGCTGCCTGCAAGGCCGCCTTTAATGGCATCAAATACATTTTTGGGGTCTACACCGGACTTGGTAGCCAAAACGAAAGCTTCCGACATTGCTGCAATATTTACTGCAACAATAATCTGATTGGCAAGTTTCGTCATATTGCCGCTGCCGATCTTACCTACCAAAACAGCGGAAGAGCCCATTTTCAGCAGGATGTCCTTTACCTTATCATATACTTCCTGCTCGCCGCCGCACATGATGGAAAGCGTTCCGTCTACAGCTTTGGGTTCGCCGCCGCTTACGGGTGCGTCGATCATATGAGCGCCCTTTTCCCGAACCAGTTTCTCCAGCTCGATGGAAACATTGGGATCGATGGAAGACATATCTACTACAATAGCACCGGGACGAATTCCTTCCAGAACACCATTTTCACCGGTCAGAACTGTACGAACCTGGGGAGAGTTGGGCAGCATGGTGATAATAATATCACACTTCTGGGCAACCTCTTTGGAAGTTTCCGCACTTTCAGCGCCGCAGGCCACTACATCCGCAACCGCTTCCTTGACAATATCGCATACACAGAGATCATATCCAGCCTTAATCAGGTTTTTAGACATAGGACGTCCCATAATGCCAAGACCAATAAAACCAATTTTCATTTTATTTTCCTCCTGTTAACAGAATATAGAATTACCATTGTCTTATTTCAAAGCTTTTTTAACAGCTTCCGCAATATGAGGAGCTGTAAGCCCATATGCTTCCAAAAGTTCCGCGTGGGAATGGGCGGACTGCCCAAAACGATCCATTACGGCTACTGCCTCCATAGGAATGCCGGCACCTCTGAAGATATAGCTAAGCTGCATGCCCAGTCCTCCGTATATGGAGCATTCCTCACAGCTCACAATAGCTTTCGCGCCTTCGGCGGCACTGCGTACAGCCGCTTCATCCATAGGTTTGACCGCCGGAATATGTACCACTTTCACACTGATCCCTTCGGTCTGCAGCATCTCTGCAGCCTTCAGTGCCTCGTGAATCATAATTCCAATACTAAATATTACAGCATCCGTACCTTCCCGTACAACTACAGGCTTCTTAGGATCATATTCTCCGTTTTCCGGGAATACATCCGGCAAATCATTCCGGCTCAAGCGGATATAGACAGGTCCTTCGGCTGCAGCCGCCCAACGGACAGCTTTCCTGGTCTCTATACCGTCGCAAGGAGTCAAAACCGTCATATTCGGCAGAACACTCATAATCGCTATATCATCTATAGCCTGATGAGTCGCTCCATCACCGAAATCGGAAAGTCCTGAACTGGAACCTACGATTCTTACAGGCAGGTTTGCTGTGCAGATGCTCTGGCGAATCTGGTCATATGCTCGACCGGAAGCAAACACTGCAAAAGAGTTTACAAAAGGAATCTTTCCGCCCAAAGCCAGTCCTGCGGCAAAGCTGGTCATATCCTGTTCGGCAATGCCCATTTCAAAATATCTTTCGGGGAACTCTTTTCCAAAAAGGCTGCTCATGGTAGAAAGGCCCAGGTCTGCCTCAAGCGCCACTATGTTCTGATTTTCATGGCCCAGCTCCACAAGGGTCTTGCCATATTCCTGCCGCTGGTTGTGTTTACTCATAGGAGCGCCTCCTCTCTTTTTGCAAGCACTTCCAATGCTTCATTATACAGTTCCTGTGTCAGGGTTCCGTTATGGAAAGAAGCCACATTTTCTGCGAACGGAATTCCTTTGCCCTTAATGGTATGAGCAATAATAGCTGTAGGACGGCCTTTAACCTGATCGGCTTTTTCAAAAGCCTCCACGATTTCCTGTATATTGTGGCCGTCAATTTCCTGAACGGCGAAACCAAAGGCTTCAAAACGTCCTGCAATGTTCTCAATGGGGAAACGATCCACAGTCTTTCCAGTAGCCTGCAGGCCGTTTTTATCCACTATAACACGAAGATTATCCAGCTTGAAATTCACAGCTGCCATCAGAGCTTCCCAGATCTGCCCTTCTGCCAATTCACCATCGCCGGCAGCAACAAATACCCGGGCAGGATTTTGATCCAGCTTCAAGGATGCAGCCATACCTGCGGCAATGGAGACTCCCTGGCCCAGAGAACCTGTGTTGGCCTCAAGACCTGTGAGCTTACGCAGATCAGGATGCCCCTGAAGGGGAGAGCCGAAATTCTTCAGAGTTTTCAGCAAAGCTTTGTCGAAATACCCGCACTCTGCCAAAGCCGCATACTGCACAATAGCAGCATGCCCTTTGCTCAGAATCAACCGGTCGCGTTCCGGCAGTTTCGGATTTTTCGGATCATGGTGCATAGTATGAAAATACAGCACGGAAATAATATCCGCCAATGAACAGGATCCGCCAAGATGGCCCGCCATACCCACACCGATCATTTCTACAACATCCCGGCGGATATGGTTGGCATTTCTCTCCAGATCCCGTGCGGCTGTTAATGATATTGCCACGTTATATCCCTCTTTTCCTTCCTTATTGCAATATAGTATTTAAGTTACATATTTTCCAGCATTTCACGTACACGAAGGAAACCGGTAGAACCGCTGTTGTATACAGGGACCTTCGTCTCACCCAGGAAGGGAGCCAGAGCAGACATGGAAAGCTGTGCCATAACGATGCAATCCACTTCTTCTGAAAGCTTATTGATAGCGTCTACCAATATAGCGTTATGAGCCTCTATATCCCCTCTGGAATATGCTTCAAAAGCTTCCTCGCAGAGGACAGTTTTGCATTCGATTTCCTTTCCTGCTTCTTTTGCAGCAATCTGCAGAAGTCTCTCGGAAGAAGGAACTGTGGTAGCCAGAGTAGCCAAAAGACCAATCTTTTTGCCGGTCTGAACCGCTTTTTCCATCATAGGACGGTCAATCTGTGCGATGGGGGTATCAATCATAGGACGGCCAAGCTCAGCCGCAAAGTTAAAGGTAGAGCAAGCCAGAAGGATCATATCTACGCCGGCTTCTTCCAGATTGTGAGCATACTGGGCGAATTTATAATAATTGCGCTTCGGAATAACTCCCGCACCAGCTGCAATATTATCCCTCTGAATGGTATCATCACACAGATGCATGATGGAAACCTCAGGAATATATTCCTGAATGTACGGCCGCATAGCCTCGATGGTAATGTGGGAAGCATGGATAATTCCCAACGTCTTTCCGGACAGATCTTTGCTCATTTCAATTTCCTCCTTAAATATTGTACAGAATATGTTTCAAAAGCATCCGTATGCGAGGGGCACAAATGCCTTTCCTCATGGGTACTTTCTTTTTAAAAACTATGGCAAAGGATCATACAATACCGTTGCCTTTTCTTTGCGCCCTTCCGGCATAAAGCAAATTTCAATCTCTCTCTGCCGGCCTGGGAACAGGGATGATATGCCGGTAACCGTAAGCTTTTGCCCGCCATCATCCCACTTAACAAATGTTTTGGTATATTCTCCTCTTTGGTATCCAAGGGTAATCCCGTCATCTTCATATAACTCGTATTCCCCGTCGGAACCCGTATATATTTCAAAAGTAAGAGAATCAAAATCATTCTTTTTCTTTGTGTCAATGCACTGTACCACCGGCGCCTTGGCCAAAACACCTCCGGCCGGCACAAACAGGGGCAACTCACCTAGAGGAGCAGGAATCGAATACGTTTCTCCGCCTTCATAGGCTTTTCCGGACCAGTAATGATACCACTTTCCTTCGGGAACGTATACATTCCAAGCTTCCGCACTCTTTTGTGTAACCGGAGCTACCAAAAGATTCTTGCCAAAGAAATATTCAGAATCGATAGAAACCGCTTTTTCATCCTGAGGATAATAACACCACAAAGGACGCATAATCGGTACACCGCCGCACGCCTCATGGGAAAGAGAATAGATGTATGGAAGCAGAGAATAACGGAGATTGATAATCTCCCTGCAGATCGGTTCCACACGCGCATCCGGCAGCGCATTTTCAGGCGGCGGACCATCATGGGTCATACCCGGAGCCAATTCCAACGGAATTTCCTCCAAAGAATGGAATATAGACCATCCCCACGGATTATGTAAAAAGGAGGGTCTTCCGTGCCCCCGGAACATGGGAGTAAAAGCGGAATATTCCATCCAACGCAGGAAAAGCTCGCCGTCAAATTCCGGCGTGCAGAAAAAGCCGCCGGTATCCGTTCCCCAATATGGAGAACAACTCAAAGCCACATTCAGCCCAATGGGTATTTGGTTCTTCAGAGTTTCCCATTCCGAAAGCACATCGCCGGACCAGATAATCCCGCCCCATTTATTAGCTCCCGGAAAAGTATTTCTCTGCATCTGCAAAGGTCTTACATCCGGATTGAGCTTCAGGGAGCCCTCATAATACATACGATGCCGGCAAAGCCGCTGAGCCATATCTACACCGTCGGCGTCATCCGGCCACCAGGCTTCGTTTTTAGCCTGAGAATACAGCTTTTCATGGCGTTTCCAGTAGTTTCTGGCATGGTCATATTCCAACGGACTAACGTCTTTATCCGATATTTTCCCGTGAAGGCCATGATGGCAGCGTGTCACATGAAGGCTGATTTTATATCCCATTCCATGAAGTTCTTCCATAGCCCGTTCAGGATCCGGAAAAACATCTGGATGCCACTCAAAATTACCGTTGTAAGTATTCCAGCCATAGTCACAGTAACCAGAACCCAAATAAATGAGCAGATCACAAGGGATTTTATGTTCGCGCATATATTTGGCACTTTCCATAGCGTAATTCACGCCATTATGTACCAAAGTACGGTAACTCTGCTGATATCCAAAGGCATATTTCGGCGGCATTGGGGGAAGCCCTGTGAACGCATAATACTCTTTGGCCGCATCCATAGGATCCGCACAATCTACAACGAACACATCGCAGTAGTCGCTCATATATTTTTTAAATTTCCCCTCCGGCCCCCTAAGGTCTATATCTGCTTTCCAAGGCTGATGGAAATATAGCCCCCAGCCTTCACTGCTTATTACATAGGGCGTTGGGGACACCGCGCTGTAATTTTCCTGAATTCCCCGGATCTGACCGTCTGTTCTCAGGTCATAATCTTCTCCTCTTCGATCCATCTGCTTTTTAAAGCCATGCCCTAAACCGAAAAGTTTACCCTTTCCCAATGAAAAAGCCACGTCACCATTGGCGCAGAAACGCAGATTCTGTAAACTCTTTCCGCTACGGCTGACACAAACTTCTAACGGGTTTTCTTTTACGGATATAGAAAATTCCCCAAAATGAAAGGTTTCTTTCTCCTTACCTTCTATCGTTCCAAGGCTAACAAGAGCAAAAGAAGGTTCGGGCCACTCCTTGTCTGCCAGATCTAACGTAGAAAAGACTTCTTTCACAGACTCCTTTTCTGGAAGAACAGAAATTCGCAAAGTTTTGCAGCTGATCTCTTGAACGCACAATTTTACACTTTCACCATCAATTGTAAACTTCATAATCTCATCTCCCCTTGATCTTTTTTGCAGAAATATATACATACAAGAACAGCTTTATCTTGTCAGTTATAATACAAGTTTAGATGCTAAAAACAATTTCCCCTCTAGTATTACCTTCTTAATTTATCCTTGAGGTTTTCTAAAGCACCTTTGCTGGTAGCGGACAAATGTTCCCGCATCAGTATCTTAGCCTTTTTTGCATCTCTGCATTCCATAGCTTCCAATATTTCGCCATGATAAAAGGAGCCTTTTTCCACACCGATTGTTTCTACGACTCGATCAAAATACTCTTTGAGAAAATCCCATATGACAGAATAGCATTTAATCAGCACCACATTTTTGGTCATCTGCGCTATATACTTATGAAATTCCAAATCGTATTTAGAAAAAAGCTGAATATCGTTTCGGGCCTCCAGCATTTGTTTATAGTTCTCTCGTAAATGACGAAAATCTTCCTCTGTCCCCCGCTGAGTAGCCAAAGAGACGCTTTCCACTTCTACAATACCGCGAAATTCCATCATATCCCGAATGGTACTTTCTTCCGCGCTGTTAACATAAACGGAAAGCATTATATTATCGAACAGAGAAACGCCCTCCATATTACGGATGAAGCTTCCCCTGCCCTGACTGGTTTCAATAATATTGTAACTGGCGAGTTTCTTTAAGGCTTCTCGGATCGTAACCCTACTTACACCAAAAAGCTCTGTCAATTCCTTTTCAGAAGGAAGTTTATCCCCTGGTTTCCAGTTTCCCGAGGCAATCATAGCTTTAATTTGTTCAAAAACCTCATCACTTACTTTTTTTCTCTCAATCGCCTGAATAGCCATAGAAAACCTCCTCCCTTTGATTTCAATATAGTATAATTCTATTAAAGCATTCTATAAAAGCATGTAACATGTCTTACAACTGCTAGGTTAATAATATTCTTTTTTCATCAGGATGTCAACCCATTTATAGAAAAATTTAGATGAAATATCCTATATTTTCCTAATTATACAATATTTACCCCTTAATACAAGCGGCCTTTGCAGGCCATTAAATTTCCATACATAGAATTTGAATTACAAAAGATTTTACCACTAATTAAAAATCTTCTCTTTGCACAACCTTTTGCAGATAATCCTTTTTACAGGATAGCAAAAATCCTCAATTTCGAGATTTTGGGCAGCTTCCTATAACATACCTTTTAGGAAGCCGCCGCCCACTATCAGGTTATGTGCACACGGATTCCATTAACTTCCACGCCTTCATCCGCTCGGATCAAAATATACTTGCAACCATTGATAACACGGGTTTCCACAAGATCTCTCCGTTCCGGATTTACTTGAACCGTTACATCGGGTGTCCGCAGTTCTAAACGTTTAGGATCCACTACATTTCTGGGGGGAATCTCTGTATCCTTGCCAAACTCCTCGTTATACTTCTCTTCAAAAGAAACCATCTTTTCCTGTGACACTCCACAGGACTGCAAAATACTGCACACATCTCTTTTGGATATCGCCAAAGGCCCTTCTTCCTTATTTGCTTTATGTTCTTCTATTTTTTCACAAAGCTGCTCATGTACAGTCTGAACCACATCATAACTGCAATCTTCTGCCAATGTTTCACTTAAAAGGGAATGAAAAGTTTCCTTCTGTTCTTCTGCCGGCATGGGGATTTCCGTATGAAAAACCCTATCCACAAATTCCCCATGGTTTTCCGCCGTGTTTTTTGTATAATAAAGCGCACCATAAATATTAGCACATCTGTCATCAAAAGCCGGAAACATAAACCCCAGTTCGGGAGGTGAAACCAACCAATCCGCTTTCTGGCTGCGAAACATATTTTCCGGCACATCATAACAAAGAGCCGGCTTTGTGGTCTTAACGGGGCAAATACTACACAATATATAGGAAAACACATCGGAAGACGCATCCTCCAGTTTTTCTCCGTCCTTTCCACGATAGGGAACATCATAGGTATCATGGGATAGGAGAATCAAATACTGCCCCTCCAAAGATAACACTTCTATTATTTTTTCAAAAAAAGCCTGCACAGCGTCCTCATTATGAAGGGCAGAATTCTTCAACTCCATAAGAAGGCTATGTTCTTCGCTGTCGATCACCTGACGAGTTTCAAAAGAAATATCAATTAAATTCTTGCCCAAGGTCCCGGATAAGGTCTTTTTGAGCAGAGTTAAAATTTTTTCCGATTCTTCCTGAGGCGTAAGCGCCAAAGACTGGTTAAACTGGGACACAATCTCCCTGTTTTCTTTCACATAACACCCGCGTACACAGGTGATGTTACTCTTCTCCGGCCGGAAACGCCGGCGGATTTCCGCTACTTCTTTTTCGTTCATATCGCTCCGTCCTTTTTCTGCATTATGTATTTTCCAGCGTTTTATTGCTTTTTGCTGGATATTCAGTATACCACAGAAAACGGAACGCTTCATAGTCTTTTATGTAAAAGAAGCACTGGGATAAAAAGTCGAATGTGCTAAAACAGAAAAGAACCCCCCATATTTATGACACGGAGGGGGCCCTTCTGTATCACAAATTGATAAATAGCATAAGCCGTTCCAAACCTGCTCCGCTTATAAAACACCGCAGTTTACGAATTCCTGTCATCCTATTCATCCAATCCACAAAACCGCCATCGGCAATTTCTTTTTTCGTACCCTCTATATTTCCGTAAATTTTGAAACTGATCCCTCTGTAATATCCGTTATCTTCTTTGGATTCTCCTACCGTAACAGGAATGCGAAGAACACCCCCGCTTAAAAATTCTACCATACGGTTCCAAAAACCATTTTCATCTGGATAACCGCTCCTGCGATGAAGAACTACGGAACCGGCATCACCCAGCAGAGACTCATAAAACCGGAGATGACACAGAAGCATATCTTTTTCACAGGAATAGGATCCTGTATCCACCCCTTCGGATACAAGACCTAAAAGGCCGAAATGGGTAAGAGCACCTTTGGGTATATGGCTTTGTGCCCGGGTAACCTGTGCTGTAGCGCAAAAATGATGTGTTTCCTTAAGAGATATTTCACCATTTCGGATTCCCAGCGCAGCCAATACCGCTAATACATTTGTGGGATCCGCCAAAACCTCCGCCCCCCGCACGGTACTCATAATTTTATTTTGATTTACACATCCAAACGCAGAGCTACTCCCAAAGGGAGCGAGGGGAGATAGTAAAGTGGGCGCGAAACCATGCTCGCGCCCCTTTTTCAACAATTCAGCCTGTAGTAAATGGTATGTAACAGGATCCACAGATGCAGGCTGTGTAAAACGGGTAGATGAAAAAGCCAACAAGAGGTCACGATCTGCAAGATTTTCTGCTCTTTTCCGAAATACTTCCAACATAAGAGAAGTAAAATCTGTTCCGGAAAGAGCACACAGATATTCCGAAAGTTTCCTTTCGTCATCCGACATCCAAGACCTGCCTTTTTCCATGGCCTCATAGTCCCCTTTCAAAAAGAAGGCTCTCTTACTTTAAGACAATATAGGAAACTGCATGAGCAGGCATAGAAAATGTCAGCGTTACCTTACCGTCCTTTACAGAAACAGCCGTATCCTCTGCAAATTTCTCCAAATTGTCACGCTGTTTAATTGCGTCATACTGCTCGCCTTCAGGGAACAAAGGCTCTCCCTGCCGCTTCCACTCCGCATAAGGATTGGAATGCTCAGCATCAATCCTATAATGAGAGCATTGAACAATATCTTTACCGGTAAGCCCTTCTACTGTGAGAGTAACGGTATTTTTTTCGTTTTCATCCCGGTCATTATTGTGGCTGTAAATAAGGATCTGGGTTTCCCCTTCTTTTCCTTCCACAGCCAATCCGGAAATGTCCGTTTCCTCTCCTTCGCCTGTATAAGGCTTTCTTTCTCTCATATTCATGAACCGTTTTTCTACTTGTTCCATGCTTTCCGCACCGTCACTAAAGAATGCAAGCTTTGTATCTCCCAAAGTTCCATACACTTTAAACAGGTTAAAAACGGCTTTGTCAATACCCTGGGTTGTAAAGGTACGAGTGCCTTCAAAGCATCTCTCTCCCGGGAACATGAACGCCCATGCAAGCGGCCGTACCACCATATTGTATCTGCGGCAAAGCTGCTCAATTTTTTCATATGTGGATGCCACATATGTAGCATAATACTCCGTATTCCGGAAGATCATGTTGGCGTTATCGTATACGCCTCCGGCCGCCCAACCATCCGGATCCGCTTCCGAAAGGATAACTTCCAGCCCCTGATACCCGCATTCACAGATGATATCCAAGCCTAGCTTCGTGCGGTAAACCAGTCTTTCCACAGAGGGAACTGCCTTTTTTGCATGCATCTCAAAGGGAAAACCGCCGCCCTTAACGTGATAGGTAATGAAGTCCAGCCGGGTTCCTGCTTCTCCTGTACAGAAATTTACACCGGATTTACAGTGCATCAGGAAATCCCGCAGGAATTTACATACATACTCCCGCTCAAAATTGCCGGTTACCGCAGGGCCGGAAACACGAAGCTCGCTGCATACCTCATGCACAGCATGTTCCGTATAGTCATACAGCTTACAGTATTCAGAAATGGTTCCATTCCAATAGAAAACATCCGGCTCGTTCCACAGCTCAAAATACCAGGTTTTCACTTCTTCCTCGCCGTAGCGCTCCAGAAGATGTGCAATCAGAGCCTTGATGAACCCATGCCACTTATCGTAATCTTTTGGGGGGCAAGTCCAACCCACTTCTTTATACTGGTTATACCGATCCCAGTTTCCTTCTTTGGGAAGGAGATATTTTTCATCTACCAATGCTTGGGGCATAAATCCCAGTTCCACAAAAGGCTTGTTGCCGGATTCAATATAGGAATCCATGATTTTATCGTAATAGGTAAAATCATATACAGGATTGCCTTCCGGATCTTCCCAATAAATATTGGTAGATCCGAATTTATACGTTCCATGGCAATTTCCTGTGCAGAACATGAAATGTGTACGGAAATAATACGGCGCATCCCCCAGGGCTGCAAATTTGCGAAGGAGTTCCTTCCCCTCCGGAATATATGTGTAATTGCACTCGTCATAGCCGATCCATCTCCAAAGATGATCCTGGCTACCGCAATATTTGGATGCATCTACATGCACATTGACATTTCTGCTCATAGCAGCTTTCCTCCCTACATTATGACTTGCTGGAATTCTTTACTTTCAGCTCCCCAATACCCTCCAGCTTCAAATCTTCGATGCGATGGCATGCAGCAAAATGACCAGGAGTCAATTCACGCAGTTCGGGAACCTTCGTTTTGCATTCCTCACATGCGTACTTACACCGCGGATGGAAGCAGCAGCCAGAAGGAAGATTGGCAGCATTACCAACTTCGCCCGGCAGCATAATGCGGTTATTTTCTACAGTAGGATCCGCTACCGGAATAGCTGAAAGCAAAGCTTCTGTATAAGGATGCTTCGGGTGATAAAACAATTCCTCTGTTTCCGCCATTTCTACTACCCGGCCCAGATACATAACGCAGACACGATCCGAAACATGCTCCACTACGCTCAGGTTATGGGCAATAAACATATATGTCAGGTTATTTTCATCCTTCAGTTCCTTCAAAAGATTCAGTATCTGCGCCTGAATGGATACGTCCAAAGCAGATACTGCTTCATCTGCTACTACAAATTTAGGATCCATGACCAGCGCTCTGGCAATGCCGATACGCTGCCGCTGACCGCCGCTGAAAGCATGAGGATACCGGTTCAGATGTTTTACTTCCAAACCGACTTTGTTAATCAAAGTTTTTACCCGTTCAGAAATTTCATCTTCCGTAAAACCGCCGCCCAGACGCATAGGCTCTGCCACAATATCAAAAATGGTCATTCTGGGATTCAGGGAAGTATACGGATTCTGAAAGATCATCTGCAAATACCGGCGCATCTTTCTAAGCTCTTTTTTATCCAGCGCTGTAAAATCCACTTCCTTATCATCAAAATGGAATTTTACTTTACCGGCGGTAGGTTCAATAATCCGGAGAACCGTTCTGCCTAAAGTGGTTTTTCCGCATCCTGACTCTCCAACTACGCCCAGCACTTCATTCTTATAAACAGTGAGGTTTATATTGTCTACTGCCTTTACCTCACCAATCTTTTTCTTGCTGATACCAGCTTCGATAGGATAATATTTCTTCAGCCCCTCTATTTCCAGCAAAGGGACACGCTCCATATTCTCCGGCATTACGCTTCACCTCCGTTTCGTTTTCCCTGGCAGTGGAAGCAACGGACAAAATGCCCTTCTTCTACTTCAAGGATCTGCGGCACACTCTTATCACATTCCTCTGTTCTTTCCGGGCAGCGGCTGCAGAATCCGCATTCATCCGGTGGATCCAGCGGAACAGGAACGTTTCCTTCGATAGCATTCAAAGGTTTATCCGATTTCTGCCCCAAAACAGGCATGGAATTCAATAATCCACGGGTATATGGATGAATAGGATTTTTAAAGATCTGATACACAGAGCCCCATTCCACAACTCTTCCCAAATACATAACGGCAATTGTATCCGCCATTTCGGCAATAACGCCCATATCATGGGTAATATAGATAATGGACATATGATATTCCTTCTGGAATTTTTTCATTAATGCCGTAATCTGCGCCTGCACAGTTACATCCAAGGCAGTGGTTGGTTCGTCGGCAATCAAAATTTTCGGACGATTTACCATTGCCAAAGCAATCATAGCCCTCTGACACTGGCCACCGGAAAGCTGATGAGGATAGGAATTAAATTTCTGTTCCGGATCCGGCATACCAACTTCTTCCAGCATTTCCATGCAAAGCTTTTTTGCCGCTTTTTTATCCTTTTTCTTCTGATGGACCATAACCGCTTCCATCATCTGGGCGCCGATTGTGTATACAGGCGCCAAACTTGCCATGGGCTCCTGGAAGATCATGGAAATGTCCTTTCCACGGATAGCACGCATCTGTTTGCTGTCCGGTCCGTAATTTACCAAATTTACTTCCTTTTCCCCGTCATCAAACAGGATTTCTCCCGCTAAAGTTTTACCGGGATTCTGGATAATACGCAGGATAGAACTGGCTGTAACACTTTTGCCGCAGCCGCTTTCTCCGATAATGCCAATGGTCTCGTCTCTGCGAAGATTGAAACTTACATCATCTACTGCCTTCAGCGTACCGTTATCCATATAGAAATAGGTTTTCAGATTTTTAACCTGCAAAATATAGTCTTCCATATTTCCTCCTCCTATCATTTATATGGATCCGCCGCATCCGACAGTACCCAGCATCAAACATGCTGCCAGAAAAGCGCTCAGCCATTTTTCCCTTTTCTGCTCTTCATTTACAATACCTTCCTTTCGTTGATTCTTTTTAATGTATCTCTTGTTATCAGCGTAGGCTGCAAGATCACTTTTTTATGAAGACTCTCCCCTTTATCTGTAGCCATATCCATCAAAGCGAAACATTCCGCAATCATTATATTGGCATCCAGCGAATCGTATTTAATGAGTAAGCCTTCCGAAACCAGTTCGTTTATGACTTCCCGTATCCTTTGTCTGCCTACAGAAAGCTTTTCGCTTAATTTACGTTCGGACTCAATTTTTATCAATCGATCAGATTGCAATTGTTTAAATTCTTTTCTAAGGCTCTCAGCAATTTCCTTATTTTCCTGATTCATGCCCGGCCATCCTTCCTAATCCTTACTTTTGTCATTTCTTTTTATCAGCCGATCCATGACATAGACCTCGCACTGCTTTTTTCTAAAGCACACTCCTATTAGTTATCTGACAAGTGAAGATACTATATTAGAGATTTCCAACAATAATCTTCCCTTTCTCTCCGCTTATCTATAGGTTATCGTTCTTTAGTCTTAAAATAAAAATTTCTCATTCCCAAAGGGAATGAGACATAACTCAAATAAAATGTAGAATTTTATGCTGAACGATAACCTATGATTTATGTTGTGTTTACTATAGCATCCATAAAACGATATGTCAATATTAAACATATTTTCGTTTTATAAGACAATCATATTATGCATAATAACCATTTGGGTTAACCCAAATGCAGTTGTTTTGGCGTAGCCCGCATGGATACTGCATTTTTTTAAATCGTCAAATTGAATTTTTAATGCTATTAAAATAATTATTTTTTATTATTATTCGTTTTTTGTTTATTTTTTTCACGATAATTGTGCATTTGTATAATTTATTGAATGTTATTATGGTTAAAATATAGATTTTTATGTAGTTTTCTCCTTTCCATAGAATTACTTTATAGTTCCACTAAATCCGTTCTTTTAAAAAACAAAAAGATCCCTCCTAATGTATACAAAAATTATACAATTGAGCAATTGTGCTCTCTATATTTATAATCTGAAGACAGCATTTCTTGATGTTCAAGAGTAATTAAATATTATAAATCTTTAGAACATACCCTAAAAGAATTCCTATTTTACAAATTGGCTCAATTCTATTGATTGTGAAATAATTAAACATGTAGAAAAAACAAAACCCCTTGCAAACTATATTGTTTGCAAGGGGTGGAGCTGGAAACGTGACTCGAACACGCGACCTGCTGATTACGAATCAGCTGCTCTACCAACTGAGCTATTCCAGCAAACTTTCAACTTGTTTATTATACTAAAAACCGCAAGCCTAGTCAAGGATAATTTTTATTTTTCACCTTCCAGATTTATAGGGTACAATCCAATCCAGAAAGATTGAAACTTTTAGGGTTGACTTTTGTACGAAATCGGACTATTATAACTTGGTACGAAATCAGACATAGGAGGTTTTTATGGAACATGCTAGTTCAAGTAATCTGAAACGCTATAATCATCTAATTGGTGAGATTGAAGCAACATATCACGAAGCATCTCTCAAGCTGGGAATTTCTGATAGCGTTTCTATGATACTCTATACCATATGCAATGCTGGCGGCAGCTGTCTGTTAAATGATATTTGTAAACAAACAGGCCTTAGCAAACAGACGGTGCATTCGGCTATTCGAAAGCTAGAGGTACAGGATTTTATTAACCTTATACCGGTGGGAGGTAAAGCAAAAAAGGTAGTTTTTACGGAAAAAGGAGCTGTTTTTGCAAAAAGCACTGCGCTCCGTTTGATCGAAATCGAAAATAATATTTTTGCCTCTTGGTCACAGGAGGACGTTCAAAAATATCTTGAACTCACCGAACGATTTTTATTGTACTTAAGAGACCGGGTTAAAACACTCTAAAACGCATGAGAAAGGAACTACTATGCGAATTGTTACAATTAGCCGTGAATTTGGCAGTGGCGGTAGGGAACTGGGCAAACGACTGGCAGATGAACTGAATTTCGACTATTACGATCGGGAAATCATCGATACAATCGCTCATAACACTGGAACCGACCCCAATTATGTTTTTACTGTTTTAGAAAATCACGGTTGGAAAAACATCCCTTTAACTTTTCGGCAATCGGTCAAAAGTTCTCTTACTGTCCAGTATGCGCAGACCGAGCTGCTTATTGAACAGAAGCGAGTAATAGAAGAAATTGCGAAACATGGAAACGATTGCGTAATTGTTGGCAGAAACGCAGACGTACTGCTCCAAGATTACTGCCCGTTTAATATTTTTGTCTGTGCCGATGTGCAGGCGAAAATTCGCCGCTGTATGGAGCGGGCTACACAGGATGAAAACCTGACACCAAAAGTACTAAAGCGGAAAATGCAAAATATCGATAAACAACGTAAGCAAATCCGTGATATTCTTACTGGCAGCAAATGGGGAGAGCCGCACAACTATCATGTAACGATTAATACCACGGATTGGGAAATTAAACAGTTAACGCCCGCGGTAACTGCCATTGTAAACCGCTGGTTTGGGAGAAAACAATGATTCAATTATCTGATCACTTCACTTTACCAAGATTGCTGCGTTTCACACTACCCTCCATCATCATGCTGGTGTTTACTTCCATTTACGGAGTAGTGGATGGTTTCTTTGTCTCAAACTATGTAGGAAAAACATCTTTTGCCGCAGTAAACTTTATTATGCCCTTCCTGATGATTCTGGGGTGTATAGGATTTATGTTTGGTACCGGAGGCGGTGCTTTAATAGCAAAAACAATCGGAGAAGGCAAGAAAGAAAAAGCCAACCAAATTTTTTCCTTGTTAGTAATTGTCTCTATCATCTGTGGTATCGTTCTTGCGGCAATAGGCATCATTTTTATTCGTCCTATTGCTTCTATTCTTGGTGCAGAGGGACAAATGCTAGAAGACAGCGTTTCCTATGGACGTATCATCCTGATCGCTATTCCTGTTTTTATTTTACAGTATGAGTTCCAATGCTTATTTGTAACGGCAGAAAAACCTAAACTGGGACTTTACGTAACAGTTGCAGCAGGTCTTACAAACGTCATATTGGATGCGGTTTTCGTTGCCGTTTTTCCTTGGGGACTGGAAGGTGCAGCGGCAGCAACAGCATTGAGCCAATGTGTAGGCGGTATTCTTCCCCTAATTTATTTCAGCCGTTCAAACAGTAGTCTCCTAAAACTAACCAAACCTAAGTTTGACGGAAAGGCCTTACTAAAAACATGTACCAATGGTTCTTCGGAACTAATGTCCAACATTTCCGCATCCATCGTGAGTATGCTGTATAATATACAGCTGTTAGCCTATGCCGGAGAGAATGGTGTAGCGGCTTATGGCGTTCTCATGTATGTCAATATGATATTTCAGGCGGTATTTCTCGGCTATTCCGTGGGAACAGCACCGGTAATCAGTTATCACGACGGCGCTCAGAATTATGGGGAATTAAGAGGGCTGCTCCGAAAAAGTCTCGCTATTCTATCGGTTTTCGCGGTTGCAATGTTCATCTTTGCGGCATTTCTCGCAAGTCCTTTGTCAACTCTATTTGTGGGGTATGATCTGGAACTGTTGGAAATAACACTGCGAGCTTTTTCCATTTATTCATTTTCATTTCTGTTTTCTGGATTTGCGATCTTTGGCTCATCCTTTTTTACCGCTCTGAACGATGGTTTGGTTTCCGCTCTAATTTCTTTTATGCGTACACTTGTATTCCAGATTTTGCTGGTTCTTACTTTTCCACTCATATGGGGAATCGACGGCATATGGCTTTCTATTGTTGCCGCAGAAATGATGGCTGTAGTTGTTACCACCTTATTTATCGTAGGAAAACGGAAAAAATATCATTACTAAAATAATGATTTCTTTAAGCTCTCCCTTTAAACAATCAAGTTAAGCACAACAGGCCCACAGACTAGACAATCTGTGGGCCTGTTGTGTTTAGTTGATGATTTTCATATTATGCATATACAGAAATAGTAAAACCAAGCACATCAGTGAAAGCTCAAGATGAATGGACTTAATAGGCCTGGTTTCGTATTTACTCTGTGGTGTGGATTTCATAAGGTTTTGAATGAGCCAGAAATAGTCTAAACACTACTTTGTCACCAATTACCGCCTAATTGTAAAAATACTCGTCCGGGAAACAATCCAGGAATTTTCCTATTATTGTTCTATCCAAACAACAACCAAAAGCCTGTAAATAGGCAAAAAACAAGCACTATGACATGGATACGCATTGTATCAATATCATAGCGCTTCGTTGGAAATCGTTGACAAAATAGATACCACTATCAGCGCGGGCACTGAGTTAAATAAAAAAGAAAAGCCCCGAACACGAATTGCGTATCGAGGCTCTCGACTGGTGGACCCGGAGGGATTCGAACCCTTGACCTCTCGGATGCGAACCGAACGCTCTCCCAGCTGAGCTACGGGCCCACAATTCTAATTTAACAGCGAGAAATAGTATACCACTAATTCGGCTAAAATTCAACCCACTTTTCAAAATTTTATCTCTGACTGAGACTTTCTGTTCCCGGAATTCATCCCAGCCATACAGTATTTTAATCCACAAAATAATAAACAGCTTTAAACAAGTATGTTTTCCCCATTTGCCATACTACCAGCTGTATCTTTTACTATGCATTAATGGGCGGTTTCTCCTTTTTCATTTCTTCTCAGAAGCATATTTACAGAATTCTTGCATGCAGCATTCTTCACATTTGGCTGTTCTGGCCGTACATATCGCTCTGCCATGCAAAACGAGACGGTGGCAGAAATCGCTGGATTCCGCCGGCGGAAGAACCTGCCAAAGCTGTTTTTCTACCTTCAGCGGATCTTTTCCTTCCGATAGCCCCAGCCGGCCACAAATACGGATACAATGTGTATCCGTCACCACAGCAGGTTTGTGATAGATATCCCCCACCACCAGGTTTGCTGTTTTCCTTCCCACTCCCGGCAATTTTGTCAGTTCCTCTACTGTATCCGGAATAATACCCTTATATTGGGAAGCCAGCATACAACACATCTGATAAATATCTTTCGCCTTGGTTTTATATAAACCGCAAGAACGGATATATTCTTCAATTTCCTCCGGTGAACCTTCCGTAAAAGCTTCTAAACTGGGAAAACGAGAAAAGAGTGCGGGCGTCACCATATTTACTCTCGCATCGGTACATTGAGCAGAAAGCCTAGTAGCAATCAGCAGCTGTAAAGGATCCTGGTATGTCAATGAACACACAGCGCCAGGATATTCCTTTTTTAGAGCTTCCACTGCCAGCAATGCCCTTTCTTTTTTTGTCACTGTACTCACCCCGTTATTTTTACATGAAATCCTGCCATCACATCCAACGCCTTTTGATTAAGTTCCGCATCAAAGGAAGCTGTGCAATTTCTATCAACAAAAATTTCCGCATTTGGAAGGGCCGCTTTTACCATCACGGCGTTGGAGATCACGCACATATTGCTTACCAAGCCTACCAGCTCAACCGATGCATATGCCTTCCCCTTCAAATACTCATACAAAGCTCCGCTTGGGAACGTAGGTTTCCGGAACTCCCGGCATCCTTCCAAAGCCTGCTTGACATTGCCATAAAGCTCCCAGCCAGGTGTACCTTCTACTGTATGTGGGACAGGAAGGATTCTCCCTTCCAAAGTTTCTAAATAGTCCTCACCATGCGTGTCCATGGTATATACCACATCGTCTCCGTTATTTTTATACTGAAGAATCTTTTCGCATATGGGCGCTTCCAACTTCTCTGCTCCCGGAAAGCCTAAGGCGCCGTCTACAAAATCTTTCTGATAATCCACAACAACCAAAAGACGTTTCTCTGCCATACACCTTCACCTATCTTCCTCATAAATATTAAAAAGAAAAGGATTCTGCTTTATTGTATCGCAGAATCCTTCCTTTTGCAATATGAGAACCTACTTTGAATATCACATTAAATCCTACCGGGATGCCGCCAAAAATCCAAGGAATCAGCGACCATACCGTTCAAAATACTCCGCACTCAACCGACGCTTCTGAGCGACAGAAGGCATAAGCAGATCTCCGAGACTGTGCAATGGTTTTTTGACAGTATCGACCGCTCCAATACCCATGGAAGAGAAAATCATAATGAAAAACAGACCTGTCTGAATCCAGAAAATAGTCACGTCTGTAATGCCATGCACCATAACTGCCGTTAAAGCGGAGGCAGCCAAAATACTCATATTTTTGCAGACATTTCTCCGGTAACGCAGATAGAGCTGACGAATAACTACCCCCAAGAAAACCACGCCGCAGACCAAACCAACAAGACCAAAATTCAAAAGCACATCCAAAACAATATTATGGCAATGATAAGAAGGGAAGCTCCCAAATTCATCACATATCATAGGATACGCTGCAGGACCTCTTCCAAATAGAGGAAACTCAAGGAATCCTTTAATAGAAGCTTTCCAAATAGAAAGACGGTATCCAAATGTCGTGTCTACAGCATCCAAACGGGGATACAATTCCGGAAAAGCAAGGCACAGCAATCCGCAAAATGCCGCGGAAAGCAAAAATGCAATAACCGCTCTTTTTTTCTTAGCCAAAAGCAGCATGACAAATACGCCGCAAAGAGTAGCAGCCAAAGAGGACATACTTGCACAGAGATATAATCCAAACAAATTGCAAAATGCCGTAATCATATAAAACCATTTGTTTGTACGATTACTGAGGCATCTGTAAACACAAACCAAAACCATAAGTTCCGCCATAGCGCCAAAATAATTTGCATTTGTAAATACAGACGCCGGACGAAAATCTGGAATGGTCGTCCATACTTCCACCTTTTGGACAAGTGCAATACAAACGCAAACAATACTGCAAATGCAAGACAGATCCAAGATAGAATTATACAGAGAACGCGTCATTACGTTCTTGAGGAAATATCCGCATACAGCCACTGTAATCATCAAAACCGCATACATCATACCTCTGAGATTCTCATGGAAGGCAGCTATGTAAAACGGAATAAACAACATGGCTATCATTCTGCGGTCAGTCGTTTTTAAAACCCGAGCTCTGCGTTCTTTGCTGAAAACCACCATAGCGGTTACCAGCAAAACAGCCGCAACCGTGAAATAAAAAGGCAAAAATATCGATACCACTAAACCATAAACTAAAAAAATATCAGAAACCGCAGGCCGTACCCGGGTCTTACGAAGAACACTGAAGGGTACTTCTGTCATACTTAATTTGTCTCCTTTCCAATCCGGCTTTTCTGCAATAAAAGCCAACCAACTCTTACCGGAAGAAATGGAAATATATTCTTATAATGCGTATATAATCTTAGATAAAAACATTTTTCATTTACAGATACTACATTATAGGCAATTACCACAAAATGCGCAAGAGATGTTTTATGTGAATATACCCTAACGCACTTTGCGTTTTTTATGTATTTTGACATCATATGTTACTACAATTTTAATATACAAAAGATATATATATTTTTTCAGACCTTCCTGTTAAAAATACATTAAATTTGTATAAAAAAACAGACTGCCTATTTCTAGAAAAAGCAGTCTGTTTCCGATACATTTTCTGTTAAATAGTAAACGAATATATATTTTACCGAGAATAAGACATTCGAAAATCGCTTTTTTCAATTTCCTAAAATTTTTTCAAAAAAGTCTTTGCTGGATAAATCTGGATCCCGCAGATATCTTCCCAATCCATAAAGACATTCCGGATTCTTCTCTATAGTATTTATTCGGCTTTCACAGGTTAGCGTACAACGAAAACCCATTTCTTTGATTATATCCGGCTCCCCTTCACTTATAGCGCCGAACGGATATACAAAACACTGGGGCGTTTCACCCAAACATTCCTGCAATTTTTTCTG
This sequence comes from uncultured Clostridia bacterium, assembly GCA_944380875.1. GTDB lineage: Bacteria > Bacillota > Clostridia > Oscillospirales > Acutalibacteraceae > UMGS1264. The sequence continues at coordinate 78,244 of CALWJA010000038.1, forward strand.
CATAGAGCCTAAATCTTTCATAAGTAAGTTTTTATATTCTTCCTCTGATTCTCCGGCAACTCTTTTTGTACCCGCCCTGCCGGCTTTATTAGAATGGAGATCATATGTATGGTTCTGAAATTCTACCAAGCCGCTGTCGGCCATCTCTTTTATATCTTTCCAGGAAAGATAAGAATAGGTTGCATGGGGATCATTTTCCGCTGTAGCTTTATCCGTATATGCTCCCACAGGCGCAATAACGATTTTCATAGTATACTTCTTGGCAAGCGGATATGCATAATAGTAATTATTATAAAATCCATCGTCAAAAGTTAGTAAAATGGGTTTTTCCGGGAGTGTTCCCTTTCCATTCACGTAATTGACTAATTCCTTTATACATACAGTTTCAAATCCATTTGACTGCAAATACTGAAGATCCTGTTCGAACAAATCAGGTGAAATCACATACTTCCCCTGCATGGCAGGATCCTTCAATAGCCCGTGATACATAATTACAGGGAGTTCAATTCCTGCTTCCATTTCAGCCTCAGCCGAAAGAGATTCCTCAAATTTCGCTCCAATAATCACAGTCCCTGCTGCCAAACAAACGATCAGTAAAACAGCCAATGCCCTTTTCAATTTGAATGTAATATACACGGTTCTCCTCCTTTTTATCTGCAATTACAATATACGCAGTGTCTAGGAGAAACATGCAAAAACAGGGCTTCCGGCAGCAATTTTAAATACCTGACAAAAGCCCTGTTTTATTCAAATCTTTATTCATGTAAAGGGATCACAAGAGACTCTAAAAAATCCTTAATATCGGCATATACCTCATCCTTATTTGTCTCTGTAATCAACGCATGACGTGCGCCCGGATACAGAATCATTCGAACCGTATGCCCTGTCCTTTCCAAACGCTGTTTTAACTTTATAATTCCTTTTCCACAGTCTCCAAGAGGATCCTTATCTCCTGAAATCAGCAAAATTGGAAGTGGTTTAGGAACTCTCTCCAGCCAAGACTCCTGAGAAATCGTTTTTTGCAGCCAGATTAATTCCCGATAGGCAGAAGTAGTAAAATCAAATCCACAAAGAGGATCCGCCACATATTTATCCACTTCTATTTCATCCCTTGTAACCCAATCAGCTGATGTACGGTTAGGAGCAAAAGATTTATTAAAACGCTCGGTAGAAAGCTTAGCAAATATGGGATGGTGGGAACGAGGTCCCAACTTTTTGACATAATGTTCTGCCACACGCAGTTCCCCTGCAAGAAGAGCAGGATTTTGAGGGCCACAAGTTCCCATATATATAGCGCCGGATAGATCCGTTCCCCATCGGGCCGTATATTCCCGGCACAAAAACGACCCCATACTGTGCCCCATCATAAAATAAGGAACATCGGGATATTTATCTCGCATAAAGCGATACAGCTTATGCATATCCTCCAAAACTGCTTCCATTCCCAACGGGCCGAAATACCCATATGAGCCTCCAGAGGAAACAGACTTGCCATGCCCTAAATGGTCATTGATGGCTACTGCATAGCCATGAGAAGCCAAAAAATTCGCAAAATCCACATATAAAAGGCTGTGTTCCGCCATGCCATGCACGATCTGCAACACAGCTTTCACCGCATTCTTTTCTGCGGGCTCACTAATCCGCACAAAGATCCGTTCGCCATCCATTTTAGATTCAAAGGACATCTCACTTTGCAGAATCTCCACAAATACCACCTCTTCTAATAGTGGTTACAGTATACCATGTCTACAGAAAAGATGCTTGACAGAATTGTAAATTCTCAATGAAATCTACATGTATCAGGCAGAATATTGGAGGCATATCTGCCAAACTACCAGAAAATGAAAAATGCTTCCGCCCAAACAAAACACATGCCAAACAGAATGCATATACTTATGGGTTCTTCCCAGACCATACAGTATAGCTCCTACAGTGTATAAAACACCGCCTGCAACCAGAAAAACCAGAGAGTGGGTATCTACACTCTGCACAAGGGGACGTAGAAAGAAAATTACACACCATCCCAAGGCAATGTAACATATCATGGAAAAAACACGAAACCTCCGCATATCCACAGCGTTCAGCACAATAGCAAGAATAGATACGCCCCATACAAACGCCGTAAGGAAAATACCCGTGGCCCCGCCAATACTTAAAAGGGAAATTGGCGTATAGGTTCCCGAAATCAAAACATACACGGTGCAGTGATCTAACACCTGAAAAACCTTTTTAGCCCTGTTAACTGCCAAAGCATGATACAAACAGGATACAAGATATAAAAGGAACATGCTTGCGCCATAAATAGAAAGGCTTGTAGCAGCTAAGGCAGTTTTGGGGCCTGAAAGTACTAAGGCCAAAAAAGCGCAAAGGGCCATGACGGCTCCCAAGCCATGGGTTATAGCGTTCACAATTTCTTCTCCAATTGTATATACAGGCAAACGAAGCAAGCGGCGTTTCCTGCTTCTGGCTCTTTCTTTTCTTTCCAAAATATCCGTATATCCCCTTTACTGACAAAATAAGTATCAAGCAAATAGTATTAAAAACTATATATTAAGATTAATATAAACGCTTTATTTTGTCAATATAACAGGAATGATCTTCCTCTTAAGGCTATAGGCTAAATTATAAATTCATAACCTATCGTCATCAAAATATGATTTATTATAGCACCAAAACCTTCTTCGTTTTAACTTCTCACTTTGATATTAAAGAATATAAAAGCAACAACACAGAAACCCGTGTTATTTGTTTTCCTCTTCAAATGTCATTGGCCGAAAAAATAAAACTGAGTCCGAAATGCAAATCGCACCCGGACTCAGTCTGCCATCAGAAACTAAAAAAGCGCCCTGTTCTTTTTTGCTGTTCGACTTGAACCCACACCAGCAATTAATATTATGAGTCTAAGCAATAAATCACTTTTTTCTTGCCCAAATTATAGCTCTATTTGTCATTTCA